>JBQGCI010000198.1:0-55961 GCA_052038405.1 Acinetobacter pittii
GATTGAAGAGCAGGGCCTGCGATACCTCCCATGCAATATGGAATCAGAAATACATACATCATCCAGCTTTTAGAGGCAAAAGCGAATAAGGTTAAACCTACAGCATATAAAATAAGCCCCAGGTAGGTGCTTTTTTCATCACCGAGTTTAGGATTAATAACACGTATCAAACCTCCCTGTACCAGTCCTACCAATACCCCAACAATTGCCAAAGAAATGCCCACCTGCTTTTCTGTCCAGTTAAATACAAACATGGTGAAGTAGCTCCAGTTGCTTTGTACCGCGTGAGCCGCGAGGTAAATAAAAATAAAACCAGCTACAAGGCCTGTTATTTCTTTATGTCTGATAAAGAAGAAGAGCGATCCTACCGGGTTGGCTTTTAACCAGCTGAAGGGCCTGCGATTCTCCGGCTTCAGTGACTCAGGAAGTACAAAGTAACCATATAAGAAATTGATAAAGCAAAGGATTGCTGCTGCATAAAACGGAGCCCTTAAGCCCCAGCCAGCCAGCAAACCACCTAACGCCGGACCTAATACAAAGCCCAATCCAAAAGCAGCGCCAATCAGGCCAAAGTTTTTAGCCCGGTTTTCATTAGTACTTATGTCTGCAATGTAGGCGCTGGCAGCGGTGAAACTCGCCCCTGTAATTCCTGCCAATACCCGGCCTACAAAAAGCAAAGCATAATTATGTGCCAGCGCTAGTATGACGTAGTCAACACAAAATCCAAGAAGGGATAAAAGAATAACAGGTCTTCGGCCAAATCGATCACTCAAATTACCCATCAATGGAGCGAATAAAAATTGCATTAACGCGAAAACAGATACCAGTAAGCCACCCCAGGTGCTCGTTTCATTTATTGGAATATGCTTCAGTTCCGAAAGAAGCTTGGGCATCACCGGTATAATCAGCCCCCAGCCGATAACATCAATAGTAAGTGTAATGAAGATAAAGCCGATGGCAGCGCTTTTCGAAGTTTTCATCCGATTGGTTTTATTGGACAGGCAGAACTTCGGTACTAATGCTACCGGTGCAAGTTATGTACAGAAGTTATGTTCCGTTTTATTGAGCCTGCAAAGATGGGAAAACTATAAGTATAATAGCGAGGGCTTGTTGGTTTTTATTTAATTTCCTCGAAAATGCCTGATTGCCTGTTCTTGCGAACATTATTCCAGTTGAAATAACGGCCGTTCATGGCTACGTAAACACCGGGCGGGAGCGTTTGTGCAAAAGCTAAAGCGCTACCCAGGTTGAATAAACCATCAGAGCTGCCAAATTTAATAGGGATCATAGCCCCGGTAATAACGATCGTTTTATTCTTTACTTTTTCTGCCAGCACCTGCGCGGTTTTATCCATGGTGTCCGTGCCATGCGTAATAACGATCTGCTCTTCTTCACACTGTTCGCACTGATAAGCAATTAGTTCGCGGTCTTCTTCGGTCATTTCCAGGCTATCTATCATCATCAGTGTCCTTATTTCAACGGGCACCAGGTTGCGCCCTTTTTCGAGTAGTTCATGCAGGTGCGTATCTTTAAAGTATAGCTGACCATTCAACATATTATATTCCTTATCGAAAGTACCGCCTGTAATAAAGATCCTGATTGCCATGGTTCGTTGGTTTGAGGACCAAATGTAGTGAACTTTATATTGGCAAAGGGAAAGCTCTACTATAACAATCGACAGGATAAAAGGAAATGCCCGAATTCTTTTAATTCATTTAACACTACCTGCAGGATAATGAGGAGAAAACAAGATCAGTACAATATCATTTGGAAAAAATAAAATGATTGAGGTGGAAGCCGATAAGTTGGCTGGGTGTTTAAATGGCCTTGATATCCAATTGGTTTTAAGCTTCCGCATTAGTAAGTGTGCTGTCCGAAAGTCAGCAGGTTATTATCAGGATCCAGCAACGAAAACTCTTTCTGTCCCCAGGGTTTAGCTTCCAGGTGGCCGTTGGGATGAATGGCAACATTGTTATCTTTTAAAAACCGATACCACCCATCAATATCATCGGTGCGGATATAAACCTGTCCGTAGTTTTCTGCAGGATCCAACTCTTTGAACTCAAAAAAGTGAATCTCTATGCCCTCTTTTTCCACCATCAGGTAACCATCGTAATCAACGGCACCGCAATCTTTAAAACCCAGCTGGCCGATATAATAAGCTTTTGTAACCTGCTTATTCCGCATAGGTAATTTGGGATGTATCGCTGTAAGCATGCAACTTGTTTAAGGTAAATCCAATATTTTATCCGGCGTGATCGGCAAATTTCTCAGCCGTTTGCCGGTTGCGTTATAAATTGCGTTGGATATAGCGGCTGCCACACCAATGATACCCACTTCCCCCAAACCCTTCGCTCCTGTAGGATTGATGTTAACATCCGGCCTGCCGATAAAGGCCACTTCAATAATCGGCGCATCGGCATTTACAGCAAAATGATAACCGGCCAGGTCATTGCCTACCAGCCCGCCCAGCTGCTCATCTGCCAACTGCTCCTCCATCAATGCCATTCCGATACCACCTACAGCTGCACCCGACATTTGGTTGGCAGCCGCTTTTTCGTTCACGATCTTACCGCCGTCTGCAACGCAAACCAGCTTTGACACTTTTAGTTTACCTGTTTTGGTATTAACGCGCACTTTGCAAAAATGAGCGGCTGAAGAGCAGAAAGCATATTGTTTACGTTCATCACCGGGGCCTGAACTGGCTTCCAGGTCTATTACGGTCAGCTTGTTTTTTTCCCATAGCTGTTCGTAAGAAACCCATTCGCCATTAGCCGATTTTAAAGAGATCCCTTTTTCCGAAAGTAAGATGTCAGCCGCCGGTATGCCTTTATATTTTTCATTGATTGTTGCGGCATATCCGGCCAGTTTTAACTTTAAAGCATTGCAAACAGCTACCACAGCCCCGCTCACAGAAGACAAGCCGGTACTTCCACCCTGGCTGGGTGCCGGAGGCAAAGTAGAATTACCCAGCTCTATTTTTATCTTGTTTTTTGGAATACCGGTAACCTCATGCGCAATATTATACATGCCTGTACCGGTGCCCGTACCAATATCGGTCATGGCTGTTTGTACCGTAATGCTGCCGTCTTTACGCATTTCAATCCCCGCGCTGGCATTACCCCGTCCTGCGTTCCACATGCCTACCGCCATACCGTAACCGGTGTACCAGTCTCCTTCTTTTAACTGTTTGGGTTTTGTTTTTCGCTGGGACCAATCGATGAGCGAAGCTCCTTTTTCGATACACTCATGGATATAGTTGGTAGACCAGGGCAGGCCCGAATCGGGGTTTTTATCCAATGCAAGATTTTTAAGCCGCAATTGTACCGGGTCCATGCCTAATTGATAGCTTAACTCATCTATAGCGCTTTCAATGGCAAAATCGCCGGTGCAATCGCCCGGACCTCTCATCCAGGTGGGTGTAGAAAGGTTCAGGGGAACAATCGCCGACTCGGTTTTCAGGTTGGGGAATTTATAAATGAGGCGTGTAACGCGGGTAATGCCTTCTCCAAAACTTTCATAAACAGAGGTTCCGTTTTTGGCCTGGTGCCATACGCCGGTAATATTGCCTTCGTTATCTGCACCCATTTTTACTTTTTGCCAGGATGCCGGGCGATAGCCTACCGAATGAAACATCTGCGGACGTGTCAACATCAGTTTCACGGGACGGTTCACCTGCTTCGCTGCCATTACGGCGGCCAGAGCGCTCGGCCATACTCTTAGCCCTGAGCCAAATCCACCGCCTACAAATTCGCTGAACACCTCTATATTCTTTTCCGGGATATTAAAAAGCCGGGCAAAGCTGCGTTGCACATTGTTAACGCCCTGGTTTTTGTCGAATAGTTTTAGCTGATCATTACTGATCCAGTGCGCAATAGTGGCATGCATTTCCATGGGATTATGCACTTCCGCTTTTATATTGTAAGAAGATTCTACTATATGCGGGAGGTTGCTCCAGGCATCCAAAGATCCTCTTTCCTTACCCGCGTTGGAGAGCGGATTTGAGGGATGTTCTTTTTCAAAGTCTACTTTAAAAGGGGAGGCTTCATAATCAGCAGTTACCAATGAGGCGGCATAAGTAGCATCCTCCAGGGTTTCGGCAATAACCATGGCAATGGGCTGTCCTTTAAAGTAAATTTTATCCGTATGAAAAACGGGAAGACCAAACCTGGATTCTTTTATTTTGGCTTCATCGGCCATGCCCGGAACCAGCGGTTTATGCTGATGCGTGACAATATCGATAACGCCGGCAACCTCCTTAGCATGTTGCAGGTTAATGCTTTTGATGGTGCCGGAAGGGATGGTGCTATCTACCAGTACGGCATAGCATACACCCGGCACTTCGTATTCTGCTGCATACTTTCCTTTCCCGGTAACTTTTGCTACACCCTCTACGCGACCTTCCGGAGGTGCCATCGAATCGAAAGGTTCATCAAAAAATGCCATAATACAAGTTTATTTAGCAGCCGGTGCTTTTGTGGAATAATTTTATAGTTGTCGACCCCATCCTTTTTTTGGAAGAAACTTATTAACCTGTCAAACAATTTTGTAGCGCCGTTATTATAGCTCCCCTTAACATGGGTATTTTAAAAGCATTGCCAGATAAGGGTTTCAACCCCTCTGTAGCAATAGCAGCCGCTTTTTCGAAATGTAACGGGATCGCCTCCTTCCCTTTTAAATAAGCTTCGGCAGCGTACCAGCGCCAGGGCTTATGAGCTACTCCTCCCGAGGCCAAACGGGCATCTGTAATTTTATTACCCTGCAAATGAAGCGCGGCAGCAACAGACACCAAAGCAAATGCATAAGAGTCTCGATCGCGCAATTTCACATAAGCGCTATTATTTTGAAACGGGTTCGATGCGATATCGATAGAAGTGATCAAGGCATTCGCAGGCAATTGATTATCTGTTTGGGGTTGATCGCCAGGCAGCCGGTGAAACTCTTTAAAAGCAATAGTTGTTTTTTGCTGCCGCTTGTTTATAATGTTTACTGATGCATCCAAAGCCGCAAATGCCACACATAGATCTGAAGGATGAACCGCCACACATTGATCACTATAGCCCACCACGGCGCTCATCCGGTTTTGGCCCTCCAGGGCGCTACAACCCGATCCCGGTTTTCGTTTATTACAGGGGCTGGTTACATCATAAAAATAAGGACAACGGGTGCGCTGTAACAGGTTACCGCCCGTACTGGCCATATTGCGAATCTGGGGCGAAGCGCCGGCCAGCACTGCTTTTGCTATGAGCGGGTACTGCGATAATATGGTACGATCAGTAGCCAAAGTACTGTTTCGAACCATCGCGCCGATACGCAGAGCTTTATTAGTGTTTTCTATTTTATCCGACAGCGAACTGGTTATATCGATCACTGCCTCAGGCTGGGCAATATGTTTTTTCATCAGATCTACCAGGTTAGTGCCGCCCGCGATAAACTGGGCCTGATCTTTTTTAGATACTACAGCCTTCGCCGCATTTTCCGTTTTGCTAAAACTAAAAGGTCTCATATAGCTGCCACTTTTTGTATAGATTCAACAATGCCATTATAAGCCCCGCAACGGCAGAGGTTACCACTCATGAATTCTTTAATTTCTGCAACGGACCTAGTATGACCCTCTTTGACGCAGGCAACTGCCGACATGATCTGGCCGGGTGTGCAATACCCGCACTGGAAGCCATCGCATTCTATAAATGCCTGTTGCATGGGATGCAGCTCGTCGCCATCGGCTAAACCTTCAATAGTGGTTACCTCCTTGTCAACCGCTTGTGCCGACAGGGTCAGACAACTCAGCACCCGTTCTCCGTTGATATGTACCGTGCAGGCGCCACACTGACCGTGATCGCAACCTTTTTTAGTGCCGGTTAACTGCAGCTCCTCCCGTAAAAGGTCGAGTAATGTAGTGCGGGTATCAGCAGTGACCTTATACGGTTTTTTATTAATGTTGATGTTGAGCGGGATGGTCTGTTTGGGGGAAACAAAAATTTTTTTTACATCCTGGTAGAATGCTTTTACCGGATTGGGCAAGGCGGCCAGCGCTGTTAAGGCTCCCGAAATTTTGATGAAAGAACGGCGTGAACTTTTCATTTGTGCAGAAGTTACATAAGGACCTGAAGAGCCCTTACAGTTTTCGATACATAAATATAAATAAAAAGCTGCTTATATTCGTAACCGGGCCTCCGGCAGTCGGGCAGGAGCGAAGAAGAGAAGGCGCAAAGGATACGCAGCGGTTATAGTGGAATTTAGTTTGATGATGTACGTTCGGTTCAACAACACCTGAAAAAGCAATGCGTTGAATTGACAACCGGGGCCCATGACACCACAACGGGTGCCGCTTACATTACACTTACCGATCAGGATGGCCACACCATTTTGATTGACCAGCACAGATAAGAACCCTGCTTATCGAACATTCGAAACTGCTGCTGGTTGCTATAAACGAAAAGAGCGGATCACGAACAGGATCCTCTCTTTTTCTATAAATCGTTATGGTATTAGTTTTTCAGGCTTTGCATATCAATCACAAACCGGTAACGCACATCGCTTTTCAGCATTCTTTCGTAAGCCTGGTTGATATCCTGCATTTTGATGAGTTCTATTTCTGACACGATATTATGCTGGCCACAAAAATCAAGCAGCTCCTGTGTTTCGGCAATACCGCCGATCAAAGATCCGGCGATGGATTTTCTACCTAATATCAATGGAGCTGTGTTCAGCATGGGTTCCAGGTTACCCAGAAAGCCAACCAGAACCAATGTACCACTGGCGTGAAGCGTCTGTACATAAGGATTTAGATCATGTACATAGGGTACGGTGTCTATGATCAGGTCGAACTTTCCTCTTACGGAATCCATCTGAGCAGGATCAGTAGAAATGATCACATTGTGTGCTCCCAAAGATCTCGCTTCCTCTGTTTTACCAGCGCTTCTTGAAAACAGGGTCACGTCTGCACCCAGGGCATGAGCCAGTTTCAAGGCCATGTGGCCTAATCCGCCTAATCCTACTACCGCAACTTTGCTGCCTTCTTTTACTTTCCAGTGTCTCAACGGCGACCAGGTAGTAATACCCGCACAAAGTATGGGAGCTACTGCTGCCAGGTCCAGGTTTTCAGGTACTTTCAACACGAAATGCTGGTCTACCACTACCTTTTCGGAGTAGCCGCCAAAGGTATGGCCCCCTGAGTGTTTATCTTTGCCGTTATAGGTTCCGGTAAAACCATTCAAACAAAATTGTTCCAGGTCCTGCTTACAATTGTCGCAGGTTTTACAGCTGTCCACCATGCAGCCTACTGCCGCCAGGTCCCCGGCCTTAAATTGGGTCACTTCGCTGCCTACTTTGGTTACTCTGCCTACAATTTCATGCCCGGGAACAGAAGGGTACTTAGAGCCACCCCAGTCGTTGCGGGCGGTGTGGAGGTCGGAGTGACAAACGCCGCAATATAATATTTCAATTTCCACATCCTGTGGGGTCACATCACGGCGATCAATATGCATTGGCTGAAGATTGGCATCAGCAGCTTCGGTGCCAAAGGCTTTAACATTGGTACTCATGGGGTATCGGTTTATCGTTGATTGTTAATAGTTCCTAGCGGTATGCTACAAATAGTAAACAGTAACTAACAAGGCAGTATTAACAAAGTTGCTTGCAGTATTGAAAATAAAAGCTACATCGTTGCAAAAAAGCTGGGGTTATTGATGTTACTCTTAAAAATACAGCCCTATTGCCACCATTTTTTGAAGGTCTGCAAGCTGTCTTTTAAATGCACCACTTCGCCGATCATGGGTGTCATGAGTTTAATACTATCTTTTTCTGCTGCTTTGGAAATATTTTCCAGCGGCTCGCTCCAGGCATGCATCGCTAAAGCATATTTGGAGTTGTGAACAGTAAAAAGTCTTTTAGGGTCGAGGTCTTTCACCGCTTTTACGAGGTCTTCAGGTACCAGGTGAATATATTTCCAGGCATCATTATACTGGCCGTTTTCTAAAATAGCCAGATCTATATTGCCAAAACGTTGTTTAATGGCAGTATAATGATTGTCATAACCAGAATCTCCTCCTAAATAGATATTACCACCTTCGGGGGACTGCAGCATAAAAGATGCCCAAAGCGATTTATTTCGGGTAAGGCCGCGACCGGAAAAATGCCGGGCGGGCAAGGCCGTGATGGTAAATCCATCTACAGAGGTTTGCTCATTCCAATCCAGTTCTACTATTTTATTTTTATCAAAGCCCCAATATTCCAGGTGCTCCCCCACGCCCAACGGGCAAATTACTTTGCCTACCCTGTCCTTCAGATGGAGCATCGTTTCGTAATCCAGGTGGTCCCAGTGATCGTGTGTCAGTATCAATACATCTGCATTGGGCAAATCTGCGGGTTGGTAGGTAGAAGCGCCGTTAAAGGCCTTATTAAAAGCGGACAACGGTGAAGCTGAAACCAATACCGGGTCAACCAGGAATTTTTTGCCGGCAATCTGCATGTACAAGGACGAATGGCCCATCCATACGAGCGCATCTTCGGTGCCCAAACCATTTAAGTCGGTTTTGATGGTTGGAATATCTTTGGAAGGCCGGAGGTCTTTTACTTTCTTAAAAAAGAAATCGTACAAAACTCCGGTAAAACCTTTGTCTGATGAAAAATTAGGAGTCGGACTTTGATTTTGAAAGGCCCCGTCGCGGTAATTGGGCGACTTTCTGACCCTTTCGAGCCGTTCGCCGGAGGGCGCTTTTCCAAAACTTTTCTGGTTAATAAAGATCATCACTGCAGCAATGATGACGACAATGGCCGATAGCAGCACCCACATTATTTTACGCAATTTATTTTTTAAAGAAATCTTCATTACGGTTGATTCGAGCTAAGCTATTTTGTAATATGCTTATTTGAAACGAAGACGACCATAACAAAGATTTACTTTAAAGGTCTTATCGGTGAATATAAGTGGGATTCATTTTATTTTTCACAGCCTTACAAACCTGTAAAACTATTTTACAAAGAGCATATAAGTAGCCCCGTTAAAAGTTTTGTTGATTTTATTACCGTTTTCTTCGCGCTCGGTGTTGTCGGTATGAGAAAACTCAACCTGGTATTTCCCAGTCCATAAAGGTGTAAAACTGATCTCACCTGCTTCATTGGTATACAAAGTTTTGCTCCATCCATTGGGCGCAAAAACCTGCACTTCTTTTTTGGCTGCCGGTTTGCCTTCAAACAAGGCCACTACTTTTACTTCTTTGTTGGCTGTAGCGGTGGCCGCATCCTTTGCCATCAGGCTGATAAAATTCTTGTTAACCGCGGGCTCATTTCCTGTATCGGCCTTGCCTACTTTAACAGTTGCACTGCTGAAATAATGGATCTTAGTACCATGATAAAGGTCTTTTACCGGGTGCTGCAGGCTGATAGTATAGACACCTTCCTGTTTAGGTGTAAAACTACTCCTATAATGATCGGTGCCGATAGCTGTAGATAACGTTTCTACAGACCCATCGGGCGCAATTGCAATGATTTTGAAATCTTTCAGATCGGAAAACCATTTTTCAGCAGCTGTAATGTCCTTGTCGGCATACTCGCCAAAGAATACTTTTATTTCCTGGGCTTTGTTTTTGCTGCCGGTTGGCAGTGTTTCAATCCAGATCGCATGTGCCCATGTCAGCTGGCATAATAGTAATGTTACCAAAGACAATAATACTTTTTTCATCAGAATAATTTTCGCGAAAGTATTACGGGAGCGATCTTAGGTATTTACTAAATGCGGAACTTTTTTATTAATAAGGTAAAAATATAGCTACCCGACTATAATATTGTATTTCATTAATAGCCCGGGTAGCCCATCTTTAGAGAACTTTGCCTTTTTGATCTTGTTTCTATCCGGATCTATAATATAATTGTAGGCTGTACTCAGATCTGCTTTTTCCAGTAAAGTATTATCAAATATGGCTCCTTTCAGGTCGCAATTGGTAAATGTGGCGCCGCTCAGGTCGGTATTGGTAAAATCAATTTCGTGCAGGGTACAATCGTCAAATGCGGTATTTCTCAATTTCAGCTTATAAAAAGAAGACAGATTGAGGGTGCAATAGGTAAATGATGCGGAAAAAAGGAAATCGCTGCAGGTCTCAAAATGTAAACCCATCATTTTACAATGACGGAACTGCAGGTCTCTGATGATAGTGTCAGCTAACTGTGCATTGCTGATATTACAATGGTGGAATGTACAGTCAATAAAAGATAACCTGCTAAGGTTGCTGCCAGAGAAATTACAGTTATGGAAGGTGCAGCCCTCATATTCCGCCAATGGAAGCGGTGATTCGGTATAGTCAACATTTTCATAAGTAGTGTCTGTAAAATACTTTTCCATTTAAACGGGGATTAAGGGCGTAAAGGTCGCTAAACAAAAGCGAAATTATCAGGTCTCTTTACTTCTTAAACGGGCTTCTTCCAGGTCCAGTTCCCTTTCTTTTTCCCGTATCAGTTCTTCATCAAAAGTACGGTTGGCCAGGTATTTAGCCAGTTCTGTTCTTTTTAACTGAATCAACTCCAACAACATATTTTTCAACCGGGGTGTAGATTTTTGACTGCTTTTTGCACCCCGGGTTTCAATCGTTTCCAGCTTTTGCATACTTAATTGAATCATTCGTTCGTAGCGGTTGCGCACCGCTTTAAAATGTTCATCGTTGGCCAGGTCTTCGACAAAATGATTGTCTAAATAAGTGAGGGTCGCTTGTGCCAGGCTTAATTTGATCAGTTGTTCGCTGCGCTTTTTTTCGCTGGCCTGCTTATCTTCTATGTGAAGCCACTTCAGCAATGGGCCTATAGTGAGACCGGGAATAACTAACGTAATGAGTATCACTACAAAAGTGATAAACAGAATCAGGAAGCGGTAGGGAAACATTTCTTCTTCCTCAACAAAAAAGGGAATGGATAAAGCTGCAGCCAACGATACTACCCCGCGCATGCCGCACCAGGAAATAAGGAAGGCTTCTTTATTGGTCAGTAATTCATCTTTAAGCGGCTTTCTTTTATTAACAAGTATCCGCAAGTAATTAATGCTGTACACCCATACTACCCGAATGGCAATAACCGCCAGGCTAATGATCACGCCGTAAAACAGCGCGTCCTTGATCGTGTTATTCGTAAAGTGCCGGGAGAGATAAGGTAGTTGCAGCCCGATCAATATAAAAATAAACCCATTCAATAAAAAAGTCAAAGTATCCCAAATGCCATTAATATTCAGTCTTGAGCTGTAGGTCAATATCCGGTGCGAATGGTAGCTGATGAACAATCCGCCTGAAACAACCGCTAACACACCCGAAAAGCCGAGGTGTTCTGCCCCTATGTACATTACAAATGGAGAAATCAGGGTAAGGGCCGTATCTATGGCAGTGGTGGTGGGAAAGAAACGATGAATGAGGTAGAGTATACCGCCGATACCCAGGCCCACCCCGGTTCCTCCCAGGGCCATTAGCACAAAGCTTTGCGAAGCATCTAAAAAACTGAATTGCCCGGTTGTAACAGCCAGTAGTGCAAAGCGGAACACAATAAGACTTGAAGCGTCGTTAACCAGGCTTTCGCCTTCGAGCAGGGTAACAATATTGCGGGGCACATTTAATTTTCGTAAAACAGAGGTAGCGGCAACGGCATCAGGCGGGGAAATAATGCCGCCTAAAACAAAGCCCAGTGCGAGGGTGAATCCGGGTATCAAAGCATGTGAAAGAAATGCGATGATCGTGGAAGTAAAGAACACCAGGCCAAATCCAAATCTTGCAATAGGCCGCCTGAACTTCCAGAAGTCTGCCCAGGGTATTTGCCAGGCAGCTGCAAACAACACGGGCGGTAAAAAAATATAAAAAACAATATCCGGGCTGATACGCAGGTCGGGAGCACCCGGTACAAAGCTGATGACCAAACCGCCGATAACCAGGAAGATAGGGTACGCCACTTTCAGTTTATTACCCAGCATAGTGAGCAGGGTAATAATAAAGAGGAGTGAAATAACCAATAGCAGGTTTTTCTCAAGCATGTTCTAATTTAAGAAAATGTTAGTAAACCGCCGCCCGCACCTGCGGCAGCCTATAAATTTAATAGGTCGCCGTTATGCGGCTCTGTGCTTTCAGAGCCCGGCTATATTATTAATAGGTCACCCGCAGCAGCTGGCTGATCAAAGGCATAAAATACCGCCCTATGTTAAAGGCCTTAATAATGTAAGTATAGCCTCTAAGCAGCGGTATATTATCCTTTATGGAAAATAATGAATGCAGCGTGTGCATCCAACCTGCTACGCCGTCACATTCTCTTCCTTATCCTGCGGACGGATAATCATACGGAAGGACTGGTCTTTACTGAAATAGGCAATGATCCAGTTCACTAAAGTCCGGATACGGTTTTTAACCGTAAGCAGCGACATTACATGTATAAACAGCCACACGGCCCAGGCTAAAAAGCCGTTAAAATGAAATTTAGGTTTGGGAATATCTGCAACGGCTTTGTTACGGCCAATGATAGCCATGGAACCTTTATCATTATACAAGAACGGTTTCCACAACGAAAAGTCTTTAGGCAGGTTTTTAGCTAAAAGCTGGCCCTGCTGTATGGCTACCTGGGCTACCTGGGGGTGTCCTCTAGGAAATTTTTCATCGGTGGTTTGCAGGCAGGTATCACCCAGGGCATAAATATTTTCAGTGCCCTGTACTTTATTAAATGCATCCACCAGCATACGCTTACCGGGTCCGAAACTCTCTATCGGAAAACCCTCAAAAGCTATTGCTGACACACCGGCTGCCCAGATCAGGTTCTTTGTGGTAATGGAATTTCCATCGATCAGCTCCACCGTTTCGCCGTCAAAGTCTTTTACACGGTTATTCAACAGCACTTTCACGCCCAGTTTTTCGAGGGATGCTTTGGAGTATTGCTGTGACTCAACAGACATGGGTCCTAATACCGCATCTCCCCCATCTACCAGAATGATCTCACTGAGGCCCTTGCCCAACTCGGGGTAATCTTTACGTATAATACTTTGTCTCATTTCAGCAAACATGCCCGAAACCTCCACACCGGTTGGCCCGGCGCCCGCTACTACTATGGTTAGTAATTTTCGTTTTGCTTCCCTGTCTGTGGTCCGGGATGCTTCCTCTAACCGGTTCAGTAACAGGTTACGCATCGCCAGGGCATCGCTCAATGTTTTCATAGGAATGGAGTGTTGCTTTACATTTTCCATTCCGAAGTAATTGGTGGTGGCACCTGTGGCCATTACCAGTAAATCATATTCCAGTTCTCCATTGGAGAGGATCACCTTATTTTCTGCCGGTACTACCTGCTTAAGAGCTGCCATTCGAAAGCGCACATTGGGCTTGTTTCTTAGAAACTTCCTGAAAGGATAACTGATACTGGAGGGTTCGAGAAAGCCCGTGGCCACCTGGTACAACAAAGGAGGAAAGAAATTGTAATTGTTAAGATCTACGAGGGTAATGTCGAACTCTTTGTGCTGGGCCAACCTTTTTACAAAATTAACGCCGGCAAACCCACCGCCAACTACTACTACTTTTTTTACAGCCGATGCATTCATATCATTGGTTTTAATTAATACTACCAAGCCTGCCGTCGTTAGTTGTTGCGATGTACGCCATTCGCGCTCATCAGGAGGTTATTACTCGTAGGTAATAAAATTTCCCGCTACCAGGGAATCCTTATCATAGATCGCCCAATCCTCAATATCCTTCAGATCTATTGTTACCCGGTCTTTATAAACAACATTTTTTAATTCTACAGGTTCATTGTCTAAAAGACCTGCAATTTTATTGCCAACCAGGCTGTCGGCCGAAAACCACATGTGCTCGGCTTTATCGCCGTCCGTAAATTCCCCCTTAGCGAAAAAATCAAAACGATTTTCATTTTTCGCCTTTAAAAGTGTAATGAAATAGCCGATGCTATCTTTTGCATTTTTTAGTTGCCGCTGGTAGGTGGCGTCTGTGTGATCTAACGCTACAGTAGTGAGCATATGTGGGTCTGCCTGATCTTTGTCGCCGGTTTTGGGCGCAGAGGTGCATGAGGTAATAACCAGGCCCGTATAAAGAATTGGTTTGAACAAAAGGGCAAAATAGCTCCGGTTACAACTCATCAGCGTTATTTAGTAGTCTACCACCTGCTCTACAATGGCTTCAGGAATCTCTCTCCACTGGTACAACTGGTTGCGTAACTGGGGCTCAAAACCTGCTTCTTTGATAGCATCCTGCATAGAACGGTAAGTAAAACGGTGTGGGGCTCCGGCAGCGCTTACCACATTTTCTTCAATCATAATACTTCCGAAATCATTGGCTCCTGCGTGGAGGCAAAGCTGTGCTGTTGGCCGGCCAACCGTTAGCCAGCTGGCCTGTATATTAAGGATATTGGGCAACATGATCCGGCTTAAAGCCACCATGCGCACATATTCATCAGCCGTAGTAAGATTATGAACGCCGCGGATACGGGTTAATAAAGTATCAACGTCCTGGAAAGTCCATGCAATAAATGCCAGGAACCCGTTGGTTCCTTCCGGTTTACGGCTTTGCACTTCCCTGATTTTTACCAGGTGCTCAAATCTTTCTTCAATGGTTTCCACATGTCCGAACATCATCGTTGCAGAAGTGGTAATATCGAGCTTATGCGCTTCGTGCATCACATCCAGCCATTCCTGTGCGCCGCATTTTCCTTTACTGATCAGGCGGCGAACCCGGTCAATCAGTATTTCCGCACCGGCGCCGGGTAAGGAATCCAGCCCTGCGTCTTTCAATGCTTTCAACACTTCATGATGGGTACTCTTTTCGAGCTTGGTAATATGCGCCACTTCGGGTGGTCCGAGGGCGTGAAGCCTGATATCGGGGAACTCCGCTTTAATGGCTTTAAAGGTATCTATATAAAACTGCAAGCCTAATTGCGGGTGATGGCCTCCCTGCAATAAAAGCTGATCGCCACCATACCGTATGGTTTCTTCAATTTTCTTACGATAAGTCGACATATCCGTAATATAAGCATCGGCATGCCCCGGGATCCGGAAGAAGTTACAAAATTTGCAATTGGCAATACATACATTGGTTGTGTTGACGTTACGGTCTATCTGCCAGGTAACCTTTCCGTGTGGCACCTGCTGCCTGCGCAATTCATCAGCAATAAACATCAGTTCGCTGAGGGGAGCATGATGATACAGGAAAACGCCTTCTTCTACACTTAAAAATTCAAAAGCGGCTGCTTTTTTATAGAGGTCACTTAAATCCATAGTTGGAACGAAATTATATACAAAGGTACGAAAAGCTGGCGTAAGAATACGGTGCGTGGCATTTTGAGAGCCCGGCCTCCAAAAAACCGGAAAAGGAGATCTGCGGATACCGTTTATAACAAAGCAGCTAAAACAGCTTTAAAATATTGTAACTTTAGGAGAACGGGCTTCTATAATGAAAAAGATACCGCTTTTGCTGCTCATGGCTTTATTTACAACACATGTTGCATGTGGGCAGGAAGAGTTTGTAGATCCGCCAAGCCGGGAACTGACCCGAATCCATTTTACGCAGTTTACCGGCGGGGTTATTGTTTTTAAAGCGCTGCTGGAAGATTTGAAAGACTCGCTCACGTTTGTGCTGGACACGGGAAGCGGGGGTATTTCACTCGACTCTACCACCGTGGTATCGCTGGGACTGAAGCCCTCCGAGCCCGAACGCATGATCAGGGGTATTGGAGGTACGCGTAAAGTTGGTTTTTTAAAAAACCAGCGGCTGAGGATCAATGATCTGGTGGTGGACAGCCTTAACTTTCATGTGATAGACTATGAGGTTTTATCTGCATTATATGGAGAAAAGATCGATGGTATTGTCGGATATTCCCTATTAAGCCGATATATTGTGAAAATCGATTATGAGAAACAGGAGCTGTCGTTTTGGAGCAATGGCACCATAAAATATCCCCGCAGCGGCCATACCATGCGACCCCGGATATCAACGATCCCCTATTTACAGTCGGAAGTAAAAGATGCCTCCAAGCAGGAATTTAATTACTTATTCGATATAGGTGCCGGCCTGACCGTTCTTTTTTCAGAAGATTATATGGAAGAAAAAGCGTTTTTGAAAAACAAAAGGAAACGGTATCTAAAGCAAGGTGAAGGGCTGGGCGGAAAAGTATCGTTTGACTTAAGCGTAATGAAGGAGCTGAAAATAGGCCCTTATAAATTCAGGAATGTGCCCGTCAATATTTTCAATGATGATTACAATATCACCTCTTACCCTACCTATGGAGGCCTGATCGGTAATGATGTTTTCAGGCGGTTTAACTGTATTCTGAACTATAGAAACCGTCAAATACATATTGTACCTAATAAGTTTTTCAGAGACCCTTTCGATTATGCTTATTCGGGACTGGAGCTTTACCTGCTGAATGGAAGCGTAATTATAGGCGATATTCCCAAGGGTTCGCCTGCCGATATCGCCGGCCTGGCGCCAGGCGATGAAGTGCTGGCCGTTAATAAAAGATTTGGCCTGACATTGAATGAGTTAAAGCATGCGCTCCAGTCGGTTTATGGTCGGGTGGAAGTGATTGTTAAAAGAAAAGACTCGTTGTTAGTGAAGAAGATGAATGTAATTAATATCCTTAACGGTAAAGCGATACCCCATCAAACCCTATCTAACGAGTTCAGGGAAGGATTTAAGATACGCGTCGGTGGTATCGACGATTACAATTTCAGGAAGCAACCGTAACGCCTTAAGCCTTCAGGTGTCGACCGCTGAACTTATCTGTACCATTTGCGTTTAACTGATATTGTAAAGAATTGTAAATCCCCTTACTTTCGCTGCATGGTTCAATTTGAAAAGTTTGTATTAGAGAATGGGTTGAAGGTGATTGTGCACCAGGATAAATCAACACCACTGGCGGTGATGAATATTTTATACGATGTAGGTGCCCGCGATGAAGATCCGTCTCAGACGGGCTTTGCACATTTATTTGAGCACCTGATGTTTGGCGGCTCCATAAATATACCAGAGTATGATGAGCCGCTACAAATGGCTGGCGGAGAAAACAATGCCTACACTACCAACGATTTGACCAACTATTATATCCAGCTGCCCTCCGAAAATCTGGAAACCGCTTTTTGGCTGGAAAGTGACCGGATGCTTTCACTGGCGTTCAGCGAAAAAAGCCTCGAAGTACAACGCAAGGTAGTTTGCGAAGAATTTAAAGAACATTATATAGATAAGCCATACGGAGATGCCTGGTTTAAAATGAGGGAGCTTGCTTATAAAGATCATCCCTACAAATGGATGACCATTGGCAAGCAGCTTTCTCATATTGAAGATGCCCGGCTTCAGGATGTAAAAAATTTTTTCTTTAAGCATTACCGTCCTAATAACGCAGTGTTGGTGGTAGCAGGTAATATAGAAACCAGCCAGGTAAAAGCGTTGGCTGAAAAATGGTTTGGTAATATAGAGGCCGGTGAAAAAAGAAGGCGTAATTTACCGGAGGAAGCTGTTCAAAAGGAAGCCAGGACAGAAGCTGTGAAAGCCGATGTGCCCTTGGATGGATTTTATAAAACATGGCATATAGAAGGACGTTTGAGCAAACAGTACCATGCTATGGATTTGCTGACAGATATTTTAGGCGGCGGAGAATCATCGAGGTTATACCAGAAGCTGGTGAAAGAGCTGCAGTTATTTGTCAGTATTCAGTGTTATCATTTTGGCAGCATCGACCCCGGGTTGTTAGCCATCGAAGGTAAGCTGGTAAAAGGGGTAGATATCAAAGCAGCAGAAGCGGCAGTTGAAGCTATTTTGCAGGATATTAAAGATAATTTAATAACGAACGAAGAGCTGGAAAAAGTGAAGAACAAAACAGAAAGCATGATGGCTTTTGAAGATATGAGCGTGCTTAACCGGGCTACCAGCCTCGCCTTTTATGAACTATTGGGAGATGCCAACATGATGAATACAGAATTGCAGAAATATGCGGAAGTGACCGTGTCGGATATCAATAAAGTGGCCCAGGAGATCCTGACCCGGGAAAACAGTAATACATTGTACTACCTGGCAAAGAATTAGTATAATTTATAGGATATGAACCCCGGCCGGGTTTTTATTTAACCGGGAACTGGTAGGTATTGCCTATTGGTATTTCGGTAAAGCCAATAAACACAGCCTGCTTATTAAATTTTTCAACCTTTTTATTGTTGACAATATAGCTTCTGTGCACCCGGGTGAAATCACTTTCAGGAAGTTGAAGCGTAAGATCGTTAATGGTACACCGGGTCATTATTTTTTGCTGGCCGTTTAAAAAAATATTCAGGTAATTTCCCGATGCTTCGATGTATAAAATATCATCAAACATAATTTTCACCTGCTCATAGCCGTCTTTCAGAAATATATGATCCGTATGTTTGGGCGTTCCGGATTTTAACGCCAGCAGGTCATTGGCTTTTGTACAGGCTTTTAAGAACCGGGATAAAGAAAAGGGCTTTAATAAATAGTCCACAGCGCTTACTTCAAAACCCTCCACGGCGTGTTCGCTATAGGCTGTTGTAAAAATAACCATCGGCGGGTTGGTCAGCGATCTGAAAAACTCGATGCCGCTGATATCCGGCATTTTAATATCCAGGAACAGCAGGTCTGTTTTGTTTTTCTGTAAAAACCCAATGGCGTCAAAGGCATTAGTAAAAGTTGCCTTCAGCTCTATAAAGGGAACCTTGGCGGCATGACTTTTAATCACCTCCAGGGCAATGGGCTCGTCATCTATAGCTATCGCTGTCATTTATAATTTGTAATCAGGTGAAGAAATATATATCCGGTCACTGTCGTAATTTTTAATCAGGAATTGTAACGTTTTGCCGTAAAATCTTACTTAGCTGCTGATAGAGCGCTTCTGCCTGACTGGGGCGATAAGCTTCGGCTGTCAATAGCTTCCCATCCCTGTTAAAGATAGCATAGGTGGGATATTTCTGTGCAACATCAGCCTTTCCTAAAAGTCCCTGCCAAAAAGGTCCGATTGTTTTGTCCGATTTATTTACATGAAACCCTTTAATCCCATGAAGCAGTATTAAGTCCCGCCATTTATCAATACTTTCAGGTGTTTCCATGGCCAGGTACAGGAAAACCAGCTGGTCTTCATTTTCAAAATGTTTTTTTAAAGGTTGGGTGTAATAAGCCATCTCATTGATGCAGGGACCGCACCAGCTACCCCAGATATCCAGGTAAACAACTTTGCCCTTAAATGGGGCGATCAATTGTTCCAGTGTGGTGATGCTACCAGCATTTTCGATAAAAACAATGTCTTTATCAATTTTATTTCGCTTTTTGACCATCTGAAGATGGTTAAGTTTAGATTCATAAACTGTCAGCCAATGGCTTTGAGGATATTCTTTTTGCAGTTCACGGTAAATCGCAAGAGCGGTCATTAAATCTTTATTTTCTACCCTGCCTGACAGCTGGCCCGAAAGGTAATGTTCATGCAACAGCGGCGGCAGTATTTTCCCGGAGTAAGGAATCGTTAAAAACGTTTCCCCATATTTTTGGGCCATTTTTTTTAAACTATCAATCGGTATGCCTAGTGCTTGCTGAAGGATCCAATCTCCTTTTTTTCTCGCTTTTAAAAACAGGTTCATCAGTTCGTTCACGACAAAGTTGGAAACATATTGGCCTGCTGATGCACAGGACGAAAGAAGACGGGTATCGGGAAAAGAAACTTTGCTGAAACAGGTGTCTGCGATAATTTTCCACGCTGCATCTCCCGACATCTGGTCCCTAATTCCGTCTGAAAACCGAAAGAGCCTATTGGCATAATGGTACCGTATTATGTTGGAGTCTGCGGGGTTGGCAGCAATGATAGCGTCCTGCTCTTTCCATACAGCCGGCAGCATTATATGGATCAAAGAGTCTTTACTCCATTTATGGTAGCCATTTGCAAATAATGCATTGATGGCAAGCGTGTCATTTTGCAAGATGTTTTGTATGGTATTAGCAACGGGTAGATGGGATAGTGATTGCGCGTTTACCAGCCGAGCAACCAGTATTACAATGATAATTAGTTTATATTTCATATTGTGGCAGGGTGTTTTTACATTCGGGATGCAATTCAAAAGCCGGCAGCGAATGTCTGTATTAAAAAGCCGATATCCAAAAGATACCGGCGCAAGGGTTAATTATTGAAAGCCTTCGCTTCAATACGCTTCACCAGTTTCCACTCCCCGTTGCTGCGCACATAAGATTTGGTAACAGCCGTTTTCCCGTTACTGTCGTAAAGAAAGCTGTCCAAACCTTCATAAGACGTATCTGAGTATCTTGCTTTCACGTGTATAGATACCGGAAGCTTGTCTGTTTTACGCAACTTTTTGGTAACGCGCACGCTGGATTGAACACCATTATGATTCACCGTTTTGGTTTCGGTTTGTGTTACGTAGTCGCTGTTAACAGAGCAACCCAGTGTCGCCAATAACAGTATAAGGGCAGTATATTTCATAAAATGAATTTTAAAATCAGCTATAAATGAATAGTTAAGTGTATAAAGAATTCCTTGGCACTTTCCCTGATGATCAGTTCGTGCTTTTTAGGATAGAGCAGGGCCAGCCGTTGCTTTACATTCTGTAGTCCGATGCCACTTTTCATTTTTTCAGGATCATAGTCTCTTTTCAGGTGTACACTGTTATTGACGTCGAAGTAGAGGATATGATCTTTTGTGTGCAACGAAATATTGATGAACGACGGTTGTTGCAAACTGATCCCATGTTTAAACGCATTTTCCACGAAGGGTATCAGCAGCATGGGTGAGATATCGAGGCGGTTCAGCTGCTCCTCAATATTGGTTTGTATCATGATATTCGGGCTGGTAGCTGTACGCAGCTTTTGCAAATCGATATAATTGTTCAGATAATCGATCTCCCGGGCCAGCGATATTTTTTCCTGCATATTTTCATGTAACATAAAACGCATCATATCGCCCAGCTTTTGAATACCTTCACCCGTGCGATCCGCATTTTCCTGCAGGGCAGTGCCATAGAGGGTATTGAGCGCATTAAATAAAAAATGGGGATTAATTTGTGAGCGTAAAAAGCTGAGATTCGCCTGTGACGAGCCCAGGGCCGTTTGGAGCACTTCTTTCTCTACCTGGTTGCGGGCAATATACCAGCTTAATGGAATGACAAAGAAAAATCCCAGTACCAGGAAAACTGCAAGGTAAGCACCGAATTCGCCATGGCCGGCAATACCGTAAGCAATTCCGGCAGACACCAGGTTTAACAGGAAGATAATAGGAATAATACGCAACCAGTAAGACCGGCTTTTATATTTTTTTTCTCCCGACAGGGGGATTAAAAAGCGGGCATGTAAATAGATGAGTAATGCCGTGTAGGGCACCCCTACCATCCAGAAAGCGCCTACTTCATGCGCGTGGTTGCTCACGAGAATACCGAAAATGGATATCCAGCATGCCAGTGCTAAAAAAATAAACAAAAGCCTTTTTCTTCCATTAGGACTGAGTTTACGATCTTTCATTATATAAAATATGGCTTCTCGTAACGCATAATAGGTTATAAATAGTATATAAATGATGGCTACCGTTGTAAAACTGTCGATAAATACGCTGTTATAAACCTCGTCTCTTGTATCAAATTTTGCAAATTTCCATCCGTCTATATAGGTATTGGTGATGGATATAAGAGTAGCAACAATTAAAAATGAGCCCAGCACATAACCGGCCTGAGTCCATTCATCTCTTATTTCACTGGCGTATTTTGTTAGAAAAACAAAGGCTGAATAATAAATGATGATCTGTGCCAGGTAGGGAATAAAGAAATGTTTATAAAAATTGAAAAGGATACTATATTCATGAAACCTCCAATAGCTGTAACTGCCATCATTAGCATCTTTGCTCATGATCAGCAGGGTAAATATGAATACAGCGGCTAATATAGTTACCAGCCAGAATTCAATTTTGTTATATATCTCTTTTGCTTTCATTTCTTTTATTTATTATGCAAGATTACATAGCTACCGTCTGAATTAAAGAACAGATGTGACGAAACAGCATAAAAATGTGATGAATTATTACAGTGATGCAACTGTAAGTTGTTCAAAAAAGAACTTTGCCGGAAAAAAAATTAGTGTACGTTTGTTGCCTCAATTTTGATTTCATGCTTAACAGAACTATAGCGCCGGCTATTGTTGACGCGGTTAATTTTAATCTTCAGTTACAACCCTATCAAAAATATGTTTTACGAAACGGCGTAGAGGTGTACGCCATAGATGCGGGCTCTGAGGAGGTGTTACAAATAGAATGGGTGTTTAGTGCCGGCAACTGGTTTGAAGAAAAAAACCTGGAGGCAGGGGTTACCAATTTTTTGCTGAAGAACGGTACGACTTCTAAGACCGCATTTGAAATCAACGATCATTTTGAATATTATGGCGCTTATCTAAATCGCAATAGCGGATCAGAATATGCTTCGGTAACACTCCATTGCCTGTCGAAACATATTGAGAAGCTCCTGCCGGTAGTAAGAGAAATTTTCTCGGAATCTACCATGCTGCAGAGTGAAATGAATATTGCTGTTCAGAACATGAAGCAAAAGCTGGATGTAAACCTGAAGAAAAGCAGCTTTGTTGCGGGGCGATTGATAGATACCTGCCTTTTCGGGGAACAGCACCCATACGGTCAATTCAGCAGGCACGAAGACTTTGATGCGCTGACCAGGGAAGGATTACTGGGTTTTTATCAGCAATACTATAAACAGGGACAGTTTAAGATGTTCGTGGCAGGTAAGCTGCCTTCCGGCGTAGAAGTGCTGCTGGATCGTTATTTCGGAGATTTTGATAACCTGGCGCCTGCCGAAAAGCGGCATACTATAGCACCCCAATTGCAAAAAAAACACCGGGTGATCAATGATGAGAAAAGCGCACAGGGCTCTATCCGGCTGGCCAGGCCTTTTGAAAACCGACATCATCCCGACTTTTTGAAAGCACAGGTATTGAACGTAGTATTGGGAGGTTTCTTCGGCAGCCGGCTGATGGCCAATATCCGGGAGGAAAAGGGTTATACTTACGGCATACATAGTTACCTGATGGGTAATAAGCGCGAGAACGGCTGGATGATCACCACCGAAGCTGGCCGCGATGTAAGCGAAGCCACCATTAGCGAAGTATATAAAGAAATGGACCTGCTGCGTGACGAAGCGGTAGATGAAGACGAATTAATGCTGGTAAAAAACTTTATGATGGGCTCTATATTGGGCGACCTGGATGGCCCCTTTCAGATGATCGCCCGCTGGAAAAATATTATTCTCAACGAACTGGATAAGGATTTTTTCAACCGCTATATCTCTAATATCAAAAATATTACCGCGGCTGAATTACAGGAAACTGCCAATAAGTATTTGTTGCCTGAAGATTTTTATGAACTGGTGGTGGTGTAGATAGGCGTTTCATGTTTAAAGGGAGTAGAATAAGACGGTTAGATCCCGAAAGCCGGAAATATTTCAGGGAAAAAGCGGAACCTCGCTATGATCCGTAAGATCGGGGAAAAACTAAAAATACCTGCGGGTGTATTAAAGTGTATGTTAATTAATCAGGAAACCCAGGCCGATCTTGTTAATAATTTTCCCTGCAAAATTGGTGAGCTTGGGAATGGTTTTGCCGGCATTGATACGCCTCGCATACATTAATTTGTAATTATCGTTATAATTCAGGTAGCGGGAGTCTCCATCCATGCCTTTGAAAAATAAGCGATTGGAGACATAGGAAAACGCAATACCCCATTTTTCGCTGTTATAGCCTATCGCTCCTTTTGCCTTCAGGTTGGGATTAAATTTCCAGAATGAATGCTCTGCCTGGTTGTCATTTTGTTCTTTAATATAGCTTACATCTGCATTAAAGGACGCCATGGCGGTGGTAAACCAGTGCTTTTTAACCACTAATGTATAACCGTATCCGATACCGGGACCAAACGTAACAAAGTTCAGCCGGGAAACACTGGCGTGAGGAAATTCATTCTTAAGCTGCGAAGGGATAAAAGCACTATCCCCCTTTGCCGATCCGTAAAAAAATTCACCACCGTACAATAAAGATCCCGCAGATTTTCTTTGCCAGGCATCCAGTAAAAAGGCTGCCTGTGCGCTAAACCTGCGGCTGTTGTGTATAAGATTTACTGTTGTACCATACAGCCTGGTTTCAATATCAGGCCTGATATACCGGGGCATACCTGCAGGGGCAATCTGGTACGCGCTGTTTACATAAAGACCCTTATAATTCTGGAAATAAATATCCGCTAACAACTTCCTGCCCGTAATGCTCAGCTGCAGGTTGGTTTGTTTTGTTTTACCTCTTTCACGTTTATACGATGGATCAAGACTACCCACTCCGAATGTCGCGGCTAATCCCACGAAGTCATAAGATCCCGAAATACCCAGCCGGCCAGGACTGTTGGACAAATACTTTAAAGAACTTTCGGCACTGGAAGCATCTGTTTTAAAAACCGTATTCTTTTTAGCTGCAATAGCGCCCAATGTTAATTGATGGCGGTAGGAAACATAATAGCTGGTGTCATACCGTTCAGATCTGTACTGGGCATGCAGGCTTAGAGCTGCTGCAATAAAAAAATGGAACAGTATGGCTTTTTGCATATGATGTTATTACAAAATACGATAATTAAACAAGCTATATGCCAAATATTTTTACCGGTATGGCTTTTAACTATTTATACCCAATGCCGGCAATAACTGTATCTCAACAGGCAGACCGATTCTATCAGCAGCGAGTACATCATACCTTAAAAAAGCCTAGGTTTGTAGTATGCTTTTTGATCGCAAAAATCTTTCTAATGCACAGCTCATCCAGATCTACCGAAACCTGCTGTATCCCAGGCTTATCGAGGAAAAGATGCTGGTATTGCTGAGACAGGGGAAAATAAGCAAATGGTTTAGTGGCATGGGTCAGGAAGCGATAGCGGTGGGTGCAACCATGGCGCTTCAGCAGGATGAATGGATCCTGCCTCTGCACAGGAATCTGGGCGTGTTTACCACGAGGCAAATGCCATTACACCAGCTGTTTAATCAATGGCAGGGCAACCAGAATGGGTTCAGCAAAGGACGGGAACGAAGCTTTCATTTCGGAAGCAAAGCGCATCATATCTGTGGCATGATATCGCACCTGGGTCCGCAGCTGGCTATTGCAGACGGCATTGCATTGGCGAACAAACTGGGCCGGAAGGAAAAAGTGGCGTTGGCCTTTACCGGTGAGGGAGGTACCAGCGAGGGCGATTTTCACGAAGCTTTAAACCTGGCTGCCGTTTGGGATTTGCCGGTTATTCTTTTAATAGAGAATAATGGGTATGCGCTCAGCACGCCTACCAGTGAGCAATACCGGTGTATTAACCTTGCAGACAAAGCTAAAGGCTATGGCATGGAAGGTATCACCATTGACGGCAACGATGTTTTAGCCGTTTACGATACCGTTAAAGGGGTGCGGGAATATTGCATCAGGAATCAAAAGCCGTACTTAATCGAGTGTGTTACCTTCCGTATGCGTGGGCATGAGGAAGCCAGTGGTACCCGTTATGTGCCCCCCGAGTTATTGGCACTTTGGGATAAAAAAGATCCGGTAGCCAACTTTGAGCAATATCTTACCGGCGCAGGGGTGCTGGCTGCAGATGAAATGGTTTTAATAAGAGACCGTTTGGCAACAAAGATAGATGAAGAGTTAAAACTGGCAGAGGCGAAGGCATTTCCGCTTATTGTTGATACTGGCGCTGAAGTAAAAGATGTATATGCCCCTCATGAGCAGGAGGACTTGATGCACACAGCTGATCGTAATGCACAGGAGAAGCGTTTTATAGAAGCAATCAAAGAAGGCCTTCAACACTCGATGAGCCAACACGATAACCTGGTGATAATGGGACAGGATATTGCCGAATATGGCGGCGCTTTTAAAGTTACTGAAGGGCTATTGAAAGCATTTGGAAAAGACAGGATCCGCAATACCCCTATTTGTGAGAGCGTGGTGGTAGGTGCGGCATTAGGACTGAGTTTGGAAGGGTATAAATCGGTAGTAGAGATGCAGTTTGCCGATTTTGCTACCATGGCTTTTAACCAGATTGTTAATAACCTGGCGAAATTATATTACCGCTGGGGACAACCGGCCAATGTGGTCATACGCATGCCAACAGGCGGAGGTGTAGGTGCAGGGCCATTTCATAGCCAAAGCAACGAGGCCTGGTTTACACATGTGCCTGGTTTGAAAGTAGTGTACCCTTCCACTCCTGCCGATGCAAAGGGCCTCTTGATCGCAGCGATCAACGATCCCAACCCGGTGTTGTTTTTTGAACATAAAGCCTTATACCGTAGTATAGCGGCTCCGGTACCCGATGAAAGTGACGAAATACCTATTGGTAAATCCAGGTGGGTACAGAAAGGGGATGACCTTGTTATCATTACCTACGGAATGGGGGTTGTATGGTCTGAAGAGTATGCAGCATCACATCCTGAGGTATCACTTGCTATCCTGGACCTGCGTACCCTCTTGCCGCTGGATTACGAGGCGATCAGGGAAGCCGCAGAAAGCACCGGTAAAGTACTGGTGTTGCATGAAGATACCCTGACGGGCGGTATCGGTGCAGAAATAGCGGCCTGGATTGGGGAACATTGCTTTAACCGGCTGGATGCACCGGTAATGAGATGTGCCTCTTTAGATACGCCGGTTCCATTTAATAAAGAACTGGAAGCTAATTTTCTGGCTCATTCCCGGCTGGAAGCATGTATTCATAATTTAGTGAATTTTTAAGTACGGCTTAATTATAAACCATCAACTAAACAATGTCTTTCGAACTACTATTACAAAGCATTTCAAAGCGGGTAACATTGAATGAAGAAGAGCAGCAAACATTTACTTCTTTCTTCAGACCTAAAAAGATAAAGAAGAAAACCTTTTTATACCAGGAGGGCGATGTACAGCAACATATTGCGTTTATTAATTCCGGTTGTTTGCGTAGCTACTCGATCGATAAAAACGGAACAGAACATATTTTGCAGTTTGCCCCGGCTGGCTGGTGGATTGCCGATATGCAAAGCCTGTTAAACAATGCGCCGTCAAACCTTAGTATTGATGCTATCGAAGACAGCGAAGTATTTCTAATCAAACAATCGGAGATTGAGGATATGTACCAGGCGCTTCCCCAGCTGGAACGCTATTTCAGGATATTGGCAGAACGGTCCCTGGCTACTTCCCAGCAACGACTGATAGATGCTTTAAGCCTCACTGCCGTCGAACGATATAATAACTTCTGCATAAGATATCCTTCGCTGATACAAAGCATTCCGCAGAAATACGTAGCATCGTATATCGGCATCACGCCCGAGTTTATGAGCAAGATGTTGAGTCAGCCGATGAAGAAGGGCTAGAAGGCAGTAGATAGTAAGGAATAAACACTGGGATGAAATGTAGGGTGCTGGTTGTCCGGTGGTACATGTTCCGTCAATAAAGCAGGTGTGTTTTATATGATAAAATAGGGATATTCAATATTCAGCAAGCAATTTACAATAGCCCCCTCTGCCTATATTTCTTCGCGGGCTCTGCGCGAAATGCCTGCTTTAAAGGTACACTTTTTTCTGTTTCTGCCACTTAACCTGGATTAACACTTTTACTTAATGCGTGTTATTGTGCCCGCCTTCTCGTTAAACTAACTTCGCTTTTAAAGGAGATCAGAAAATGAAAAAGTCAATAGAAAGAGTGATGACCCGGCCCACGCAGGCAGGCATGGTTGGAGATGGATTCAGGGTTTTTAATTTTATTCCCCGTGGCGTTACCCAACAAAGACTAAGTCCGTTTTTAATGCTTGATTTTGCTGCTGCCTTTAATTTTTCACCCACCGATAAGCCGCGTGGTGTGGATGTACATCCTCACAAAGGTTTTGAAACCGTAACCGTGGCATACAAGGGAAGCGTGGCGCATCAGGATAGCGCAGGTAACAGTGGTGTAATACACCCTGGTGATGTACAGTGGATGACAGCCGGAGCAGGTATCTTGCACAAGGAGTATCACGAAGCGGCTTTTGCTGCAAAAGGTGGTGTTTTCGAAATGGTGCAGTTGTGGGTGAACCTGCCTAAAAGAGATAAATCGGCTCAGCCCCATTACCAGTCGCTCACCAAAGAGAAAATCGGTAAAATTGCGTTGGCTGATAAGGGCGGGGAAGTAAATGTTATTGCCGGTAATTTTAATGGTAACGCAGGTGCTGCTGAAACCTACACCGATGTCAATCTTTTTAATGTAAAACTAAACAGCGGCGCCAACTTAACAACAATTATTCCGGCTAGCCATAATACAGCATTGCTCGTTATAGAAGGAGGTATTATCGTAAATGGTAAAGAAATTGAAGAGCATAGTTTCGTATTGTTTAAAAATGACGGTGAGGAAGTGGAAATGACCGCAACCAAAAATAGCGTTGTATTGATATTAAGCGGGGAGCCTATCGGGGAGCCGATTGCCAGTTATGGTCCGTTTGTGATGAATACGCAGGCTGAAATTTATGAAGCGATGGAAGAATTTCAAAATGGGAAATATGGTGTGTTGAATTAGTATTTTTTGTTTTGGGTTTATGGTAAGGATAACGGTCACCTTAATGGCGACCGTTATTTTTTATAGAGATTACCACCGGAACTCAGCTTTGTTGCTCACCCATTTGAGTGATTGCAGGATGGTGATAAGCAAAGTAATTTGCGGTATAAAATTATTTATCATGCGAGGCCTAATTTTTATGTTACTGGTGGTGATCAGCTCAGGTGTTTGTGCGCAGTGCAACTACTACTATCTGCAAAACAACAAAACGGTTACAATGGCGATGCTGGACAGAAAGGGCAACAACGATGGGAAATACGTTTATAAAGTATCCGGAGTAACAAAATCCGGCAGTACTACAAGTGCCAGGGTACAATCAGAGGTATTTGATAAAAAGGGCAAATCTTTAGGAGGCGGCACCGGTACCATGCAGTGCAAAAGCGGGCAGTTAATGATCGATATGAAAATGATGATGAACCCACAACAAGCCCAGCAGTTTAAAAATGCAGAGGTTGATGGTAAAGGCGCATTTATGGAATACCCCGTGTCTTTAAGTGTAGGACAAACCCTCAGCGATGCTAACTTTAATATGGATATGAAAGCAGAATCGGGTATGGCAGCAAATGTCACTATTGATATTACCGACAGAAAAGTAGAAGCAAAAGAAAAGATCACTACTCCGGCAGGCAGCTGGGATGCCTATAAAATTACTTACAACTCAAAAGTAGTGATGAATATGGGGATTGCCATTCCTGTGAAAATGCAAATGACCGAATGGTTTGTTCCCGATTTTGGGGTGGTGAAAAGTACCTCCAAATGGGGCACACAGGAATTGGTATCGATTGAGTAGAAAATCAATTTCTCACAGAGCCACGGATGTACATTTAAGTCGCAAAGCAATGTGTGATGTCGAAGGATTTTTAAGAAATCAATTTCTCACAGAAGTCACGGAGTTGCACAGAAGAAGGGAGCTATGTATAGGAAGTAATTGCTTTGTTGATGTCATCGGTAACACCCCGTACCCTCATAAAACCTGGCGCAACTATTAAATCCTTTTACATCGATGGTTTCGGAGGCTGTGTAAGGTAATGATTTACCTACCCGGTGAATTTCCCCCTTTATTATGGCTATATCTCCATAGTACCAGTTGTTACCGGTGCCGTCAATAATTTTCCCGTTCTTAATAAGAATATCACAGCTGTTTTGCGCGGGGCATACCTGGTGATAAAGCAGCAGGACGATCCATAATCTTAATGGTGCGTACTGCAATTTAAGTATTAATCCTGTTTTAAGGCCTGCTATTAAACCTACGGTAAATGACGGCTTCGTCGTCGTCGGTAGCCCCTTCCAGCCAGAGAGGAGAAGGCATCAGGCCAGCTGTAAAGCGCGCATAAGAATCTTTGATGTATTTATGAAAGCTATAGTCGGTTGCTGTAGAAGTAAAAAGAAATGAGGGCTGATAATAGATAATGAACTGGCTGATGGTACTGTCATTATCGGCGCCGGTAATGCGCCTGATCAGTGCCTTGCTGAAGCGGTGCTTAATAAATGCCTCCTGCTCCTGTGTTATCAACCTGTTTTGGAACATTGATAATTGCTTATTACGCCTGAAGCGGAAAGAATTCACGATTTCGTTGAGATCAAATCCAACAGAGCCGTCACTCAACGAGCTCACTTTTAAACCCGGCTTTTGATAATCGAAATACTTGGCGTAATCCTGCCGGTTTTGAATCGAATCGCGTTTATAATCTTTTACCCGGGCCTTTACACCTGGTAGTAAAGTGATAAATGTTTGCAGCGAAATATTAAAAGCATAGGGTGTTTTGATACTGCGCACCAAAAATTTACGAGTTGGTTTATTAAGATAGCTGAACCAGATGGAGTCGGTTTCATTGGCGCGAATACTGTAATCGCCATTAGCGTCTGTGCTGGTACCCGCCCCGCTGGTAGACAAAACAGAAACACCCTGAACCGGGTAAGTACCCGAACTGTCGAAAACAGTACCTTTTACAGTAATCTGCGCCCGCGTACCTGCCAGGCCTGCGGCTGTTAAAATAAGTAGTATGATGAAAAAACGCTTCAAATCAGTTGATAGGACGGCAAAACAAGCAAACTATTTGCAAATGCTTTGATAAAAATAACAGATATCTGGTTGATCAGAGCTTAATTCGCCATACAGTAAGTGAATAAGGAGGCAAAACTTCGGCAGCGCCGTCCTGTAATTGTACATGGCTGGTCACTGGCTTTACATTTCTATCGGCCGGGTTGCCGCTCAATACTGTTTTTTGAGCCTTTTTATTGCCGTAAACTCCATCCACATTTAGTCTGATGTTCGCATGAACCGGCAACAGGTTCACCGCGCGCACTATTAATTCGTTGGTTTTCGTATTTTTTACAATGGAGGTGGATAGCCGCTTCATAACACCGGCGTCGTTGTTGGAATATTGCAGGTTGCCGGGTATATATTCATCACCCGGCGTATTGCCGTATAAATGCTGCACATGGTAACCAGGTGTAAGTTTTACTTCGGTATTATTAAAATAAATGAGATCCGGATTCCACTGGGTAAATCCTTCTTTAGCAAACAGGGGTGCATAGGAAGTCATAGCCACTACATCACCATTACGTTCCAGATTATTGAGATGCAGCGCTTCGGACAGAGCGGTTTCCAGGTTATTGGGCCGACCGGGCAAATGGCTGGCATATTCACCCAGGTACACTTTACTACCCTTCCGGTCATATTTATCATAGTAATCCTGGTTGTGAATGAACCAGCCTGGAGACACATAGTAATGTTCGTCTATCAGATCTACACCCAGTTTACGGGCAATCCCCCAGCCTTCTACATAATCGGTGCCCTCATAAAAGGGCCCTGAGGTACCTATTACCTTCATTTGCGGGTATTTCTTTTTGATCGCATTAAAGATCATCGTAAACCGTTCTTCAAAAATGTCGGTGATCAAGTCTTCGTTCCCGATACCTATATATTTCAAATTGAAAGGCTTAGGGTGGCCCGATGCCGCGCGGATCCTTCCCCAGTGAGTTGTTTTGGCATCTCCGTTCGCCCATTCGATCAGGTCGAGGATATCCTGCACATACTCGTCCATATCGGCCATAGGAATGCCACATTGCTGACCTGCGCCTCCATCTGAAGAGTTTTGACACGGTACTCCGGCCGCTAAAACCGGCAGGGGCTCGGCGCCCATGTCTTCACAAAACTGGAAATATTCATAATAACCCAACCCGGTTGTCTGGTGGTAGTTCCACAGGTTGCGCATGGGTTTGCGGGCTTCGAGCGGGCCAATAGTTGTCTTCCAGCGGTAAATATTGGCAATCCCGTCGCCGTGAGCCACGCATCCCCCCGGAAATCGTAAGAACTTGGGTTTCATGTCGGCAAGGGCCTGTGCCAGGTCGGCGCGAAGCCCGTTTTTGCGATTTTTAAATGTTTTTTGCGGGAAGAGGGACACCATATCTAAATGGATACTGCTTTTTTGCCCGGCAACCAGTTCAAGCGAGGCGTCGGCAGCAGTGGCGTTGGCAGTTATTACCGTCAAAATCTGCTTCCACCCGTTTCCTGCAGGAACTTTTACGGAGGCAGTGCCCAGTATATTCCCGCTTTTATCGGATAGCCTCCAGGTGAGCTGGCCGGCCTTACCGGAAGGAATTCTTACAAAGGCGCTGCCATCATACTGTTCGCCTGCTTTCACGGCGATACCTCCAAAACCCTCGTTGATCAACGCCGGGTTGGCCACGTCGCCGCTCAAAACAGCATAATGCGGGTTATTGGGATGGATGGGTGAAGCGGTGTCTATTGATAAGGTTCCGGAACTGGTGCGCCAGGCAGTTTGATGATTCCAGTTTTTGTCCTGGTATTTTTTGTCAGCCGGGTTATATTCAAAGTCGCGGTTTTGCACCAGTTCTGCATATAAGCCGCCGTCGGCGGCGTAATTAATGTCTTCAAAAAAAGCGCCAACCAGCAGGTCGCTGATCTTCTTGCTTCCCGCGGAATTGGAAGTAAGTACCAGTTCTACCGGTTTCAGGCCGGCAAACCGCTGCGGGTCGGTGGCGGCAGATTCTGCAAAAAGAGCTGCTTGGTATTGTGCATTTTTTTGTGCATTCAAAAGCCCTTCCACCAGGCTAAATGCTACTTTATGCACCGTTCCGGTTTGGTTTCGCCCTAAAATCGTTGCTTCAACGCGCTTGTTGAGGTACAACCCTCCGTTTATTTTTCGGGGAGAGGGAAACGATTTAAAGTCGGTTGTCAGGGAAAATGCCTGGCGGGTGTTATTGGCATTGCTTTGCCAGCTAATGGTATATTTACCGGCGGCAGCAGCAATAACCGGATCTGTTACATTACTGCCTGCAGGTGTTTGAGGATAGCTCTGGCGTCCCCAATATACCAGGTCGGGGGACGCCGCATGCGCAAATGCATTGTCATTCGCATTCAGGCTCCATACCAGGTGCCAGGTTCCGCCATTTCCGGCAAACAGAAAGGGCTTCAACATTTTCTTTTGAGCACCCCAGGTACCATAATCGCTATAAACAAAGAAGTGTTCAGGTCCGATCGCATTCCAGCTATGACCGTCATTACTCCACGCAAAAGCCAGACCGGTACGGGCGTTTCCCCGTTCGGGAGAATAGGCAAAAATATAGGCCGAATCGGGGCGATTGGCTAGTTGCTGGGTTTTACCCGTTGCTGTAAAAAAACACAGTAATGTAAGGGCAATCAATTGTTTCATAGCAGTGGCAATTTATAATAGTATAAATGACAAATATACTTGTTTATAAAGAGAACGGCAACTGAATTCAACCGGGGAAATTGTACGCGGTGTTGTTTAATGTTGGCGGATTACCTGTTCTATTATAGCCGGGAAGTGGGCATGCTCCAGCAAGTGTATTTTCCGGGCGAGTTGTTCGGGTGAATCTCCCGGCTCAATATCGCAGGTGGCCTGAAAAATAATGTCACCATGATCGTAATGCTCATCAACATAATGAATGGTGATACCGCTTTGCTTTTCCTGGTTGGCAATAACGGCCTGGTGCACAAATGCCCCATACATACCTTTTCCTCCGTAGTTGGGCAACAGTGCCGGGTGGATATTTACGATTTTCCGGGGATAGGCATCAATAAGTGGCTGGGGAATTTTCAGTAAAAAACCGGCCAAAACAACAAAACCGATCCCTTTTTCCTGTAAAAATGCTGCATATCCGTCCTTTTTATACTGTTCCCTTTCAATCAGAATTGCTTCAATTTGCTCGCGCTCGGCAATTGCCAATACTCCGGCTCCCGGTTTATTGCAGGCAATAAGGCTCACTTCTGCTATTTCATTCGTTTTGAAATGATCGATAATTTTCTGCGCGTTACTGCCCGCGCCGCTTGCAAAAACAGCTATTTTTTGTTTCATTTTATTAAATTGACTCAAAAACCCACCTTTTTATGGATTACGGGTCCGTTTCCCGGTTATTTTTCTGAACAATGCCTTCAAGTACCCTTTAAAAAAGAGGTACTGGCCAAAAATAATGCTTACCCCTAAAACCATCAACGGCCAGATAAGGGTTACCAGCAATATATATATAATTGTGTATAGTACCGCATTGCCAACCGGCAGTACCGACATCAGTCGTCTGCCTGCATATCCGCTCAAACTGCCACCAATGGCAAAAGTGCAGAGTATCCAAAACAACTGCAGGGGACCCACCTTCCATTTCTGTTTAAGCCTGTTGAGCATCTGATCCTGCAAAATAATCTACAATTTTTAAATAAGCTAAAAAGAGCGATAACGGCTGCTGAAACACCAGATATTCACATCAAAAGGGAACAAGTTGGGATGACTTTTTAATGACAAACAATTTTTGCTTTCAAAAAAAAAGAGCGAAAAATCGGCTGAAACTCAAGCTGGGCGTGGGTTTAAAAAATTTATAAATTGTTGCTGTTATGTTAACGCCGCGCCTTATTTTTGCAGTCGTTCAGAGGTTTTTATCCACATTTTAGATTTTATGCGTTTTATGAACAATCATAAGTATTTATTTAATCAACTAACCTTACTTATAATAGCGCTGCTTGTTTCCATTGCCCCCGTTTTTGCGCAGGATGGTGCCGCCGTTCAGGAGGGAAAGACTTTATTTATCGGTAAATGTCAGAGCTGTCATGCCGGCGACATGAAGTCGAACAGCACCGGGCCTGCTTTGGGAGGTGTTCAGGGACGCTGGGAAGATGCGGGAAAATTGCACGAGTGGATACGCAATAACCAAAAGCTGATCGCTTCAGGATATCCTAAAGCTGTTGAGGTATCAAAGATATCTGCGTCAGCGATGACCACTTTCCCCGATTTGACTGATCCTCAAATAGATGCGATTCTTGCTTATATTGATGCGAAAGCTTCGGGTAAATTAGATACCCCTAAAGACGGAGCAGCGGGCGCCGCAGCGGGAACGGGTGGTTCCAGCCAGAACAACCTGATGTACGGGGTAGTTTCGCTGATCCTGGCCCTGGTGGCCCTGGTATTAATCTATGTAAATTTCAACTTACAAAAGGCTGCCCGTGACGCAGAGAATGTAAAATCGGCCCCTTCTTTACCTATCTACCGTAATAAAACATATATAGCCATTTTTGCCATCGTGTTTTTTATAATAGGCGGCTATTTCACTACCAAAGGATTGGTTAACGTAAACAGGCAGATCAATTACGAACCTACTCAACCTATCTTCTATTCTCACAAAGTACACGCTGGTGTCAACCAGATCAACTGTTTATACTGTCATGGTAACGCCTGGGAAAGCAAAACAGCCGCTATCCCATCTGTAAATGTGTGTATGAACTGTCACAAAACGATCCAGAAATATGGAGGTCCCGAGTTGAAAGACAGGAATGGTAACCTGGTTGACGGAACCCGTGAGATCCAGAAATTATATGAATATGCAGGCTTTGATCCGGCTCAACCTGATGCATGGGACCCTTCAAAAGCCAAACCAATTGAGTGGGTTAAAATTCACAACCTGCCCGACCACGTTTATTTCAACCACAGCCAGCACATCAGAGTAGGTAACGTTCAGTGTCAAACCTGTCATGGTGATATTACCGGCATGGACGAAGTATACCAGTTCTCCGAATTAAGCATGGGATGGTGCGTGAACTGTCACAGGCAGACAAAAGTGAATTTCAATGTAGACTCTACGGGAGGAAATCAGTTCTATAGCATTTACGAGAAGTTTCATAACGACATCAAATCAGGCAAAATGGATAGTGTGACGGTGAAAGATATCGGAGGTCTGGAGTGTCAAAAATGTCACTATTAATAATAGTCAGTAGTGGTGCTGATGTACTCCATCAGTACCGGCACTGAAGCGAAGAGCAAATTATCACATTAGCAAACCCGCCTGCCGGCTGGCAGGTTATCAGAATAGATAAAGATATGAGTAAAAAGTACTGGCAAGGTTTCGGAGAAATAAATGATCCTGAAAATTTTCAGAAGAAAGTGAGCGACGAGTTTCGCGAAGAGCTGCCTTTTGAAGATTTTGACAGCAAGGGCTTATTAGACGCAAAAGCCCCGCGCAGGGACTTTTTGAAATACCTTGGTTTTAGCACTGCCGCTGCAACATTAGCTGCCAGCTGTAAAACAAAGGTTCGCGAAGCCATACCTTACGCCTTTAAGCCGGAAAGCATTGTACCCGGGGAAGCAAAATTCTATGCTACTACCTATGTACAGGGAGGAGAAGTAGTTCCGGTACTGGCAAAAGTGAGAGATGGCCGCCCAATTAAGATTGAGGGAAATGATAAAGCCACTTTTACCAACGGGGGTACTTCTGCTGCCGTTCAGGCATCGGTTTTAGACCTGTACGATACACACCGTCTTCGTTTTCCTCAAAGAAAAGTAGGCGATAAATTTGAAGAGAGTACTTACGAACATTTAGATAAAACCATTGCCGCCGAGCTAGCCAGTGCGGGCCAGATTGTTTTACTTTCCAACACGATCACGTCTCCGTCTACTTTAGATATCATTGCTAAAAATCCGAAGATCCGTTTGGTGCAATATGATCCCGCTAACTATAGCGGTATGTTGCTGGCCAACGAAGCATCCGGATTCGGAAGAAATTTACCCACTTACAGGTTTGAAAATGCCGATGTAATAGTGAGCTTGGGTGCAGATTTCCTGGGTACCTGGTTAAACCCTATCGAGCAGGCTTCCGGATACGCCAAAGGGCGTAAGATAGACGAGAAGAATCCTAAAATGAACAAACATTATCATTTTGAGGGCTTCTTAAGCATGACCGGTTCTAATGCGGATGAGCGTTTTGTGCATCGCCCCTCGCAAACCGGAGCAGTAGCTTTAGCGCTGTTGGATGCATTGGGTGGCGGAGCTACGGCGCCAGCTCTCGATGCTAAATTAAGCGCAGGTATTGCCAAAGCGGCGGCTGATCTGAAAGCGGCAGGTGCACGGGGTTTGGTGGTATCCGGCAGCAACGATGTAAATGTACAAACACTCGTAAATGCGATCAATGGCGCTATTGGTGCCTATGGTTCTACCATCGACTTTACCAGACCTTCCAATACATCAAAAGCAATTGATAAAGATTTTGCTGACCTTCTGGCTCAAATGGAAGGAGGCCAGGTAGCTGCGATCCTGATTCACGGGGCCAATCCGGTTTATGATTATTTCGACGGCGCACGCTTTGCCAACGCGCTTAAAAAAGTAAAAACTTCTGTATCGTTCAGCGAAAGAATGGACGAAACCACACAGCTGGTTAAATATATATTGCCCACTCACCATTACCTTGAAAGCTGGGGAGATGCTGAGCCTAAAGGAGGCATCGTTAGTTTTATTCAGCCTACCATCAATCCATTATTTAAAACCCGGGCTTACCAGGATACTTTGTTAAAATGGAGTGGTACTGCTACAGCGTATCATGATTACCATAAAGAATTCTGGACTTCTAAACTGGGCGGTGAAATAGCTTTTCTTAATGCCTTGAAAGCAGGGGTTATTGAAAATGCAGCTGCTACGGGTGGTTCCTATTCCGGCGCTGCTGTAGCCGCGGCTGCCGCTGCAGTGTCTGCTACACCTGCCGGTGGAAAAGACGAATTAGTCGTATACAGAAACGTGGGTGTGGGTACTGGTGTTGGAGCAACCAACCCATGGTTACAGGAATTGCCAGATCCGGTTACCCGTGTTACATGGGGTAACTACGCGCTTATTTCTGTTGCAAAAGCCAAAGAGTTAGGGATTGAGTTAGACAATGATTACGAGTATTACCCTGAAAAGCCGGTAATTAAAATACAAAGCGGTAAAGCCAGCATTGAGTTACCTATATTGGTGATGCCCGGCATGAACGCGAATACGATTGCGATCCCGATGGGATACGGTCGTGCAGCATTCACAGGCCGTACTGCAGCTGGTGTTGGTGCTAATGCATTTCCTTTTACTTCATTCAACGGAACAACTGTAAGCTACGTTAACCCCAATGTAACAGTAACTGATGCAGGAAGAAAAGAAAAAGTAGCACAAACACAGATACATAATTCTTATGAAGGGCGTGTTGAAGTATTGAGAGAAACTACTTTCGGTACTTTTAAGAAAAGGCCTAATGAAATCAAGGAGTGGAGAGATCACCTGGTAGAAACTTTCGCTGCCACAACCGGCGATTTCAGGAAAGAAGCTACTTTATACGGCGTACACGAAACTCCGGGATTGAAATGGGGTATGAACGTGGACATGAATGCCTGTTTTGGTTGCGGTGCCTGCGTAGTAGCTTGCCATATTGAGAACAACGTACCTATTGTTGGTAAAAGCGAAGTACTGCGTTACCACGATATGCACTGGCTTCGTATCGACCGTTATTTTATCAGCGACGAGAATAATGCTGATGAGTTGAAAGGTGTCGTGTTCCAGCCAATGATGTGTCAGCATTGTGATAACGCTCCCTGTGAGAACGTTTGTCCGGTAGCTGCTACCAACCACAGTGAAGAAGGGATTAACCAAATGGCTTATAACCGTTGTATCGGTACCAGGTATTGCGCTAATAACTGTCCGTTTAAAGTTCGTCGCTTTAACTGGTTGGATTATACCGGAGCAGACAGCTTCCCGAATAACCAGGATCAAACGGTTGTTGGTAAATTAGACCCCGTGGTATTCCAGATGAACGATCCTTTAACCCGCATGGTATTAAACCCTGATGTTACAGTACGTTCGCGCGGTGTAATGGAAAAATGTTCTTTCTGTATACAGCGTACACAGCATGCTAAACTGGAAGCAAAAAAGGAAAACCGTCCTTTACGCGACGGAGAGGCTAAAACAGCTTGTATGCAGGCATGTAATGCAGACGCGATCGTGTTTGGTAATGTTAATGATAAAGCCAGCCGCGTGAGCCAGGACAGGCAGAATAACCCCCAGCGTTTATTCTACTCTCTCGAGCAGCTGCACGTGTTACCTAATGTTAGCTACCTGGCTAAAGTTAGGAATACGGAGGAAGTGCTGGCCGGAGATGAGCATCATGGGGAAGGCCACGAGGCTCCGGGCCATGGCGCTGAATCAGGGCATGGAGCTACTACTCCTGCTGCAGAAGGCGCGCATCATTAGAGAGCAGTTAAAGAGTTGACAGCCTGCCCGGCGGCAGACGGGGTTGATAAGTTGGCAGGGAACGCAGGATATGAGCCATCGACTATTAACAATGAACAATTTAGATTATTAGAATTTTTTATAGATAATTATGTCATTAATCAGATACGAATCGCAGGCCAGGGCGCCATTGGTAGAAGGAAATAAAACCTACCACGATGTAACGGAAGACATTTGTCGGCCGGTGGAGGCTAAACCCGGGAAATTATGGTGGGTTGGTTTTATCATTTCGCTTGGCTTGTTAGGCTTTGGTGTGGTATCCATTTATATGGATGTAGTGTATGGTACGGGCCAGTGGAACCTGAATAAAACGATTGGCTGGGGATGGGATATTACCAACTTCGTATGGTGGGTAGGTATCGGTCACGCAGGTACACTGATCTCCGCGATCCTGTTACTTTTCCGACAGGGCTGGCGAACCGGTGTAAACCGTGCCGCAGAGGCGATGACGATCTTCGCGGTAATGTGCGCGGGACAGTTCCCTATCTGGCACATGGGCCGTGTGTGGAATGCTTTTTTCGTAATGCCTTATCCCAATACACGTGGTCCTTTATGGGTAAACTTCAACTCACCACTTCTTTGGGATGTATTTGCCATCTCTACTTACTTTACGGTGTCGCTCTTGTTCTGGTACTCTGGTTTATTACCCGACCTGGCAACATTACGTGATCGTGCTAAATTAAAATGGAGCAAATTTTTCTACGGCCTGGCGGCATTTGGCTGGACCGGTAGTACCAAGCACTGGCAAAGGCATGAGGCTTTATCATTGGTATTAGCAGGTCTTTCTACACCGCTGGTACTGTCGGTGCACACCATCGTATCATTTGACTTTGCTACTTCAGTAATACCTGGTTGGCATACCACCATCTTCCCTCCTTATTTCGTGGCGGGTGCGGTATTCAGTGGTTTCGCCATGGTACAAACGCTGTTATTAATCACCCGTAAAGTGTTAGGTTTGGAGCAGTATATCACTATGGAACACATCGATGTAATGAACAAGGTTATTGTTCTTACCGGTTCTATCGTGGGTATCGCATACCTGACAGAACTATTCATGTCCTGGTATAGCGCGTCTCCTTACGAGTGGTTTGCTTTTAAAGAAAACCGTTTAAACCTGAACAGCCCTTACGGATGGAGCTACTGGCTGATGATGGGTTGTAACGTATTGTCTCCGCAGATCTTCTGGTTTCGCAAAATGAGGCGCAATATCCTGGTTACCTTCTTTATGAGTATCCTCGTAAACATCGGTATGTGGTTTGAGCGTTTTGTGATCATCGTTACCTCTATCTATCGTGATTATTTACCAAGCTCGTGGAGTACTTATTATACGCCGACTATCTGGGAGATCGGTTTCTACATGGGTACCTTTGGTTTGTTTTTTACCTGCTACTTCCTGTTTTCGAAATTCTTCCCGGTAATTGCGATCGCTGAGATCAAGCATATCCTGAAGAAAAACGGCGACGGCTATAAAGCAGGTTATAACAAAGAGGAAGAAGAAAGCTATGATGCGTTTGAGCATGAGCAAAGCCATCATCATTAGTAACGTTTAAAAGTGTAATGTTTAAGGTTAATAACCTGGCAAAACTTAAAGTGATATAGCGAGAACATTTAAAATAAGGAAGGTTTAGACTTAATGTTGAGCACTTGACATTAAACCTCAACCTCAAACAAAATAAATATGAACGTTAAAAAATTTGTTGTAGGTAATTTTTACGAAGAAACGGTTTTGTTTCCGGCGGTAACCAAGGTTCGACGTGCCGGTTACAAAATACACGATGTGTACACGCCTTTCCCTATTCATGGTTTGGATAAAGTGATGGGTTTAAAGGATACCGATCTTCACATTGCCGGTTTCATTTACGGTATCACAGGTACTTCTACCGCCATAGGCTTTATCACCTATATGCTGGCGTTCGACTGGAAGATCAATTTTGGCGGTAAGCCGTTCTTCTCTTTACCGGCGTGGATACCTATTATGTTTGAGCTTACGGTACTTTTTGCAGCTGTGGGTATGGTACTTACTTTTTGCTGGTTGTGCCAGTTGGCGCCGTTTGTTAAAAAAGACCACTTTAACCTCCGTAGTACAGACGATACCTTTACAATGGCTATCGAATGCACTGATAAAACGAATGAAGAAGAAGCGATAGCTTTTTTACAAAGTGTTGGTGCACAAGGCGTAGAGATACAACATCGTGAGGCAGATTGGTGGATTGGCCGCTACGACAGGGAAACGGTGAGGTTTGGAAAGAAAGTACCCCAGGTTTAATTAATATCAACTCAAGGAAAAGAAACAGATGAACAAATATTTTTATATAGCAGTTGTGGTGCTTAGTGCAGTAGCCGCCGGTTGTGGTGCAGGTAAAGAACCTGGTACTGCTTATATGCCTGATATGTATTACAGCAAGGCTTACGAAACGTATGCTCCTACCAAGGAACTGAAAGATTCTGGTATATACTACAACAGGCTTCCTGTTGCAGGAACCGTTTCTACAGATGAGGATCTGGCCTTTCATTTTAACCTGAAACATGATTCTACAGGGTATGCACAATCTGCCAGCCTAAAGAATCCGTTGGATAGCGGCGCTACCGTAAACCTGAAAGAGGCTGAAAGGTTGTACCTGGTGAACTGCGGGATTTGTCATGGTGCGGCATTAGATGGTAACGGTCCGCTTTTCAAAGGAGGAGAAGGGCCTTATTCTGCCAAACCTGCCACTTTAGTAGGGGATGCTGTTTACGAGGCCATGGCTCCCGGCACCATGTTTTATTCTATTACTTATGGTAAAGGACAAATGGGTAGCTATGCTTCCCAACTGACTCCTAAAGAGCGCTGGGAAGTAGTAGCCTATATTAAATCGAAGCAAAAGAAAGCAGCGCCGGCAGCGGCCCCTGCTACAGCAGCACCCGTAGATAGCTCAGCAACGGCAAAGAATTAATTTATTTGAACTTATTTAATAAAGATCAGGAATGTCAACAGTAGAAAAATTTTTACCTACAAAAAAGTATAACACGATCGCTTATGTGTTAATGGCCGTAGGTTTGGTAGCGACTATTGCGCTGTATATTTCAACGCATGGCGCAACCGGCAGTGAGGAAGAAGTACACAGAAGCCACGCTCGCTTCTGGGCAAGCCTGTTACAGAATAGCGTTTACTTTTTGCTGGTGGTGAATGCTGCCATGTTTTTTATGTGTGCCACCACATTAGCATGGGGCGGATGGCAGATCGGTTTTTCAAGGGTTACAGAAGCCGTGTCTTCGGCGGTTCCGGTAATCGGTGTTATAGCCGCTGTAATTTTGCTGTCGATTGTTTTTGGTGATAATCATACGATTTATCACTGGACTGATGTGGAGCATGTAAAGCACGATAAGATCCTGAACTTTAAAAAGGGTTTTCTGAATAAGGGTTTTTATGTTACGGTAACTGTATTGACAGTGGTGCTCTGGTCGTTCCTGGGCTGGAAAATGAGACAACGGTCGCGTAGCCTGGATACCAACCCTCCCGCAACCGTAGAAGCCAAAAAGAAATTTATCTGGGGCAACACCGTAATGGCAGCCTTATACTTAGTGGTATTTGCTTTAACTATTATGTCGTCCTTACCCTGGTTATGGTTAATGAGTATCGATGCGCATTGGTTCAGCACCATGTATAGCTGGTATACTTTCGCCAGTACCTTTGTTGCCGGTATCGCGCTGATCGCTCTTTATGTCGTACTCCTTAAAAATAACGGCCTATTGTCGGCAGTAAACAAGGAGCATTTACACGACTTAGGTAAGTTTATGTTCGCATTTTCTATTTTCTGGACTTACCTGTGGTTCTCACAGTTTATGTTGATCTGGTATAGTAACCAGCCTGAGGAAACAATTTATTTTGTAAACAGGATTGGTAACAGCGCCAGGCAAAGTCCTTATTCCGGCATATTCTGGTTCATGCTGATCATCAACTTTGTTGCACCGATTCTTATTTTCATGAGCCGCGACTCGAAGCGTAACTATACTATCGTAACGTTTGTGGCCATCATCATCATCTTTGGTCACTGGCTGGACTTCTACCAAATGGTGTTCCCGGCTGTATCGCCCGATAAGGTGCCGTCTATCATTTTCGATATGGGTATTGCTATGTTCTTTGTAGGATTGATTATGTTGCTGGTGGCACGTACATTAAGTAAATATCCTTTGACAGTAAAAAATCACCCTTTTGCGAAAGAGAGTGTTATTCACCATACTTAATAAACGTAAAGCGGTTAAAAGAATAGTTGAGCTATATTCATCAGTACCAGCGTGCGACGCAACAAGGTTGACAGGAGCACACAGGCTGATCACAAAAAATAAGATATAACATAACAGAACAATACATCGTATGCATACTTTTTTACTAATAACGATTTTATTATTGGGATTCATTATCACCTTTCAGATTGCGAGGGCGACTGAATTTGTATCAATAGTACAAGGGGAGGAGAGAACCAGAAAGCAGTCTAACAGGATCAATGCATTTTTGTTGTTAGTTTTTCTGATCGTAGGTCTTTTCGGAGTGTATTGGGCGCATCATACGCTGGCCGATAAAACCTTAGGATTTAACAGCTCTGCTTCTGACCACGGTATCAAAGTAGACCGGATGTTGAAGTATACCCTTATTGCTACAGGTATTGTGTTCGTATTAACGCAGGTGTTACTATTCTGGTACTCATTTAAGTATCAGGAAAGAGAAAATCAAAAAGCGTATTATTTCCCGCACAACAACAAGCTGGAAATGATCTGGACGGTCGTTCCTGCTATTGTTTTAACCGTGCTAATTTCATTTGGTTTGGTTTACTGGTTTCAGATCACAGGCGCTGCCCCCGAAAACGCGGCAACTGTTGAGGTTACAGGCAGCCAGTTTAAGTGGGAGTTCCGTTACCCCGGTAAAGATGGAGTATTAGGTAAAAAGAATTATAAGTTTATTGATGAAAGCAATGATAACTCTTTGGGTTTGATATGGGATGACGCTGCCACTCACGATGATATTGTTTCGGGAGGCCCGTTGCACCTGGTAGTCAACAAACCCGTTAAACTGGTAATTGGCGCTAAAGATGTGATTCATAGCGTGGGCTTACCTCATTTCCGCCTGAAAATGGATGCCGTACCGGGAACGCCCACAACTTTATGGTTTACGCCCATTAAGACTACCAAAGAAATGATAAAAGAAACCGGCCAGGAGAATTTTGTATTTGAACTTGCCTGCGATCAGATGTGCGGTGCCGGGCATACAGGTATGCGTGGAGAAATTATTGTAGAAACCCAGGAAGAATACGATCAGTGGATGGCAAGCCAGAAAGCACAATATCAGACTGCAGTGGTAGAGAAACAACAGCCTGCCGCCGGTGCCGCTAAAGACTCTGCATCCGCAAAACCGGCAGACAGTACTGCTGCTGCCCAACCCGATTCAGCTACTACAAAATAATTTGATATACCTTTAGATCGATATTAAAGACGAAATTTTTTATGAGCGATATTTTACATACCCACCAGGAAACAGCAAGCCACGGTCACCATGCAGATGATCATCATCATGTGCATGCGCATCACAAAGAAACTTTCATTTCGAAGTATATTTTTAGCATGGATCATAAAATGATTGCTAAACAGTTCCTTATTACAGGTATTGTTTGGGCCATCATTGGCGGTTTGTTTTCGGTATTGTTCAGATTACAGTTAGGTTTTCCTGAAGAAAGCTTCCCCATCCTGGAAACCTTTTTTGGAAAGTGGGCTGAAGGCGGAAGGCTGAGACCAGAGTTTTACTATGCACTAACTACTATGCACGGTACTGTACTGGTATTCTTCGTATTAACTGCCGGTTTAAGTGGAACTTTTGCTAACCTGCTGATTCCATTGCAGGTAGGTGCTAGAGATATGGCATCTCCAATGATGAACATGTTATCTTACTGGTTCTTCTTCGGTGGTAGTATTGTAATGCTGGCTTCTTTGTTCATTCAAACAGGACCTGCTTCTGGTGGTTGGACCATCTATCCTCCGTTAAGCGCATTGGGTCAGGCTTCAGAAGGTTCTAAAGCCGGTATGGACTACTGGATCATAGGTATGGCTTTATTTATTATCTCCCAGCTTTTGGGTGGTTTGAACTATATCGCAACGATATTGAATATGCGCACGAAGGGAATGAGCATGACAAGGGTGCCGTTAACGATCTGGGCGCTTCTGTTTACTGCTGTTCTGGGCGTTTTGTCGTTCCCGGTATTATTATCCGGCGTAGTATTACTGATCTTCGATCGTCACCTGGGCACCAGCTTCTACCTGAGCGATATTTATATTGCCGGACAGGCTTTGGCAAACGAAGGTGGCAGTGCCATCCTCTTCCAGCACTTATTCTGGTTCTTAGGTCACCCCGAGGTATATATTATTATCTTACCTACCATGGGTATTGTATCAGAAGTAATGTCGGTGAATGCACGCAAGCCTATCTTTGGTTATATGGCGATGGTGTTCTCCATGTTTGCGATTTGCGTACTCGCCTTCCTGGTATGGGCCCACCACATGTTCGTCACGGGGCTGAATCCTTTCCTCGGATCGGTATTCGTATTGCTGACGCTTTTGATTGCGGTTCCTTCAGCTATCAAAGTGTTTAACTGGTTAACTACTTTATGGCGTGGTAATATCAGGTTCACCCCTGCCATGCTGTTCGCCATCGGTTTTGTGAGCTTATTCATCTCTGGTGGTTTAACCGGTATTTTCCTGGGTAACTCTACTATCGATATTCACCTGCATGATACCATGTTTGTGATCGCTCACTTCCATATAGTAATGGGTGTGTCGGCATTCTTTGGTATGTTTTGTGGTATTTATCACTGGTTCCCCAAGATGTTTGGCCGGTATATGAACAATACTTTAGGTTATATTCACTTCTGGGTTACATTAGTAGGAGCCTACCTTATTTTCTGGCCTATGCACTACCAGGGCTTTGCGGGCATGCCAAGAAGATACCTCGATAAAAGCAGCTGGGTGAGTTTTAGCCAGTTTCACGGCTTGGATGCGATGATCACTGTTGTTACCATTTTGGTATTTGCCGTTCAGCTGATGTTCGTATTCAACTATTTTTACTCCATCTATAAAGGAAGAAGAGTAAGAACGTTGAACCCATGGGGTGCTAGTACATTAGAGTGGACTACACCTATTCGCCCGGGTCACGGTAACTGGGATGGTGAGATTCCTGAAGTACACCGCTGGGCTTACGATTATGGTAAGGATGGCAGGGATTTCATTCCTCAGACGGAGCCGATAGGAGAAAAAGAAAGTTCGCATTAAGATAGCGCGTAGTCGATGGTCAATAGTCAATGGTCGGTGGACTCTAGCCTAATGGCCATTAACAATGAACCATGAACAATTTGAAACAGGAAAGAGCCGGCTTTAAAGATTATGTACAACTTGTAAAGCCCTCTTTAAGTATAATGGTGGTATTTAGCAGTGTAATCAGTTACCTGCTGGTTCCCGATGTGTTGATTGATTGGTGGCGGATCGTTTTGCTCTTTGCAGGTGGAATGTTGGTTACAGGTAGTGCCAATACCATCAATATGGTAGTTGAAAAGGATACCGATGCGTTAATGAAACGTACAGCTAAAAGGCCCATTGCCAGCGGGCGGATCACACCTGAGCAGGGCTGGGGGTTTGCAGTACTTACCGGCGCTTCAGGCGTATTTATCTTAGGTTATTATTTTAACTGGACAGCGGCAGCATTAGCAGCATTCAGTCTTTTCTTATACGCCTTTGTTTATACGCCCTTAAAAAAGGTAAACTCTATTGCTGTATTAGTGGGTGCCGTTCCGGGAGCGCTTCCTTGCTTGATAGGTTGGGTAGCCGGATTTGTACCGGGACAGGATATTGATTGGTTAGGCGGTGCGGTGATGTTTGGTATCCAGTTTTTGTGGCAGTTTCCTCATTTCTGGGCCATTGCCTGGGTAGCCCACAAAGATTATAGTGAAGCCGGGTTTAAATTATTACCCAGTGATAAAGGACCTACCAAGTTTACGGCTTTGCAAACCTTGGTTTATTCCCTGTTACTGGTGCCCATCACAGTGGCTCCTTTCTTCACAGGTATCAGCAGCACGGCCGGTGTGAAAGGGATCATTGCATTGGTACTGATTATTGTCGCCAATCTTTTTATGATCATGAGATGCGTGACTTTGTATAGCAGGATGGACGTGAAGAGCGCCAGAAACGTGATGTTTGGAAGCTATATGTATTTGCCGGTGATTTTACTGGCCTTGTTATTGGCAAAGGGGTAGTGTATAAAAATTGTATTAAAAATTTTGAACGTGGATATAGTGAGTAACGAACAGCATAAACGGGTGCATCCTCATAAATTTACTTTATGGGTGGCCATCGCAAGTATCATAATGATGTTTGCGGGTCTTACAAGCGCCTTCATTGTAAAAAGCAATCTTACCGGATGGAGAACGATAGAGCTGCCCAATATTTTTTGGGTTTCAACGGTTGTTATCCTGGCGAGCAGTGTAACCATGCAAATGGCGGTTAAGGCGTTCAAGGCAAGAGAAATGCAACGCTACCGGTCTTTCATGGGAATTACCGTAGTGTTAGGGGTAGCTTTTGTAGTTTGCCAGGTGGTGGGATTCGGTGAGTTATGGGATCAGAATATCCGCTTTAAAGGATCCTCAGGCGCAGGCCAGTTCTTCTACGCAATTGCCGGATTGCATGGTTTGCACGTATTGGGCGGGGTGGTAGCATTGATTGTGATGGTAATAAGGTCTTTAACAGGAAATCGCAAACTATACAGTGCCGTGCCCGCAGAGGTGATGGGTATGTATTGGCACTTTGTAGACCTTTTATGGTTGTATTTATTAATATTTTTTATAATTGTTGGATAAAATTTTTTCTAAGGAATGGCACACGAAGCAACAGTAAACACACATCGTACCAAATGGTGGAGCGGAGGGAAAAGCCCTTTTAATATCGAGTACGGAAAAGTGATGATGTGGTATTTTTTAATGAGCGATGCCTTTACGTTCGGCGCGTTCCTTATTTCTTATGGTACCATCCGGTTTAGCCAGAACTTCTGGCCAGATCCTAACGTGGTGTTCAATGCTTTACCAGGTGCGGGTCATGCCAACCTGCCTCTGGTGTTCGTGAGCATCATGACCTTTATCCTGATTATCAGCTCCGTTACCATGGTGTTGGCAGTGCATGCCGGGCACAATCGTAACAAAGCTGATGTACAAAAATGGCTATTATGGACTATTGTAGGAGGGTTAGCATTTTTAGGTTGCCAGGCTTTAGAGTGGCATCACCTGTTAACTGCCGAGCACGCCACATTGATTGATGGTAAAATTGAATTAATCAGCCAGACTACCCGTCACAATCCTTGGGGCAGCCTCGTACATGGCCCGGAGGTAACAGTAGCCTTACAAAATTCTTCAATTGAAACTTTAGCCACTTTGGTAGGTGAGCATCATTTATCTCCGGCATCTCATGCCGAGTTATTGACCACGCCCAAAGACCAGCTGGTACAGCTCATCAGTAACAGCGATGCTGTTCATATCCGCGAAAGAGGTCCTGTGGCATTTGGCGGGTTCTTTTATGGGATTACAGGCTTTCATGGTTTCCACGTGTTTAGCGGTGTGATTATCAATATAGTAATGTTATTGATGACCAGCAATAATGTTTTCGAGAAGAAAGGGCATTACCTGATGATAGAAAAAGCAGGTTTGTACTGGCACTTTGTGGACCTGGTTTGGGTATTCGTGTTCCTGTGTTTCTACCTGATATAAGAATTCAGACATTTAGATTTTGATATTAAGAATATTTAGCGTTTTAGAATAAAATAAGTTATGAGTAATCATTACGACCCTACAAAAGATATTTCACCCTCGGCGGCCTACCCTGAGGTAAGCGTTTCCCATCATCATTCAGACGATGCAACATTTAAGAAAAAGGTGTGGAAGACTACCATGATCCTCTCTGTTATCACGCTCATTGAGCTGGCTATTGGTTTTCTGATCTACTTCCTGCACAAAGGAGAGCCGTCTTATTTTTTCGTGTTGTTGCTAAAAGGAATCGTTTGTATTTTAACCCTGGCAAAAGCTTATTACATCGTTTCAGTGTTTATGCACCTGGGTGATGAGATCCGTAATTTTATTATGACGATCGTTGTTCCTTTAGCTTTATTTGTCTGGTTCATCATTGCCTTTCTGTCTGACGGCCAGTCTTATAAGAACCTGCGTAATAAATACGATAAACATTTTGAAGAAACTACGATGCCTAAGTCTCATTCTGGCGGTTCTGCAGCGGAACCAGCCAAGGGTGAAGGGCACTAATTTTCCGTAAATAATATTTGTGAATCCCGGAGCATGCTCCGGGATTTTTATTTCAGTCTATTAATGCCGTTATTATATTTACTATAGTAACTACTTCCCGCCTGATGCATTTTTTGACAATGATCAGAACGGTCAGCAAGCCTACGCGATAATTTAACATTCAATAAAATAGAATGGGGAAATCAAAATGCCATATTCAGGAGGGTTGGTATTGACGGCAGCTATTTTTATACCCGTTTAAATAGTATGCCTGCAGCGGGTAGATCCATGCAAAATTAATGTTGGGCAGCTGGATCGGACCATTATAAAACGGGCTCCCGCACCCATTTTAATAATGCCACTGTTCACTTTGGCTGATCCCTCGTCTATGGTCTCGGCCAGGCGGGCTCCCGACTGTCTTCTTATATCAGCGATATGTGCAGCTTTGACGCTTGCTGGGTTCGTTATAGCTTTATTTAGAGGTTCTTGGGTTTAGCTTTGCCCACTGTTTTCATCTGTATCAGGTCTACCAGGAAGGAGAAGCCCATGGCGAAATAGATATAGCCCTTTGGAATTTTTACTTCAAATCCTTCTGCCAGTAATGCCACGCCAATCAGCATCAGGAAACAAAGTGCCAGTACCTTAAAGGATGGGTGCCGGCTGATAAATTCACTGATAGGCTTGGCCGCGATCAGCATAATAATTACAGTAACCACAACAGCGGTGTACATAATCCACAGTTCCTGCACCATACCTACAGCGGTAATGATGGAATCAATGGAGAAAACCAGGTCAAGCACGATGATCTCCGAAAGCAGTTTGCGAAAGCTGCCGGTTTTTACATTAACCGGGTCGTTTGGATTGGGCTCTTCGGTTTTATGATATATTTCTTTAGTGCTTTTATACAGCAGGAATAAACCTCCGGCAATCAGTATCAACTCTTTACCTGTAAAGGACATGCCAAAAACCGTAAAAAGGTTCTGATCCAGCTTCAATATCCAGGAAATAACGGCGAGCAATATGAGCCGCATCACCATTGCCAGGCCAATACCCCATAACCTTAATTTCGCCCGCTGGTTTTCGGGCAGCTTGTCTGCCAGTATGGAGATGAAGATAATATTGTCGATACCTAAAATCACCTCCAGGGCAATTAATGTAAGCAGCGGGATCAGCACGTCGGCCATAACCAAAGGGTTTATTTTATAAGTTACAAGTTAAAGCTTTTATAATCGATGTCTTCAATGAATGTTCCTGGCTTCAATAAATAAATTTTCATGCCCAATTTTTCGGCGTTGGGAAAATTAGTATAAGAATCGTCGATAAACAAGGTTTCTTTTGCCTTTATGCCTGCGTCTTTTAAAATATACTCAAAAACGTCAATATCCGGTTTTCGAATTCCAACCTGTTGCGAGTAATAAGCTTTGGTAAAGAAAGACTCCAGAGAAGGGTAAGGAGTTTGCTCTAAAAGCTGGGCAGTAAAATGATCATAATGGATCTGGTTGGTATTACTCAGCAGGAAAAGGTTATACTTCTTTTTAAGTTCGGTCAGGTAGGCCAGGCTGGTTACCCGGTAACCCAGCAATAGCGCGTTCCACGCATCGCGTATTTGTTCGGCGGTAATTCCTGGTAACAACAATTGAATGCTGGCATAAAATTGTTCAGGGGTAATAGCTCCGGTTTCTAGTTCCTGAAATAATGGATTAGCCTTGTATTGGGAATATTGTTCATCAAAGTCAACAAAGCCGAGTTGTTTAAACGCCTCAGAAGTTTTGCTGAAGTCGATATCGTATAACACGCCGCCGAAGTCGAAGAGGATATTTTTTATCATGAGGGGCGAAGGTAAAATGAAATGACAATAGCAATACTGTTTTAAGAATTATTATAAGCGTTCTTTTACCGCACGGCTACCAAAAAAAAGTGCATTCAGGAAACAATTGCCTGCACCAATTGCCTTTTCAGTACGGGCTATTACTTCACTAGCCCAACGAGTTCAAAGATAACTGGTATGGAGCGATGAATTAACCACAGGGTTTACCGGACAACACCCAATGGGAGTATGATTTAAGCCGTAAAAATGACCGGCGTAATAAGGAGTTGTACCAGGATCAAAAGAATGGACGAAAACGATAGGAATACCGGCCCTTTGATAATAAGATGTCTTTGGTTCTTAACATTGCTGTAAGCGGCAACCGGGTCGGAAAAAAAGGCGTGGGCGATACCCTCACTACTTTGAAAATGGAGGTAGACAATATAAGGGTTTATTAGTAGTTTATTTCTTCAGCAGTATTACATACACAGGAAAATGATCGCTGTAGCCACCGCGGTACAAATCGCCATTATAGCTGCGCATGGGATACCCTTTATAACGACCTGTATTTTCAATCATATACGGGGCTTTAAAAATATCGTGTTTGTAAAAGAAGAAACCGGGCTCAGCGGTGTTGAGAAATGAAGCAGATAATAACACCTGGTCAAATAAGCTCCAGGCATCCTGGTACGCCAGTGTACCCATACCATTTTTGTACATCGTGATCCAGGGATTATAGAGCTCATCCGGCTTCAGATTTTTCAGGTCTGACCGGGCTTTTAAGCCCATAGTGATGCTATGGTCCACGGGGTTATCGTTCAGGTCGCCCATCACTATTGTCTTCACACCCGGATCAATAATGTCCAATGAATCGATCCAGTTTCTCACCGTTCTGGCAGCCGCCATTCGTGCAGGTTCCGAGCGCTTTTGCCCGCCCGAGCGGCTGGGCCAGTGATTGACGAATACCTGCAGGGGTTCTCCGTCCAGCCGTCCCTTTACCCATAATATGTCTCTTGTGTAGGCAGCGTCTTTTGTTCCGGCCGGAATCTTTACGAAAACCGGCCGGCTTCTTTCTACCTTAAAATATTTCGGGTTATAGATCAATGCTACATCTAAACCCCTGAAATCTCTTGAATCATAATGTACATACCGGTAGCCACGTGTAACAATAAGCGGGTGCCGCAGTAATGTATCCAATACCTGTTTGTTTTCAATTTCTGCTAATCCTAAAACAGCAGGACCATCAGGGTTGATGGAAGTGCCGATTTGCGATAATACCCTGGCCAGTTTAGACAGCTTATCATTAAATACTTTACCGGTATAGGCTTTTGCTCCATTGGGGGTAAAGCTTACATCATCATTGCTGCCATGAAAGGTGGTATCATACCAGTTTTCGAGGTTATAAAAACTGATGACAGCTGAGCGGTAGGCGGTTTGCGCATGGGTCATTGCTCCTGTAACCAGCAGGAGCAACAGGAAGTAGAAGTGTTTCATATGGTTGCCAGGTTAATTAAAAAATGAAAATAAAATTAAAGATTTAATAGGCTTGATTGTATTTTTTATTATATAAATAATGTAATTTTATAACGCATAATAACCATATGATAAAGCACATTATCAGCGTATCTGCTTTGCTGGCAGCCTGTGATACCTATGCACAAACATTGCCTGTAAAAGACAGTTTACCTAAAAACGAGTCTACCATTGTAGATGTAAAAGGGGAGGTTCGTGACAACCTGCCTACCGTCGTCATTAGCGAAGAAGACCTGGGTGATGAAGGACCGGCTGTGGTTTCTTCCATATTAACAGCGGGGCGTGATCCTTTTCTTTCGGCAGCCGAATTTAATTTCAGCCCGGTACGTTTCAGGTTGCGGGGATACGAAACCCATGGCAATACCGTATGGATTAATGGTATTGATTTTAGCGGGCTTGACAACGGATTTACTCCTTTCGGCTTATGGAGCGGTTTAAATAATGCCATGCGGTCCCAGCAAAATAGCTATGGCTTGCAGGCTAATGATTTTTCCATGGGATCTATTGCTTTAAATACCTATGTAGACATGCGTGCCGGTGCGCAAAGAGCTCAAACACAGGTAGGGTACGCTTTTTCTAACAGGAACTATAGTCACAGGGTGATACTTCAACATGGCTCAGGTTTTAATAAAAACGGGTGGGCATATAGTATTGCGCTTACCGGGCGATACGCTAAAGAAGGATATGTGCCCGGCACCTATTACCAGGGCGCCGGCTACTATGCCGCCATCGATAAAAAGGCAGGAATGCATCATACTATTTCTGTTATAACCTTTGGTGCACCGGCGGAAAGCGGCAGGCAGGGGCCATCGGTAAAAGAGGCGATGGAACTGGCAGGTACTCACTATTATAACCCGTCCTGGGGGTATCAAAATGGCAATAAGCGTAATGCGAATGTGCTGCAAACCTTTCAACCCGTATGGATGATTTCGCATGATTACAGGCCCAATGAAAAAAGCCGCCTCTTCACGACTGTCGCTTATATGTGGGGGGAGAGAAAAAACTCGGCCCTGGATTGGTATAATGCGCCAGACCCGAGGCCCGACTACTATCGTTACTTACCCGGTTATTACGAAACTACGAATCCGGCTACCTACCAATCGCTGATAACGCATTACCAAAAACACCCCGGGGATCTGCAAATACAATGGGAAAAGCTATATGAAGCCAATAGCGCCAATATCCAAACCATCAGCAATGCCGATGGAATTCCCGGCAACAATAGTACTGGCAAACGATCAGTATACATCTTATCCAACCGGGTCAACGATGTCAGAAGACTCATGGGCAATACGGTTTATAATGCCCAACTATCGGATGCACTTACTGTAACCGCAGGCGCCAGTTACCGGCATCAGGTAAACCATTATTACCAGGAAGCCAAAGACTTACTGGGTGGCGATTTTTGGGTCAATATCAACCAGTTTGCTGAAAGGGATTTTCCCGCTGAACCCGGCGCGATACAGCACGATGTAATGCAACCTAACCGCATCATCACAGCGGGAGAACAATATGGCTATAACTATAAAATCACCATGCTGCAGGTGGCTGCATGGGCACAGGTGGCATTACAGCTTCGATCCTTTGATCTCTTTGCCGCCGCCGAAATGTCTGCCCATTCTTTTTACCGAACGGGATTGAATCGTAACGGCTTATTCCCAGAGCTTTCTTACGGGCAGTCTCCCCGGCAGCGTTTTAATAATCCTGCAGTCAAGGCGGGGGTTACCTATAAAATGAACGGAAGAAATTACTTTTTTGTGAATGGAATTTACAGAACTGCCGCTCCCTTCTTTGAAAATGCCTATATCTCTCAACGTACACGCAATACTGTACAGGAATTTCTAAAAAGTGAAACCATTGTTTCGGGCGAAACGGGTTACAAGTTTCATGCTCCCCGGGTAAGACTGGGTGTCACCGGGTATTATACAAAATTCATCAATGGTGTTGATGTGCTGACTTTTTACCATGACCAATACCAAAACTTTGTCAACTACGCGTTAAGTGGCATTAATAAGGTTTTCTTTGGTGCAGAAATTGGTTTAGAGCTAAAGCTGAACTCAACGTTAAGTTTTAATGGCGCAGCGGCTTTAGGGCGTTATTATTTCGATAGCCGTCAGCGTGCCGTAGTTACCGTTGACAACAGCGCTAAAACGCTGGCGAAACAAACGATCTACCTGAAGAACTACCGCATTCCCTCAACACCTCAAAATGCGTACAGTGCGGGGTGGTTCTATCGCTCTCCAAAGTTCTGGTACGCCGGCATCACCGGCAATTACTTCAGCAATATGTGGTTAAGCGTTAATCCGTTGAGAAGAACAGCCGATGCTATTGCAGATGAAGATCCGGAAAACCCTGCTACCGGCGAAACTAAGCAGGCGATCCTTAGACAGGAGCAATTCGATAACCAGTTTACCCTTGATTTTTTTGGAGGCTGGAGCAAGCTGCTACCCCCCGGCTACTATATTAATAAAAGTAGAACCTACCTTTTATTAAACCTGGGAATAAGTAACCTGCTTAATAACAAAAACATGCGATCCGGCGGCTTTGAGCAACTGCGTTTCGACTTTGAAGGAAAAGACGCCGGTAAGTTCCCTCCGAAATATTATTATGCGTTCGGCCTCAATTTTTTCGCCAGTATTGGATTAAGATTCTAAAAATAAATACGCTGCTATGAAAAAAAGACTATTGAATAAATGGATAGCTGCTTTAATAATTATGATAACGGCAGCTTCCTGCAACAGGAGTTTTGATATACCTCCCGCTAATGCAGATCCGGAGATCGATGCCAACATGTCTATCAAAGAACTCAAAACCCGGTATACCGCGATCGGCGATTTTCAGCGCATAGAAGAGGATCATATTATCTCGGGCGTCGTAGTCGCCGACGACCGCTCGGGTAATTTTTATAAGCAAATCATTATACAGGAAGAAACAGGAGGTATACCGGTACTACTGGATGCGACTAATGTTTAGACCCAATATCCCGTCGGCCGCAGGGTAATTATTTTGCTTAAGGGAATGATGTTGGGAGACTATGGAGGGACGATCCAGATCGGGGTCGACTCTTCCCGGTCGGATGATGGCCGCTTTCTGAACCTGGAGGGTATACCTCAGGCCCTCTTCGATCAGTATATTGTAAAAGGATCGTTTAATAATGTGGTAACCCCCAGAATGGTGAAACCTTCCGATTTTA
>JBQGCI010000199.1:0-4875 GCA_052038405.1 Acinetobacter pittii
GAACAAGGCTTACAACACTTTTGCCTTAGGATATCTTGAATATAATATTATTGAGGGGCTGAAATTCAGGTCGAGCCTGAGTGCAAATGTTTCGAATAATTCTTATAATTTTTACCGGTTTAAAAACCAGGGATACGGTTACAACCAGGACCTGGCAACTTCTACAGCAACTGCCAGTGCCGGAAACAAGCTGAACTGGCTTTGGGAAAACACTGCTACGTATGATTTCTCCGTAGCTGAACATAATTTCAACGTATTGGCAGGTTATACTTCCCAGAAAGAACGTACCGAATTCCAATCGCTGACGGCTGCTAATTTTCCTAATGACCTGGTACAAACGATCAACGCCGGGACGGTTACAGGGGGTACTTCTACAGCAACAGACTGGGCGATACAGAGTTATTTGGGAAGGGTAAACTACAATTTTCGTAATAAGTATTTTTTATCGGCCAGCATTCGTCGTGATGGCAGTTCAAGGTTTAGCCGCGACAACCAATGGGGCTACTTTCCATCCATTTCGGCTGGATGGGTGATATCTGACGAAAACTTTTTGAAAGAAGCAGGTGCTTTGCACCTTCTAAAATTGAAAGCAAGTTATGGTAGTGTGGGTAATAACCAGATACCTAACTATGGTGCTATCGGACTATTAGGGGGCGTTAATTATGTATCAAATGGAAATATTATAGCGGGTTTAAAACCGATCACCCTGGATAATACGGGGCTGCGGTGGGAGAAAACGAACCAGGCCAATATCGGCATTGATATAGCTCTTTTAAAGAACAGGCTTTCGGCGACTATCGAAGTTTATCGCTCCATTACACAAGATATGTTGTTGAATGTACCGATACCGGATATCACGGGCTTTTCGAGCCAATTAACCAATATTGGTAAAATGCGTAATACCGGCTTGGAAATACTGGTATCTTCTAAAAACATACAGCGTGCATTTACCTGGGCCACCGATGTAAACTTCAGCCTGAATAGAAATAGAGTTTTACAGCTGGGACCGGGCAACGCACCTATTTACTATACAGACTGGGAGACGACAGTACGTACTGCAGTAGGCTCGCCGATTTCTGATTTTTACGGCTATGTATTTAATGGCGTATATAACAATACTGCTCAGATACAAAATAGCCCCCATGAAGCCACTACCAGACCAGGAGATCCGATTATTGTGGATGTTAATGGAGATGGCAAGATCACTACCGATGACAGAACGGTTATTGGAAACAACCAGGCTAAGTTTATTGGCGGCATTACCAATCGTTTTGGGTACAAAGGGGTAGAATTATCGGTTTTACTGCAGGGGCGTTACGGTGGTGAAATTGTAAATCAAAACTATCGCTTCCTTGGATTCTGGAATAGTGGAAGAGGACTATATGCAGGCGCTGCTAATTTCTGGGAATCTGAACAGAATCCCGGTGATGGGGTTAATCCCCGACCTTCGGCAAACCGGCGGCCGTTTCAACAGGGCTTTTCCACACTTTGGGTGGAAGATGCTTCCTTCCTCAGGGTGAAAAATATTACCTTGTCTTATAATATCCCGCAAACCATTCTACATAAAACACCTTTCAATAATTTAAGGGTGTATGTCAACGCCGATAACGTGAAGTTATTTAGCAATTACACAGGGTATGATCCGGAAAATACTACTTATAAAGCTACCAATTACAGTGCAGGTACCTCGGCCGCCAACACAGGGGTTTCCAGCTCTTCTCTGCCAACAGGCTCTATGTTGGGTGTGGATTACGGCTCTTACCCCTTGCCGCTGGTAATCACTTTTGGTTTGAAAACTTCATTTTAGAAATCTTCAACAACGTTTAAAAAATCAATTATGAAAGGAATACATTGTTTCAATAAAATGGCATTGCCGCTGTTAGTTGATCTTTTTGTCAGTTGCGGAAAATCATTTACTGATCTGGCTCCCATTTCCAACGCCAATACCAATAATTTTTATAAGACAGAAGGCGATTTTGAATCAGGTATAACCGCCGCCATGAATACCTTGTATGGCGTATATGCGCCGGAAGGCCCGGTTTCCTATACCGGAGAACTGATGGGTGATAATGCCACCCTGTATATCATAGCGGGCGCGCAAGCGGACAAGCACGCTTTCAGAGACTATGCTATTCAAACTCCCAATACTATGGTATACGCGTTCTGGAGACAGTTTTATAGTGCTTTATTCGCGGTGAATACAGTACTGGATAAACTTCCTGCCGCTACCCAGCTGGATATAGAATACAAAAGAGTAGCCGAAGCAGAAATGCGTTTTTTAAGAGGGCTTTACTATTTTAATATGGCCCGTTTGTGGGGAGGTGTTCCGTTGGTAACCAAAGCGGTTGCTGCGCAGGAGGCCTATAGTATTTTAAGGTCTTCTGAGGCTGAAGTGTACAACCTGGTAAAAGCTGATCTGCAATATGCAGTGGATAACCTGCCCGTTTCGGCTAATGTAAAATTAGTGGGTCGTCCAACCAAAGGCGCTGCGCAAACAGCGCTGGGAGAAGTGTACCTGACGCTGGGAGATAAGCAGGCTGCTGCAAGCAATTTGCTGGAAGTATATAACAGCGGACAGTATGCGTTACAACCCACATTTGCTGGTGTGTGGGGCCCTACAGTTAAAAACACAAAGGAGGCTGTGTTTGAGATCCAGTATGCTGCCAATGCTGCTACAGGTACACATAGTCCTTTTCAGCAATTCTTTTTTCCGAATGTAAATGCGCTTGGGTTTTCAGGTGTAGGCATGAACCAGGTGACTGACGATCTGTACAATGAATATGAATCGGGTGATCCCAGAAGGGATATCACTATAGCGCTGGGTTACCAAAGCGGTGCTACTTTTTTGCAGCAGAAGTATTTCCAGAAATGGTCGCATCCCAATGCTGCAATTAATGGAACGACCTTATTAGCCAATAACGATTTCATGGTGTATCGTTTCGCAGATGTGTTGCTGATGTTGACTGAAGCCACCGGCGATGCCCAGTATATGAACCAGGTAAGGGCCAGGGCAGGTTTACCATTATGGGGCGCCGCTGGCTACCCGGTCAACAAATACGGAACCGTAGCGCTCGCTCTTGAGCACGAAACGCGTATGGAGCTGGCCGGTGAATTCAAAAGATGGTTTCTGCTAAAACGATTAAACCGCGCAATTCCCGTGCTTACTGCAAAAGGAAAGCCGGTCACACAGGAAAAGCTTTTACTACCCATTCCCGATATCGTTCGTTTGCAAAATAACCAGATCACTCAAAATACAGGTTATTAATTCCGGAAAGAAACGGGAATAATTCGTTGAGCAGCAGGGGGAGATGGAATAAATTTCCAAGATGATGGAAATAATTGTTAGATATACAGTTTCTCTCGCCATCTGCTTTACCTTAGAAACACCGATACCTGTGATGGTATCGGTAAGGTTTTAATTTACGAATTCATATTTGCTTGTGTTATGAAACGAATCTTTGTATTGCTTTTTTTAGTTGTTTATTTATGTAATAATGCGGCAGCGCAGTTGATGCAGCCATTGAAAATTTCGCAGAATCAACGATTTTTCCAGACGGCGGATGGTAAGCCTTTCTTTTGGTTGGGGGATACGGGTTGGTTGCTCTTTATAAAATGTAGCAGGGAAGAGGTTTTGCAGTACCTGGATGCACGTCAGCAACAGGGTTTTAACGTGATACAGGCAATGGTGCTACATACTTTGGGTGCCAAAAATGTATATGGTGCCCGGGCGCTGAAGGAAGGAGATATTAGTCGGCCGCTTACCACAACGGGAGAAGCTTTTGATGACAAGGCCGCTTATGATTTCTGGGATCATGTAGACTTTGTTGTAAAGGAGGCAGAAAAACGTGGCATCTATATGGCCTTGGTCCCGGTTTGGGGATCGGCTGCCAAAGAGAAAACAGTGACGGCCCCCAAAGCAGCTGTTTTTGCCAAATTCTTGGCAGAGCGTTATAAAAACAATACCAATATTATCTGGCTGAACGGCGGTGATATTGAAGGTGACGCTAAAATGGATGTTTGGGAAGCAATAGGCACCACTATCAAAAAGTATGATACGAATCATTTAATGACCTATCACCCCAGAGGCCGTTATTCTTCTACAGACTGGTTTCACACCAGGAAATGGCTCGACTTTAATATGTTCCAGAGCGGGCACCGTTCTTATGCGCAAGACACCTCGATGAAAGAAAAACATCGTCATGGCGAAGATAACTGGAAATTTGTAGTTACCGATTATAATATGAAGCCTGCCAAGCCTGTGCTGGATGGCGAACCTTCTTATGAAAACATTCCCTACGGCTTGCATGATAGTTTGCAACCACGATGGACTGCTGCAGAAGTACGCCGCTACGGTTATTGGAGTGTGTTTGCGGGTGGCGCAGGATTTACTTACGGAGAGAACGCTATTATGCAGTTCAACAAAATGGGTGATGCTGATGCCAACTTCGGAGTGTTCAGTAACTGGAAAGAGACCATTAATGCACCTGGGGCATTACAAATGAAATACCTGAAAGATTTGATACTTTCTTTCAGTTATTTTGACCGTAAGCCCGCCCAGGAAATCATTGCGGATAACACCCAAAAAAGATATAATTATATTATAGCAACAAAGGGCTCTGGCTACGCTTTAGCTTATACTTACACCGGTAGAACATTTAAAATAAATACTGCAAAATTGGGTTTTAAATTGGCTTCCGCACAGTGGTATAGTCCTGTAGACGGTGCTGCACAATCAATTAGTTTAAAAGTAAAAACCGGTGTCTTAAGTTTTGATCCTCCTGGACAACCCCAAAATGGTAACGACTGGGTATTGGTATTAAAGAAATAACGACATGCAGGAACCTGACTGTCTGGTAATCGGGCAAATTGGTTCGA
>JBQGCI010000200.1:0-5776 GCA_052038405.1 Acinetobacter pittii
TAACTGTTAACGGTAGTTAAATGGTTAATGTTGGTGTGGATATTTAGTATTCTGTAAGAATTTCTAGCAGCATCTACATCAATACTCAAAGATTGTAACTGGAATAGTTCAAAATTGCCCTGTACTGTACGCTCTCTGACGCAATAGGAGAGTTTGGTTTTAACAGCCATCTGCATACCAATTTCATGTATCTTTCTCAGGTTGAATTCCTCTGCTATATTGATAAATGCAAAATCTTCGGGGTGTACGTGGCCTACAATATCGTCGAAGGTAGCGGTATCGGGGTTAATTCCGAGAATGTCTTTTACGGAAGGCGAGATATATTCTATCTCGCGCGTTGCAAAATCAATGATATAGTAATAAGAAGGGCCTGCACAGAATATTTCACTTAGTAACTCATTGATTGTTTTTCCTATATGATGCCCATCGTGCTTTACGATATATGATGCATGGATAAAATCGTGGTTCCTTTTCCAGAATTCGGTAACTACATTAGTGTCTGGCATAAACAGCAGTTTACAGTTAGAAATACAAAGCGCAAAGATAAGCCTGCTCCGCGCAAGCAGTAGGGTGAAAATACGGTATTTTACAGCTACACTTACGGCGCTTTTTTAAGTGCTGTTTGCTATAAAACTTACTATTACCTTTGTTTCAATCAAATAGCGTAATCATGAGCGTAAAAAAAGATCTTTTTGAAAGCCCCGACTATTTCAAAGTAGATGAATTGTTGAGTGAAGAGCAGATCATGATCCGGGATGCGGTACGGTCTTATGTAAAAAAAGAAATTTCGCCGGTTATAGAAGATTACGCCCAACGTGCAGCATTTCCTCAACAAATTGTAAAGCAATTGGGAGATCTTGGATGCTTTGGACCAACTGTTCCTGCAGTATACGGAGGCGGAGGATTGGATTATATTAGCTATGGATTGATGATGCAGGAACTGGAAAGAGGAGACAGTGGTGTGCGCTCAACCGCTTCGGTACAAGGTTCCCTGGTAATGTATCCTATTTATGCCTATGGAAGTGAGGCGCAAAGACAAAAATATTTACCCAAACTGGCCAGTGGTGAATGGTTGGGTTGTTTCGGATTAACGGAGCCTGATCATGGAAGCGATCCGGGCGGTATGCTGACAAATTTCAGGTCAGACGGCGACACTGTTATTTTAAACGGCAGCAAAATGTGGATCAGCAACGCACCCTTTGCGCAGGTAGCTGTAGTATGGGCTAAGGATGAGCAGGGTGAAGTGTATGGATTAATTGTTGAGCGCGGCATGGAGGGTTTTTCGACGCCTGCTACCCACAATAAATGGAGCCTGCGGGCTTCCGCCACAGGTGAACTCGTTTTTGATAACGTAAGAGTACCGAAAGATAATATACTCCCGGGAGTTAAAGGGTTAAAAGGACCTTTGGGCTGTTTAACCAAAGCCCGCTATGGTATTGCCTGGGGCGTTATAGGCGCCGCAATGGATTGCTATGACAGCGCCCTGCGCTACGCTAAACAAAGAAAGCAATTTGGAAAGCCTATCGCCGCTTTTCAGTTGCAGCAAAAGAAGCTGGCCGAAATGGTAACCGAAATAACCAAGGCTCAATTATTAAACTGGCGACTGGGCGTGTTAATGAATGAAGGCGCGGCTACACCCCAACAGGTGAGCATGGCCAAAAGAAATAGTTGTGAAACGGCAACCAATATCTGCCGGGATGCCCGCCAGGTTTTGGGCGGCATGGGCATCACAGGCGAGTATCCGGTGATGCGGCACATGATGAACCTTGAGAGTGTAATCACTTATGAAGGTACACATGACATACATTTGCTGATAACCGGACTGGATATTACCGGTGAAAATGCGTTCAAATAGAGATGACAGTTGGGATGATTGTTGACATGTGACAATTGGCGGACGATAGTTGACAGGTGACAGAAGGAGGCATTGTAATTGAGTAGATCATCGCTTACATCGAATATCCAGCGTCCAGCATCCCGTATCGGCTATCTGGCATCCGGTATCAAAAGGTCTGGTATTCGGCTACCATATATAAAATTTTGGAAGAAATGAGAATTTATTTAATAGGCTTTATGGGCGTGGGAAAAACGCATTGGGGCAAATTGCTTGGTAAGAAACTGGGCATCCCCTTTTTTGACCTCGACGAATTAATTGAGAACGACGAAGGGAAATCTGTAAGCGAGATGTTTGAAGATAAAGGGGAAGAGCATTTTCGCATGAAAGAACGGGAAATATTACACATGGTAAGCGAAAGTCATGAATCGATGGTGTTATCCTGTGGCGGGGGAGCTCCCTGTTTTTTTAATAATATCGATTATATGAATGAAAAAGGGGTGACAGTTTGGATTGACACGCCTTTCGAAATCCTGCTGGGCCGGCTTAGGCAGGGCAAGGACAAGCGCCCTTTGCTTAAAAGCCTTGATGATGAACAATTGAAAGCCTACATTATTAAAAAAAACGGCGATCGGAGAATTTTTTATGAACGGGCCAGTGTACGGATCGACGATCGGGATGCCCGGGTGGATGATTTTATAAAAGCTATTTTTGACCTTACAGCTGAAGGAAAGTAAGATTGATCAACAACCCCTGAGGTTGGGTTAGCTCATTTTGAAAAACGAGTACAGATATCCAGCATCTATTATCCAGTATCTATTATCTATTGTCCAGCATCTAATATCTAATTATCATGCATAAATTGTATCTTACCTTAGGCAGTATTATCGCAGGCCTTGGTGTTATTTTGGGAGCATTTGGAGCTCATAAGCTAAAAGAGATAGCTCCTGATTCTGTGCCTACCTTTCAAACCGGCGTTCAATACCAGATGTATCATGCGTTTGCACTGTTGATGGTGGGAATTCTTTTTGAAAAATTCCCTTTTAAAGCCATGAATTGGGCGGGGCTTTGCTTTTTTATAGGCATTCTTTTATTTTCCGGGTCTTTGTATGCGTTATCTCTTTTAAAAGCAACGGGTAAGGTTGGACTGGGGGGCGTTGGCATCATTACGCCGGTTGGCGGGCTCTTCTTTATAGCAGGCTGGATTGGCTTCGTTATGGCGTTACTGAAAAAGTAGCCGGTATTCTATTTTTTGAGAAAATGAAGGTTCCCGGTTCCTGCAAGTCGGGCTGCGGAGGCTGGTTTTACTATTTCTTTAAAAGAGTAACCAAACGAGCTCATCGAACCTTCGGACAACTTTCCAACCTTCCTTATCTTTGCTTTTATGACGAATAAGAGTAAATCGAAGATTAAAAAAACAGCAGCCAGGCCCAAGGATTCGGTTACGCCATTTGTTACCGAGAAAGCAGATCGGATACGGCTGAAGCAACTGGCTAAAGATGAACGAACCTGGAAAATTGTAGGGTTAACATTCCTATTAATATCTATATTCCTGATTATTGCATTTGTATCCTATTTTTTTACCTGGAGGCAGGACCAGGCAAGTGTATCGCGCGGTATTGAAATTCTGGCAGATGTAGATACCACTACCGATAACCTGTTGGGCAAAACAGGCGCCATAGTGGCCCACCTTTTTATTTTTAAACTATTTGGCGTTGCCTCTTTATTGGTGTGCACTTTTTTCTTCGTGGTGGGTGTTAATCTGTTATGGCGCCGGCGCGTTTTTTCCATATGGCGTAACCTGAAATACGTTACGTTGGGCATGTTGGCCGTTTCAACCATCCTGGCATTCATTTTAAGGAAAGAAGAATTTAGCTGGGGTGGCGGCGTTGGAAATGTGATCAGCGACTGGCTCCTGGCTTCGCTGGGTTTTGTGGGTGCCTCTGCCATTCTTTTATTAATTGTAGTGGCTTACCTGATCTGGCAATTCAATCCTGTATTTGCATTTCCTAAAAAATTAATACGGCCGGCTGCCATGCCTGCTGTGGCCGAAGCAGAAGAAACATCCAAAGATCCCCTTCCGCTGGCAGCGCATGATTTTGTGAAAGAAGAAGAAAAAGAGCCGGTTCAACAGAAAATAGCGCCGCTGGATGCCGCAACCCTGATTGTAGACGAAGAGGCCGGGAAGCCGAAACATAAAATAGGACTCATTGAAAAAGAAGAGACTGCTGCCAAGGAAGAAGCGAAGGGTTTTGAAGGTATTACAGTACTGAAGCCTGAAGCAAGGATCCATTTCGATGAGCCCGAACCCGGGCTGGAGTTAAAGAAGGAATTGGAAATGGAGCAGCCCAAACCTGCGCCTAAACCTGTAACGCCAACAGGTGGACTGAAGCTGGAAATCAATGATGTTCCACTGCCCAAAACCGAAGAAGAGGAAAAAGTAACAACCCCCGTAGAAAAAACAAAGGCATACGAGCCTACACTGGATCTCAGGGATTACCAGCATCCGACTCTGGATTTGCTGGCATCTTATGGATCTGAAAAAGTAGAACATGATCCGGAAGAGTTGGAAAATAACAAAAACCAGATCATAACTACTTTAAGAAACTATGATATAGAAATCCAGCGCATCAGTGCTACTATTGGTCCAACGGTAACATTATATGAAATAGTACCTGCGGCCGGCGTGCGTATTTCACGCATTAAAAATCTGGAAGATGATATTGCACTGAGCCTTTCTGCTTTAGGTATCCGTATTATCGCTCCTATACCAGGCCGGGGTACTATTGGTATTGAAGTGCCTAATGCCAAAAAGAGCATTGTGAGCATGAAGACCTTGCTGTCTTCCGATAAGTATCAGAACAGCGCGCATTCATTACCTATCGCTCTCGGTAAGAAAATTGATAACGAACTGTTCATTGTTGATTTGGCAACGATGCCGCATTTATTGATGGCGGGCGCCACCGGGCAAGGTAAATCAGTTGGTATCAACGCTATCCTGGTATCCTTGCTCTATAAAAAACATCCATCCCAATTGAAGTTTGTTTTGGTCGACCCTAAAAAGGTGGAATTAAGCATTTACAGCCATATCGAAAGTCATTTCCTGGCCAAGCTTCCCAACGAAGAAGAAGCGATTATTACCGATACCAAAAAAGTGATCAACACCCTCAATGCGCTTTGCATTGAAATGGACAACAGGTACGATTTGCTGAAAGAAGCAGGCTGCAGGAATATCAAAGAGTACAATACCAAGTTTACCTCGCGGAAGTTAAACCCTGAAAAGGGACATCAGTTTCTTCCGTTTATTGTATTGGTCGTAGATGAGTTTGCCGACCTGATCATGACGGCTGGCAAGGAAGTGGAAATGCCCATTGCACGCCTGGCGCAGCTGGCACGTGCAGTAGGTATCCACCTGATTATTGCTACGCAAAGGCCTTCGGTAAATATCATTACCGGAACCATTAAAGCCAACTTCCCGGCACGAGTAGCCTTTAAAGTAAGCAGTAAAATTGATAGTCGTACGATTCTTGATGCAGGCGGAGCCGAGCAACTGATAGGTAAAGGAGATATGCTGATTAGCCTAAACGGGGAAATAGCCAGGTTGCAATGTGCTTTTGTCGATACTCCCGAAGTAGATAAGGTGGTGGAGTTTATCGGTTACCAGGAAGGATATCCACAGGCTTTTCTGTTACCCGAGTACGTAGATGAAAAAGAACTGGAAAGTGGTGATTTTGACCTGGGCGACAGGGATTCATTATTTGAAGACGCCGCTAAACTGATTGTCGCCAACCAGATCGGATCCACCTCGCTGTTACAAAGAAGGATGAAGCTGGGGTACAATCGCGCCGGGCGGTTAATGGATCAACTGGAGAATGCCGGTATCGTTGGCCCTAACCAGGGAAGCAAGGCCCGCGAAGTGCTGATTAAAACAGATGCTGACCT
>JBQGCI010000201.1:0-4523 GCA_052038405.1 Acinetobacter pittii
ATGGTAATCCTATGGCAAATGGCCATATCGTTTTCGATAAGGTAATGGGACACTAAAAAAATAACTAAATGAGATTTGAGAACATAGAATCGGATGCGTCATTATTTTACAATAAGGCAAAAGAAAGTTTTGCAGATTGCATTCAAAATAAAGACAATGCGTTTTTGAGGGATGAAGTAAATATTCCTTTAGAAGATATTGTAGTAACTGAAAAAGATATAAAGATAGTATTTCAAAAAAGGGTATTCGATGAGTACATAATTGAAGTACGTTTGCTATTGCTTGAAGATAGTAGGAGTATAGGAGAATATGTGTACACAGAAAATGATAAAAGAGAATGGATTGATGATAGTTTAGTTTTCTATTGAGCTATTTTTCCTTACTAATGTTCGTCGGGCTTTTTGCCCATGCCTTTAAGTGCTGCAGAGTACTTTCAGCCGCAGTTGTTCCTGTCGTGTTTCTTTCAATATCAATCTTTACAACAATGGAAACGGCTGCTGGTTGGCTTTACAGAGAGTGCATTAGGCAGCGGCTCTGTGGCAGAAGAACTGCCCGGACCGGAATTGTTGTATTTTAATCGGTATCTTAAAAAGCTGGTATTTGCGGTTGAAAGGATTGTTTCGTGGTAGCAGGGAGTAACAACCTGAGTAGGATACATTAACCGCTTTATAAAAATCAGGAAGAGGCCCATCGGCCTCTTCCTGAGTCTCCGTTTTAAAAACCGGAGACTGGTTTTTGTCAGTGTCGAAAAACGTACAATAAATTATTGAATACCGGCTTTTTCAAATGCCGCCTTGGCTTCAACCATCATTCCGGCGCTGGCCTGTGCGGTCAGCTGGGCTTCACCCGCTGGCGGCGCAATCCAGGATGGACCAAATAGCAGCGAGTTTTTAAAGGTTGCTTTGGTCCATACATTGATGGCATTATTATTAAAGAAATTAATGAATTTCTTTTTATAATCTTCATTTAACCCCGGCTCCTGTATCAGCATCAAATAGTAGCGGATAAAGATGCCCTTGAATAAAGCATTATCGCCGGTTCCCTCGTCCCGAAGTACATTATTGCCCGAGTCGATACATTTGGTGATCGTATAGTTGGCACATTTCTGCGCGTCGTTGAGGTAGCTAACGTCTCCTGTTATTTGATGCAGCTCTACAGCCGCCCCTACAAAAGTGCCGGTATTATAGGTTAACACCACTTTATTAATGGCGCCGCTTTCGCCATTGATATTATCATAAATACCGCCTGTGGCCCATTCATACAAAGTGTTCTTTTCCCAGTCGTAAATTTTAATGGCCCAGGTTTTAAACGACTCTTCCTTTGTGATGTTGTATAACCTTGCCGCAAGAATGGCAGCAGGCCCGTTAGAGCAGGCATTTTTACTATACAGCATATCTTTGCGCCAGGCCACACCGCCTTCTGCATAGGTTTCGTTCCAGCCTTTTATAATATCGTTCCACAAGTCTTTTGCAGCAGACAGGTACTTGTTATCCTTGGTTACTTCGTACAGCCTTACAAAAGTCAACGCGTTCCATTCCATATCATCATAAAACACATTGTAATAAGTATTGCCGTTTTGGGCCTTGATGCCCGTAAACCACTTGTCAAAGTAACTGCTGTATTGCGTGTTGTTGGTACGGATAAAAGCGTCAATTACTACGTCCATCGCGTGGGCATTGGGCCAGTACTGGAACCCGTTATCCGACCCGTTACTGCCGTAATTAAAATAACCCCCATCGTTCCAAAACTGGCGAAGCAATGAATTCGTCGAGCTGTCTGCCGCTGCGTTCCAGTTGATGTCTGCTCCGTTGCCGTAAGTATACACATCTTCAAACTTGGAGCAAGACCCAAGCAGGCAAGCCGCTACTGTTATGATCAGAATACAATTTCTCATTTGGTGATTAGTTTACTTGTACAGAATGCGTGTAAGGAGCCGTGCCCTGCATGAATACGCTGATAGTGGTAGACTTACCATCTACAGCCGGCATAAATTTCCATTTATCATCCCACTGCGAAGTGTTGGGTAGTACTCTTAAATAATAGTAAGATGCCGGAGATGATGCATTGGGCGGACTGTCAGTACCTGTTACGGTGCCAAGCTGTGCCACTACATTCGCTCCATTGGCAACAGTTTGCATCTGGAACTTGTAACGCTCATCCCGTCCCCATGATTCCTGACGGAAGGTGATCACACCGGTTCCCCGCCATATGCCTTTGCCTGCATAAGGCAGATTGAACAATACCCGGTTTTCGGGGCTGAAGAAAATGCCGATAGAAGTGATCCCCGTATAGGCTATTGTGGCCGTGTTAAAATCAAGATTGATCCGGTAAACAGCAGTTTTTGACGCGGTAATAGCCCCGGTTTCAGAACCTTCCTTTAAAGAGCTTCCATTGTCGGAGTAGAAGATACGTGGCGTACCATTGTTGCGATCGGTAAAGTAGTAGGGTTTGCCGGCTTCGAGTTTCGTATAAATTTCAAATTCTCCCGGTGCGTTTAATTTGAACGGCATGGCCTGCGCCAGGTTGGTACCGGTTTCAGAACCTTCACCGGTGATGAATACTTCATCAGGAAGATCGGCAAAGCCCTGCAGCGCCGTGATAGTGAGAACAGCCGATTGATCTGACTTTGCAATATTGATGCCACGTGAGGCCAGTACTGTCCATTTCACTTCACCGGTACCTCCCGGAGCAACGCCGGCCAGGCCTGCGATACGGTTCAGGATCTTATGAGTGATCGTGGCTCCGTTTGAAAAGCCGTTATTGTCTGATACAATTTTATACAAAGGCTGGGAAAAGTCGCCACCGGTTTTGTCAAATACTACTTCGTAAGAAGCGGCCCCTCCATCTTCAGCTTTTACTGCTTCCCATTCGAAGTACAGTGACGCAGAAGCAGAGCTAAGTAATTTAACCGAACGGTTATTGACAGGGGCGTACAAGGTTTTCACTGCCGTGATATTCACGTCCTTGTAATTCATATCGTCTTTTTTGCAGCCAAACAACAACGCTGCAATCAAAACTGAACAAAGAGATGTTACTATTATATTTTTCATTTGTGACAATTTTTGTTGTAATGTTTAGTTTCCGTATCCGGGGTTATTAGGAAGTAGATTTTTATTCAGGTCAATTTCCGACCGGGGTACCGACCATAAATAATCCCTGCCTTCATCAAACTTCCGGGTATCTAATACAATAAAAGCCGTGCTGTTATTAGCAAATTTGGCACCGTGTACCACGCCATTTAAATATTGCATGCCTGCTTTCCAGCGCACAATATCAAAGTAGCGCAGTCCTTCCAGTGCCAGCTCGCTGCGGCGTTCATTTCGAATAGTATTACGCATTTGAGCGGTTGATAAACTTCCGGGATAGTCCAGCGCAGCAGCCTGGGTGAAGCCCGCCCTGCTACGAATGGCTTTTATGGTTTTGTCCCAGACGGTAGCGTTCATCTGTCCTAGCTCGAACTTGGCTTCTGCATTCATCAATAAAACGTCGGCATAACGCATCATGATAATATTAAGGCCCGATTGGAAAGTAGCATTGGCTTTTACATCATAGTACTTTTTGATATAATAACCGGTAGAAGTGGAGTTAGATGCAGCGTTCACGTAGCTGTCCGGTGTATTGGTTCCCGGTCTTGTACGTATAGTGGTAGTGGAACCATCCAGCTTTTGTATTGCGCTGCCGTCATACACTACGGTAGCGGCTAACCTTGGATCCCGGTTGATATAGGGATTGTTCTCGTTGTATGAAGGTTCTTCTGTGATACTTTTCCCATTGAGCATGACATAGCTATCTACCAGTTCCTGCAAAGGTGCATAAGCATTTAAACGGGCGCCCAGCGAGAGGGGAGCCGCATCGTAGTACTTCTGCCAGGTCTTCTTATCGATCAGGTAGCCATAATCAAAAATAACTTCAGCGTTATATTCGTTGGCTACTGTAAATAACCCGGCATAATCGGGGAAGAGGCTGTAGCTGCCAAACTTATCGGGGTTATTGATCAGGCTATCGGTATAAGTAGCTACCTGCTGCCAGTTGTTCTCGTAGAGGTAAGCCCTCGCCTGCAAGGCACAGGCTGCCGCTTTGTTGGCCCGGGCTTTATCCAGTCCAGACAGGTTGTTTTTAGAGGGTAATAGCTGCATCACCTCATTTAACTCGCCGTGGATGAATGAGAGAATCTGTGCTTTGTCTGTTCGGGCTATAGTGCGCGAATCCGCCAGGTTAATATCGCTGGTAGAAAAAGGCACGGCTCCAAAGAAATTAACGAGCCGGAAATAAACATAGGCTCTGATAAACCGTATCTCGGCTATTCGCTGCTGTTTAAAAGCGGCGGGCATATTGGGCACGCGGTCTATGTTAGCCAAATAAATATGGCAGGTTTTTAGTGCCTCATACGCCTGCTTCCATTCGTCATGGAACAGGCCCAGCGATGGGTCTGCATTGCCATTGCGGATAATGCGCTGGCTGGTATTTGATCTTCCCTCAAATACATTGTCACTTAATGCTTCATCATTCCACATTTTGTCTGC
>JBQGCI010000202.1:0-24687 GCA_052038405.1 Acinetobacter pittii
TAAAAAATAAGGACCGTCTGCCACATCAAACCGAGGTTCCATATGCATATCCTTATCGTCGGTAAGAAAATTGATCAGGTAGCTGAAAACACCCGTTTGCGCTCCACAATAGCATGCCTGTGCAATAACCCCTAATTTAAAATGGCGGTTTTGCCATAAAGGCTTGCTGGTAATATACCTTGCATGGGATGGGTCAGACAAGTCTGCGGCCTCTCCCGGAGCTGTTGAAATACCATGAACCCCATGAGCAGCATTCTCATCTTCTTCAGTAATTTCAGGTAGTTTCAGTCGCTTGAAGATAAATGCCACCACTAATACAGCCAGTCCAATTAATGCAAAAGGCAGCACGATAGACATCATTTTTTCTCCTTCCACATGACTTCTGTTACCGTAAATATAAACGGCAATCAATGGGCCAATGGTCCATGCCAGGCCATTGAAAGACTGGGAAAAATTGATCCTGCGTTCAGCCGTTTCCGGCGGACCCAGTTTTGTAGTATAAGGATTGGCCGCTGTTTCAAGTGTAGCAAGGCCACAGCCGATAATGAGCAGGCAAAGCAAAAATAATATGAAAGATTGCGCCGGAGCCGTAGCCGCCGCGATCAAAGCTCCACAAGCAAAAAGAATCAGCCCCAATATTATTCCCTTTTTATACCCATACTTTTTCATGAATAAGCCGGCAGGTATTGCCATGGCAGCATAAGCGCCATATAAGTGAAACTGTATTAAACTCGATTGCCATTTTTTTAAATGTAGCATATCCTGGAAGTTCTTATCCAATGCATCAAGCAGCCCATGCGCTATGCCCCATAAAAAAAATAATGCGCTGATCGCTGCGAAAGGGGCAGCATAATTGACACCGTCTTTAACAAAAAGCGATTTTTTATTACTCATATTGAATTATGTAAGATTGTATGAATGTTTTATTGGCTGACAAGATCAATGATACCCTATTTGTGTTTTGATTGAACAGAACAAAACCAGCGTATGGCGTGAAGACGGCTACATTTTTTCATGACAAGAATCTGTTTATGTGTTTAGTCTTTTCAAAGATAGGTGATTGGCGATATGTAACACCATTTGCAGAACAGTTTGCAAGTATATGCTCACTCTCACACACCAATGAACTCCACTTGGTACAGGAAGAACTGAAAGGAGCTCTGCCTCCCTTCAGTTCTGGCCTGCTATTATTCATCAGGGCCATTCATGTAACGGTTGGCTTGCTCACCCTGTAAATCATATATCCAAAGAGGCCGTGCTGCCGCATCCTTTATTTGTATAAGGGACCGTAAACCTGGCAGGCCCTGTAATCGGCTCCTTCTCCATCCATACCGAAAGCGCCCCAGGCCGAAGGGCGGAATATGGTGTCGGGGTTCACGTTGTGCATAGCCACCGGTATACGTAACATAGAGGCCAGCGTAATTAACTGATCTCCTATATGCCCATAACTGATGGCTCCGTGGTTGGCGCCCCAGTTGGCCATTACCGAATACACATCTTTAAACGGGCCCTGACCCGTAAGGTTGGGTACAAACCAGGTGGTGGGCCATATCCGATCGGTACGCTCATTTAATGTATGATGCACTTCATCCGGTAAGTCGATGGTATACCCCTCTGCTATCTGCAGCACGGGTCCCTGGCCTTTTATTAAATTCAAACGGCACATAGTAACCGGCATTTCACCCTTGGTGAGGAAGGTAGAAGAATATCCGCCGCCTCGCATATAGTCCCTGTTAGATGGGCTCCAGGTAGTAGCTGCCAGGCAGGCTGCGGCTTCTTTTTCCTTTATTTCCCAGAAAGGTTTCATAGCGGGTTTGCCGTCTTTTGTTTGCTGCCCGGTACCATCCAAAGTAGCCGAACCGGAATTGATCAGGTGAATAAAACCATCTGTAGCCCTGCCATCGGGCTTCCAGCCTGACACACGCTCCGTTGCATCCGGGCTCCAGTAAGTGCGCACGTCAGCAAATATCTGGGCGGTATTGGTAAGCAGGTAATTGAATAGCATCGAGACCCCGTTATAACAATCATTTTCCGTTGCTACCATATAGGGATTACGAATACCGTTCCAGTCAAAAGAAGAGTTCAGTATCGCTTCTGAAAAATCCCCGTCGGGTAAGAAATCTGTCCATTGACGCTGTCCCTGGAACCCCGATACGATAGCGTTATGCCCCTGCCCTTCTTCCGCGTAACCCAATTCGGCCAGCTTCGGATTGCCTTCCATCAGGTCACGGATGATTATCGTCATTTTGGTCACAAATTCCCAGTCTTTATCCTTTTCCTTTCTTGATTTTATTTTGTCCTTCCGGTTATAATCCTTTCCTTCTTTACAGTTTTGTTTTACCCAGGCAATTGCTTTTCTGTATTCTTCCGGGTCGAAAATATCCAGTTGTATCCTTCTTAATATTTCGGAAGAATCGACATACTCATTACGCATGCCGAGGTATTCCTGGAAGAACTGCGGGTCGACAATGGATCCTGCAATACCCATCGATACAGAGCCGATTGCCAGGTAAGATTGTCCTTTCATAATGGCCACAGCCATTCCGGCACGGGCAAAACTGAGCAGCTTGCCTTTCACATCGCCGGGAATCGTTGTATCGCCCATATCCTGTACGTCCTTGCCATAAATACCAAAACAGGGTAGGCCTTTTTGGTTATGCGCGGCTAATGTTGCCGCCAGGTATACCGCCCCCGGGCGCTCTGTACCGTTAAAGCCCCAGATAGCCTTAGGTACGAGCGGGTTCATATCCATGGTTTCCGATCCGTAGCACCAGCAGGGGGTTACCGATAAGGAAACGCCCACATTGCTGGCTGCAAATTTTTCAGCACAGGCCGCCGCTTCTTTCACACCTCCAATGGTTGTATCTGCAATCACACATTGTACCGGCGAGCCGTCAGGGTATCTTAATTCCTTTACATATAAGGCTGCAACCGCCTTTGCCATATTCATAGTCGTCTCTTCCAACGATTCCCTTATACCACCTAATCTTCCGTCAATGATCGGACGGATACCTATTTTCGGATAGTTGTTGCTCTTCTTTTTCGTTTTTACTGCCATGACTATTTTTTAAATACTTTTTCAATTTCCTCAACTGATACACCTAATACCTGTTTTGCTATTTCACTTAGGGCCTTCTTATCCCCGGTGAAATGATATACATTATGATTGTGTGTTAATTTACCTCCGGGCTTCAGAAAAGCGGCGGGGGATACACTTTCTATTTCATAAAAAGGCCCCATTTGTGTTCCATCCTCCAACGGCCCGTCATTGTAAGCATTCATGGCATCGCCGCTGAACGGTGCCCTGTCGGTTCGCCACTCCTGGTTCAGGTATTTTCCTGAAGGATTGATATCGTACTTTACAATCGTAAGCACCTGGCCGGTTCCGTCGTAACTGCCCGCAACATTTTTAACCCTCGCAGGCGGAATGCCCAGTTTGCCCCTGGACTTCCCGTCGGCTTTAAAATATAGAATCCCGTTGCTGTAATCGATCCGGTCTTTGGCTATTTCTCCAAAATAATCGGTTGTAGCAATCTTTCCGCTTGCCGCATTGTTGTAAGGGATCACAATGGTACAGGCTTCCGAAGGGGTGAACATATCCAGGCTCCACATACAGGGCGCTCCTGTTTTTTCATCCCATTCATGCTGCCCTTTGTTGGTAAGGCTATTACTGGTACGAAACGCTACTGACTTAATACCGGGTGTCAAATTGATTCCGAGGTCGGCATTGATATCTTCAGGCGCAATAAGCGTAACCGAACGATTGACCTGTATCTCCAAAGTGGTTCCTGCATAATTGGTAAGGTTCATGCTTTTATTCAGCACAACCGTAGCGGCATCGGAAGACGCCACCGACCAGGTTTCGGTATCAATGGCTGCCGGAGTTTTCCAGTTGGCGAACTCCATTTTAGCAGCGGGTTTAAAATAGAGAGAGAACACACCACCTTCAGGGCCCAGCCATAGGCGGTCTTCTCCTCCGTATGCATTCATGTGCGCATCAACAGGACCCTCAAACGCTTTATAGTTTACCCATCCGAAGCTTTTCCCATTTGTGCCATCGGCAGAGGAGGTGAATACCTTGGCCTGATACTTAGGAGAGACGATGACCTGGCTTTGTCCGTCTTCGCTTTTGAGTACGATCAGGGAGCTGTCTCTTTCCTTCAGAAAGTTAACATCGTACCCAAAGCTGCCTTTAGCCATTTCCTTCATGGTATTATTTTCTGTAATGCTGTCTGTTGAAGAATCCTTTGGTTTGGTTTCGCTGTTGCAGGATAATAAACAGGCTCCGGCGAACAGGGAGATGAAGACGCGTTGTATCATTTGTTATTTTTTATTGCATTATTACAGGATAGCAGCCGCCATCGGCCTGTTACGCTTAGTTAACTTCCAGCACACCTGCATCCGGAAGCTTGGGAAATTTCTGATGAGGCTCGGTCTGGTACCAGTAAGCTACCGTTATGATATCGGAATGCTGCGGCAGATAACGCCCTCCCGACTTCCAGCCCAGGTCCTGAATGGTTACTTTAAGGTCCTTATCGAAACGAATGGGATCCATAATATGCCAGCGATACATGCCGAAGCGCATCTGCGAGCCGTATAGCCCGTCGGGTTTTAACACCTGGTGTAAACCGGCGTAGGCAGTGGAATACTCCTGGTACTGGCGGGTACGCTTGTTCTCAAAATTATAGGACCCGCAGAAATAGTCCTCGGTGCCGGTACCCACAATGGTTGCATTTTCTTTGTCGCCGTCCATAAAGAATTTGATCTCTCCTTCACCCCACCAACCGTTATTGGTTACCCCCACACCCATGTAAGTACCCACGTAATGACCTTTGCCTTTTATGCCATCTACTATGGTATGCAGCGATGTCAAATTAGGCTTGCTTCTCCGGTACTGCGCATGCAGATAAGCCTCGTCGCTGCCCACTTCGGTCAGCGTATAATCTACCTGGTAGTAAAGCCGCATCGGCTGGCTGTCCGTATTTTGCATAGTGATCTTTATATTTTTCCGGAACGGCATTTTCCAATAGCTGTTAAAAGCGCTGCCGGGATTTACGGTCATGGCCAGGGAATTAAGCGGAGAGAACTCATTCCATCCGATTCCAAAAAAAGGACCTACAGGGCTTTCTATGGAGGCTTCCGATTCTCCATCGTAGTAAACCCTGAAAATAGAAAGATTAAAATTCCCGGTCGGAGTCATCCAGATATGCTGTACGGCGCCAGGTCCCGCAATGTCGGCCATGGTAAAGGTTTCGCCAGGTTCTATAATGATAAACGGATTTACCTTCCATCCCTTTCCCAGGTCCCTGGCTTCGCTGGCCGCATTGGCTACGTTGCGTTTTCCTTTGTCTGTAACCGGGTCGGCCAGTGCGCCCTTCCCCTTTTCGCCCGTAAAATTCTCGGGGCTTATAGAACGGGTTTGGGCATCAGATAAACGGGAGAGGTTTCCCAGGCTCATGTCCAGGCCATTAAACTTTCCCTGTTGTGCACTTACAGTGCCGGTAGTGATTGCAATCGCTAATAATAATAAAATCTTCTTCATGTGGCTTGTTTTTGAATGTGGATTCTTGGCTTGCTTATACGTTTAAGCAAACGTACATGATAAATACTAATTCACCAATTTTTGTTGCATTTTTATTTGCTGCTTTGGCCCAAAACGATAGAAGAGGGCACTATTACCTTCGCGGTTTTGAGCCCTGTGTCATGAATATTTTTCACCAGTAATTGCACCGCCTTTTCACTGATCTCATTCAGGTTTTGCTTGATATAAGTAATGGTAGCATAAAAGAACTCAAAAGTATCGCTCTCATCAAAGCTGATAATTCTGAGGTCGTCGGGCACTTTAATACCTCTTGCATGAATAACCTTTAATGCCTGCACCGAGATGCTGTTGGTGGCAAATACAAGCGCATCCAGCTCATCTCCCATTTTCAGCATCTGCGCTATGGCATCGGCCACATGCTCTTTATAATCCTGGTAGGGTACTTTTTTTAACCACTCTGACCTGAACCTCGTTCCGCCTTCTTTCAAAGCATCCTTATAGCCCTGTATCCGGTCCTGCATATGGGTAAGGGGCGTATCGTAAGCGATCATCCCTATTTTCCGGTACCCCTTTTCAGTCAGCAATTTTACTGCATTATACATCGCTTCATGATTGTCGGTTACCACTACATTCGTTTCTACGTCTTTAAATCCGCGGTCCATCAACACAAACTTTACGCCCTTCTTTTTCAGTTCTTCAATCTGCGATTGGGAGCCCGCCACGGGGGTAATGATCAGGCCATCTACCTGACGGTTTAAAAAGGTATTGATGAGGTTTTGAGATTTATCCAGTTGCTCATCGCTGCTTCCGAAAAGAACCGTATAACCATTCTTTTGCGCTTCGAGTTCAATGCTGCGGGCCAGTGTGGCAAAAAAAGGATTGGAGATATCTGCTACAATCAGCCCGATGGTGTTGGTCCGTCCAAACTTCAGGCCCCTGGCAATCAGGTTGGGTTGATAATTCATTTCAGCAGCGACCTTTCTTACTTTCCCGGCAATCTCTTCACCCACTCTGGCTTCTCGTTCTTTACCATTCAACACATAGGAAACCAGGGCGGTTGAAACGCCCACTTTTTCAGCAATATCTTTTATAGAAACTCTTTTTTTCATATCGTATCCTGTTTGGCCGCAATTATGTCCAAACTCTGATTAAGGTGTCAAAAATACGGGTTAATAACCTGGCATCGCGCAAGATTGAAGCCACCTGGTCGACGTAAGCTTTAAATGCCCATCCTCATACATCATCCTTGGTTTGCTTATTGGAAAAATAAACCCAGCTTATTTTCTTCGTAATACAATCCGGTTGAAAATGAGTCCCGGGGATGCATCCGAACGAAACAGAATGTTTACCGGAACCACCGGTACCGTATTGTTTTTGATATCCACATCTCCGAGATAAATCTCGGTGTCCTTTTTGCCCGCCTTTAAATCAATTATCTTCCAGTCGTATATTTTTGTGACATCTGCGATGCGAACGCCCATTTTACCGACACCTGCATCCACCTTATTCATGTACATGGCATACCTGCCATCGGGCACCTCATCGACATTAATGGTTACGCTGTTGTTCTCCTTTTCTGTTACAACAGCATGTCCATCTTTGTAATCGATACCACCGTTGCAGGTAATGTGCTTTAAAAAATTGGTATAAAAAGTCAACGTATCCGGCACCGATACCTTTGTAACTGTATTGGATGGTGCGTTGCTGGCAGCAATAGCTTTATTGGCATAGTACATAGCTACCGATGTATAAGTTACCGGGCGGTTGTTGACCGGACCATGCTCAATGGTGTGCTTAATTTCCTTGCCAAATGGCATTTTATCGCTGAGAAAAAACCGGTAACCGCCCGTGCGGCTCAGCGGGATCGAGTATTCGGTACAGCCACTTAATGCCGCACCGGCCCTTTCCGTCCATCCTCCCGGCTGGGCATACCAGCCGCCGTTGAAGTAGTCTTCGCTTCCCGTTCCATGCAGCCTCAGCTCTCCGTCAATATAGGTTTGATCATCGCCTTCAAAAAATTCAGTAAAATTATTATAATCTCTACCCTGGGCCTGCAGGATGGTACCTATGTAATGGCCTTTACCCTTCCCCTCCAAAAAAACATACGGCACCCCGTTAGCCGGCTCATCGTGAGCCCATTTTGCATAAAACCTGCCTTCATTAGCTGCTTTCTTTTGAGCCGTGTAATGAACAAGCGTTTTCATACGTAACGGCTCCTGCTGTATCTCATCCGATTTTCTATACTCCAGGGCAATGGTGGCATTTCTTTCAAAAGGCATTGGAATATAGCAATACAGTTTACCCCTGGTGGTACCGACTAATAAACTTTCCGTGGCCCGTTCTCCAAACGCATAGCCAAAAAAGTCTGCAACAGGGGCATGTACGGCGGGGATGGTCTCATCATCCCATGTTATTTTTATATCTGCCTGCTTATATAGGCCATTAAAAATAGCCGGAGGATCCAGCTCGATACCTGCGATCCGGCCACCGAGGGATATACGTGCAATTGTGGTTGACTCCCCGGGCATCAATTCAATTTCTTTTTCTATTGTTTTAATCCCGGAGTATTTAAAATTGCTGATCGCCCTGTTTTCATCGCTCCACAAGTGGGTTACTTTCCGTAACAAACCTTTTTGAGCTAACGCTCCTGCAAGGTTAAATGTTTCCACTTTATAAGATTCGTCGTACCTGCGGTACTGCACCTGGTGAAACATGATCTTTTCACCCCGGAAAATTATTTTGCATCCCTTGGCATACGGTATGGGAATATAGCTGTAATAACCTCCCACCATATAGGCGTCTACCAACGGCTTTACAAATGGCTCTACTTTTCCTGAAAAGAGATCGTTGAACCTTATACTTAAACCGGGCTTGCTGCTACCGTCGAAATAAAAATCAAGGGTATCGTTTGTTGGCGTAGGAGTCCATATACGTTCAATGACACCACTTCCCTGTGCATCCAACAGGACAAGCCCACCTTTCTCTTTCCTGATAAAAGAATATTTACCGCTAAAGCCATCGTCATTACCACCGGTACGATCATAAGAGGAGATCTGTTCCACTACGGTTCCATCCAGATACCGGGGCAGGAGGCTTATATCCAATAAACGCCTGAGCTCGCTTTCAAAATTCACGACCTTTTGTGCATTTACAATCGGGTTTCCCATACAAAGAAAAATCGTGATAATAAACTTCATAATAATTTTTTAAGATCCAGGCATTTGCTTCAGATCGGGTTTTCTATCTCAGTTTGAGGGCACCGGCCTCAGGTATATTTTTTCCTGACGCTACGATGCACCTGAATCTGCCTTCACCGACACTTCACCTCCGGCCATGTAAAGCTGGGTATGACATATTATTAACCAGCTGCTAACTTAATCGTTTAAGCAAAACGAGCAAAAAACCTCTTTTGTATTTTTTATTTCAATACCGTGAAGTGAGGAGTTGCAAAACCGTCAGGTAATATGGCCGCTTATTTCGTTGGAACAAAAAAACGGGTTTTCTTTTTTCCAACCAAAAGTTTTTAAAAAATTTGCTAAGCCAGAGCATCGGCATTCTTAAAAAAATGACGCCGCTGTTGGGAGCAAACGCAGTAAAAAATGCATAGGATCGGAAATTGCTATACCAGAAGTTAGATTTTGCTGAATACAAGGGAAGAGCAGTTACCTCCAAAGCCAAATGAATTAGACATCACATGCTTGATCTCTTTTGTTTTCAGTTTGACCGCAGGAGTAAACGGAAGCTCTTTCATCGGGGTTTCAAAGCGCAGGTTGGGAAACACAATGCCCTGTTGAATAGAAATCGTAGCATATACCGCTTCTATTCCACCACTGGCGCCTAAGGTATGGCCTGTAAAAGATTTAGTAGAGCTCATATCGGGATAAGCGCCGTCAAACAGGGTTTTGATAGCGGTGCCTTCTGCCATATCATTATTGTTGGTGCCGGTGCCATGAAGATTGATGTAATCAATATCCCTGGGAATGAGCCCCGCTTTTTCCAGGGCTCCTCTCATGGCTAATAAATTGCCTTTTCCATCGGGTGAAGATGCCGTTTGATGATGGGCGTCATTGGCATTTGCCCATCCTGTTATAGCTACTGCCGGACGTGTTGGTAGCCTTTGCGCCACTTTATCGGAGATCAGTACAACGTAACCGGCGCCCTCGCCCAGGTTCAGGCCGCGACGGTTATCATCAAATGGCTGGCAGTATTCACTGTCCAGTATCATTAATGTATGAAACCCGTTCAAAGTAAAACGTGTTAAGGCGTCAGTACCTCCTGCGATCACCACATCCAGCTTGTTCTGCCGAATCAACCGGGCTCCTAAAAAAATACTATTCGCTGATGAGGAGCAGGCTGTGCTAATGGTGGTAACAAAATCTTTAATACCCAGGGCATCGGCTGTAATCTCCGTTACGGCACCGCACTCATGGTTCACCACTTCGCGCAAATGCCCACTGCTATTATCTTTTAAAAAATGCTCAAAAAAATCTTCGGTTTTATCCATCCCTCCCACCGAGTTGGCAGAAATAAAACCAGTACGCCAGTTGGCAATATCGATACCCGAATTGTTCAACGCTTCCCGGGCAGCCACAGTGCTTAACAGCGCCGTCCGGCTGGTATATGCAGGAAGCCCGGCAAGAGCAGCCAGTTCCTCATTACTGAGCTTTACTTCTGCTGCGGGCAAGTTGTCTTTATGTATAGACTGCAAACGCTGCATCGCCTTCATCCCGGCTTCGCCGGAAGTAAGGGACTCAACGTTCTCCGCAACATTGTTTCCGATAGCAGATATAACACCTGCGCCAGATATGTAAACAGGAGCCGGCATTAATTCGCAGCGCCGGCTTTTTGTTCCAGAATATAATCGGCCATCGTGGTTACGGAACGAAAGATCGTTTGTCCTTCTTCCGCGTTCTTGAGCTTAATATCATATTCCTGTTGCAGCAATACAATCAACTCCAATGCATCGATCGAGTCGAGGCCTAAACCTTCTACAAAAAGCGGATCATCGTCTCCGATATCCTCCGGCGTTTTGCCACTCAGGTTGAGCTGCTTTATAATTTGTTGCTTTAACTGGTAAATCAGTTCCTTCTTATCCATCAGAAAATTCTTCTTTAATATAATTTTTATTTACGCAACCCTGATCTGTAAACCTTAATGTAACTGATACCTGCGTAAATTATCGGCTGTAAAGTTAAGCCCATTCTCTTTTCCCAGCTCTATTAAAAAGAACCGTGCATCATATTCATCGTTTTCTACATCTACCCAACCACAGATACAGGCCTTAATTCCCTGGTATTGCATGAGGTTATTTACATAAAATACCATCCAATCCGCATCAAACCGCTCGCTGATAAAAAAGGCATTCTCTCCTTTAAATCCATAGCGGATGCTTATTTCGCCAATAACGATATTGGGGAGGGTATACACAAACAGTGACGGACTGGGGTAGCTCCTGGATGATTCAAAATAATTGATATCTGCTTCAATACTGCCGCTTCGGTTGGATAAAACAATCCCCAGCTCCCCGGGTTGATAGGCCACTTTATCAAAATCTTTTAATAAAACATGCGTAGCGGCAATCCCCAGCTTGCATAACGCATCCATTTTGAAAAATTTGGGATAATTGATATCCAGTTTTTCGTAAAGGGACGAAAGAAAATCGGAGGACTCGTCAGACTTAAAGACTATTCCGTCGTCCAAGTAAACCATCTTATTGCCAATGCAAACATGGCCCGATATATATGTTGCCTGATGTTTCAAACGCGATACTATTCCTAGTCCTTAAACCCGTTATTAATATAAGCGATGCTGTCTCTTAAGTGGATCGTTTTTGCCAGTTTCTTTAAGGCGGTATCGTGGTTCTTTACATAATCATTTTCCAGGTCCCAAACATACCCTGCCAGTACCGAGCATATCTTACGTTTGATTTCAGGATCCTGGTCGTCGGCAAAGAAGATGGTATCTAAAGTGCCCTCGTACCAGGCCATTACGTAGCTGCGGAAGGTATTTACGCCCTGCATCATGATATCCATGTATTCTTTATTCCAATCAACCGTTTCGCCTTTTAACTTTTTCACTACCAGCTTTCCGGCCATCTGGCTGGATACCGTAGCTAAAGTAACACCCGACGAAAATACCGGGTCGAGAAACTCGGTTACGTTACCCGTCAACACAAATCCGTCTCCGTAAAACTTATCAGTAGTTGACGACCATGATTGTAATACCCTTGGCTCAAATACATATTCGGCGTCTTTCATCCGCTCTGCAATATATGGCTGGGAAGCGATGAGAGATCTCATGATCTCTTCCTGGGTACCGGTGAACTGCTCAAAGAATCCCGGATCTGCCACGTAACCTACAGAGGTAATCCCTGTAGAAAAAGGAATGACCCATATCCATACCGCTTTATCGTGTACGATAATCGTAATGCGATCGGGCTCATCATCCATAGACCGTTTAGTGTCAACCAGGTGGGTAAACACAGCCTTGCGCGGCGGCAAATTAGACGGACGTTCCATTCCAAATAGTTTGGGTATTACACGACCATAACCACTTCCGTCTATAATAAAACGCGCAAATATTTCTCTTGTATTGCCATCCTTGTCTTCTACGGTTGTGGTAGATGTTCCATCCGGGTGAAATTGGATGGCTGTGACACCGGTTTGATATTCAACCGGAACACCCTGGCTCTCAACGGTCTTCGCCAGTGTATGATCAAAGTCTGCACGTGGCACCTGCCAGGTCCATCCCCAACCATCTGTAAACTGATCGTTGAAAAAGTAGTTACAGATCTTCCCCTGTTTTTCAAACTTGGCTCCGTTCTTTTGCTGGTAGCCTCTTGCCTTTACCGCATCGAGGAATTTTGCTTCTTCCAGCGCTTCCATACATCGCGGCAACAGGCTTTCGCCAATCACGAATCGCGGAAATTCTTGCTTCTCCACGATCTTTACTTTATAACCAGCCTGGTTTACAATGGAAGCGGCTACGGTACCTGCAGGACCAGCGCCAATAACAAGGACATCTACTTTTTCGGGTTGCATAAAATGCGTTTGATATTAAAATTTAAAGTTCGATATTTTTAGCATTCGAAGCAGATGGATTTTAGCGGTTTTGACAATTGTTACCCGCAAGTCCATTGCTGCCATGGATTATTGTTTGCACTTTTTGCATTTCAGTAGGGTATGGCTCAATCCGATACCACTTATTTCTTCAACAATATCAAAACCAGCCCGATCAATTGCTTTCTTGAAAACACGGCTGTCATACATCTGGCTGTTGCCATTGGCTATTGCTGTGAAATAGATCGATAACTGCTGGATACAAAAAGCAGCTGTTTCAAAACGCTGATTGTCCCAGAATGCCTCCAAAATATAAATAGCGCCCTCCTCATTCAGGGCCTGTCCGCAACGCTTCATGATCGAAACAATTTCATCTTCGGAGAAACAATCGAGGAACTGGCTCATCCAAACCGCATCATAGCCGGTAGGGAATTGCACCGACTCATCCAGTACGTTTGCCGGATAAAAGTCAACACGGTCGGTAAGTCCCAGGTTTTCAATATTCTTCCTGGCCATTGCTGCCTGCCCGGGCAGGTCAACAATAGTGATGCGTACCTCCTGGTCAAATTTTGTAGACGCCAACGCCCATTTTCCGGTATTTCCGCCAATTTCAAGTAGTTTTTGAATATGATTGTCCGGTTTGTAGATATGTTTCAGCACCAATGGAAAAGCAATATCAGAGAAAAAATGATCATACTCGAACCAGCTTTTTTGTTGTTGAGGTTGTAACTGAGAAAGTCCTTCGTAAACGGTACTCCAGCTGCCCAATTCTTTCAATCCGGCTGGTTTGCCCGTATCGATTGCCTCCTCCAGGTGAAACAAGCCTTTGTAACAAATATCCTGCACGAAATTCATATTCACGTTGGTGAGCGGGTCGTGCAAAATAAAATACCCGGTTTTTGCCAGATAATATTTTCCGCCTTCATCCACGGTTACCATTTCCATTCCAAGCCCTGCTTCCAACAACACCCGGGCGCCATATTCAGGCACTTTTGTTTGCGCTACAATTGCGGCCAGGTTAATACCGGTTTTATGTTCTTCTATTACTTTTAAAATACCCTTATCTCTTAATAACCTGGCTACCTGAAACACAATTGGCCCATGAGCAATAACCTGTGCATGGTGTTTGGCATCTATAGCAGACTTCTTGTCTTTAGCGTAAAAATTCGTCATTTATTGGTTGTTATTTCTTTTCTCTTTAAAATCCAATCTGTTCCGGTTTTTCCGGACATTTTCTTTTTTTCTACCGGATCTTCCGGTACACTTTCAATGAGGTTTTATATACTCCCCGCCCTACTGGCAGGTCTGACTACATCTCACACATAGCCCATATGCTCATAGAGTCGGGGTTGGCACGCATTGCTATCCCTTTTCCCACACAACTGCTGCATTACATCCCCCGAAACCTGAAGCTGTTTTAAGGCAGGTTTTTAATGAGGCCTGCCGCAAGGTACTGCAAACATTGATACTTTCTGCAGTGCCGGGTGTTTCAAACCCTCTGGTAGGAATCAGCAGGTTTTCTCTTAATGCATGTACGCTGATCACACTTTCTACCAGCCCGGCAGCGCCTAAAGTATGACCATAATATCCTTTCAAACTGTTTACAGGAACCGATTGGAGTCTGGCAAGGTTGATCGCCCTGCTCTCCATATCATCGTTGTACAATGTTGCCGTACCGTGTAGTGAGACAAAGTCTATTTGTCCCGGTTCGCTTTCAGCCTCTTTCAATGCATGGTCTATGGCCATAAACAATTCCTGACCGGTTCTCGACGGACCGGAGATATGATTGGCGTCGTTACTGATACCGCCCCCTTTTAATTCAATGAAATGAGACGAAGGCTGATGCACTGAAAGGATCATCGTAGCAGCCGCCTCGCCCAGGTTGATCCCCTTTCTCGCTGCATCAAACGGGCGGCAAGGCGCATCGCTCACAGCCTGGAACGACTGGAAACCAGATAATACGAACCTGGTAATTAAATCTGCGCCAGCTACTATAATATTTTCGTACAGCCCTGCCTGCAGCATACGTTTAGCAGTGATCAGCGCCACCAAACCAGAGATACAGGCATGAGAGACAATAACGGGCTTTTGGCTAAAACCAAAATAACTGGCCAGTTTTTGTGCAGACGCTCCGAGGCTGATCTCTTTTTTTAGGGAATCGCTGATATCATTGTCTTCCAGCAAACTGATATTTCCTTTGGTAGAAGAAATGATCAATCCGGTTTTTTCATTTGCCGGATGTATATCCGCATGACTTAAGGCATCTTTTATAGATGACGCCAGCAGGGATTCGAACCTGGTAAAGGACGGGATCGTGTTTTGCTGCCAAAACCCATCGGTAAATAAAGCGCCATAAAACGCTTTAGAACTTCGGGCTCCCGCCTGATGCAGCCGTACATTCGTATTTCCTTTTGTTATTTCTGAAAAATTATCATTCGAAGACGATCCAAATGGTGAAACAATATTATCGGCAATCAGGAAAACCGGTTTCATAATTCCTTATTTCTGCACTACAACAATTGCTGCTTTTTCCACTCCAGGAAAAATGGCGGGTTATTTAATAACAGGGTTTGTGTATCCTTATCTAAAAAAACCTGGGTCGTGGTTCCCGTTGCCACCAGGCTGCGATCCGACTTTTTATACAATTTGTAGGTGAAAATTATTTTTGCGGCCTCGCAGGGATGATAGGTAGATTCTACAATGACGGAATCTCCGAACTTGAGCGATTTTTTGTAGTTGCATTCTGCATGAACAATGGGTACTACAACATTCTCTTTGAAAAAATGCATGTAGCCCATGCCATAATGCTCGCCAAATGCTTCACGCCCGTCTTCAAAATAGCGTACATAATGTCCATGCCAAACGATCCCCAGGGGATCCGCCTCATTGAAACGAATTAAAACCTCAACGGTATGACTTAATGTTTTCATTAATTAGACTTCCATTTCTTGTATTCAGATTTTTCGATCTGATCAATTATTTTCTTGAAGCCGGTCGCCCAATAGTTTCTGAAACTAAAACCCGACCCTAAAGCCCCTTCCATGCGTTTGGTCATCAATACCTTGCGCGTTTTGATATCAAAAAGCGTTACCCAAAGAGATAATGCTTTTTTTGTTTTACTCATTCCTTCAACTACAAACACAAGGCCTGTTCCTGTTTTAGAACCTCCGTTAAAGCCACTGATCAGGGTTTGGATGTCTTTTTCATTAAGACGGGTAAAATCGTCAGAATTGGTTGACAACAATTGATCCGGATCTGCTTTTTCATTTCTTTTATCGGTATAGCTTAAATCATTGGCTAATTCATTTCTCCTGAATGCTTTTGCTACGTCGTACTTCTTATACTCATTAATGATCAACGCGTTGATGCCTGCAAACTGACGCTCCACAATATCCCTGGCATTAGCGTTGGGATCTCCCATCAACCTGGCTTTCGTAAAGTCAATTCCATAATAGAAAATAGGCGTTTCGGTGTTATTCAATACCTCCGGTAAAGTTTGAGCTTTTACGCTGTAGCCAAACATTAAAACCATCAATGTCAATAATAATTGCGATTTCATTTTTTGCTTTTTTTAGGTACTTAGGATATAAATATTTTCATTTCGCAGGAGGCAATATACCCGCCATTAACAGATATCGCCCCCTCTATAATTGTGGCATTAAATATCTGGTTCTTTATGGTAATAGCAGTAGTAAGCACATCCCCAATTTTAGGGAGATCGCTTATTTTAAGATTTTGTACGGCTCCAATAAAACCTACGGGCACCGGTTTCTGTTCCTGTTGACAGATATAACCTATACGGGCTGCAGCTGTTTGCGCGATATTTTCAATTAGTGCAGGCTCTCTCAACAATTCCTTTTCTACAAACAAATTATCTGTCTTTACTTCAAAAGTAGTAGACGCGCCGCTTTCGTCGCAAGACTCCAGGGTATCGATCATTACAAAGGGCGTTCTTTGCGGGATATAAGGTAATATGCTTTTCGAGATGCTCACAGCGTTTTTTTAAAGGCGTTAAAAGTAAGGAAACTTACCGACTATGAGCGGGTATACCTATTTCCAGAAATCGTAGTAGTTATACCATTGTGCAGGATAAGACTTTACTTTCCCTGTCATTGCACCCACAAAAGCTTCCAATACCTTCTCCGAAGAAATACCGGGTTTGTTTTTATAAACAACAGCGGGAGTTGCAAAAAAATGATAATGATAAAAAGATTCCTTCATCGCAAATACGAAGGTTACCGGCACGTTTAGTTTGGTGGCCAGCGCAAAAGGACCTTGTGGAAAACAAGCCGGCTTACCGAGGAATTGGGCCTGTAATGTTTTATTACCAGGCAAAAACCGGTCAGAATGCATACATACCAATTCGTTATTGTTAAGCGCCTCCATTATTTCATAAATATGTGAAATATTATCTTTGATCACAATAATATTGGCATTGCGCTGACCCGTGGTATTTTCCAGGTATTGTTTTAATTGCTGATGCTCCCCGTCAAACATGACAATATTGATGCGGGTATTCAATCTTTTCAGCAAATGACCGGCAATCTCCCAGTTCCCGATATGGGCACTTAAAAGCAGGCCTCCCTTACCGTCGGCAACCATTTGATGGAGATGCTCCTCGCCATCAAAATTAAAAGTAAAGCGGTTAGGGATGCCTGCCATCATCACAATCCGGTCTATCAGCGCCTGGCCGAACCAGTAATAGTTTTTATAAAGACTTATAAGGGATTTAAGAAAAGGAAAACCAAGTCGTTTGCGAAGATAGTACCACATGGCGCGGGAAGACTTCCGGCTAAACAGGAAATAATAGGCCGCCACAAACAGCAACAGAATATAAGCAGGAAGCACGCCCATTTTTTTTAAAACCGCTATAAAAATGCCATAGCCGGTTTTATTGCCTTTGGATTTTCCTTCCCATTGTGCCATTATTTGCTTTAATTTGAGCGCAAAGGTATGCCCGTAACAGATACTTAAGATTGCCTGGAGCCTGTTTTGAATCTTATTGTTGAGATTTATTGTGCATTCTTTAGGGTTAAAGCAAAGCGGGCTTTGTAGTTATAGCAGGCCACGATGACGAAAATTCAACGAAACTGCCTGCTGCAGGCTGGGTTGCAGCCCAAAAGAACCTTAATAAAGCCCGTGAGTCATTTTTAAACGCGCTTCAGCAAATACCTTTTTATTTTTGAATTAATTTTTTATATTGATTGAATGAAGGATTTTTTACAACAGGTTTACTTAGACAATACACTACAAAGCTACCTGGTAGTTACTGTTATCATATTTTTAGGGTTCGTATTGAAGCGGTTTATTGCACATTATATCGCATTGTTCTTTGCTTATCTTATTAAAAGCCGTTATAAAAGTATCGACCCGTCTCTATTTAAAAGCCTTATTGCCAAACCCCTGGGGTTATTTATTGCGGTGATGATCACGGTTGTTTCGCTTGATCGCCTGAACTTTCCTTCAATACTTGATTTTAAAGTATATAAGATCGGCATTCAGGAACTGTTGCGAATGATAGGTACCACGTTGATGATCATTACTTTTTTCCGGTTTTTGATCAAGTCGACTGACTTTGTAGTGTTGCTCATAAAAAACCGGTACCTGCAAAACGGAGACCAGGGCAATCATCAGCTGGTATTCTTCTTCAAAGATTTTATCAAGGTGGTCATTGGCTTGATTGGCGGACTGCTTATTTTAAAGTATACATTTAATTATGATGTGAAAGGCCTGGTAACCGGCCTAAGCATTGTGGGAGCCGCCATTGCCCTGGCGCTCAAAGAGAGCCTGGAGAACCTGATTGCCTCTTTTATTATTTTCTTTGATAAGCCCTTTCAAACCGGAGATGCCGTAAAAATAAACAGCTTTAGCGGCGTTGTTGAAAGAATAGGGTTGCGAAGTACCCGCATCCGCACTGATGCCAAAACCTATATTACTGTTCCGAATAAGCAAATGGTAGATAGCGTGCTGGATAACCTGAGTAACCGGACACAGCGTCGTGCCGACCTGAGATTGGATATTGGTGTGGACACAGCACCGGCGAAAGTAGATGCCTTACTGAACGGCGTTAAAAAAATTCTTTCGCGGCCCGAGATACAAAATTTTAACCTGTTTCTGACTGAAATAACTTCCAATGCATTGGTAGTTGCGGGCGACTATTACACGGAGCCCAACAACATTGCTATGTATAACCAGGTAAAACAGGAGGTGCACCTGGCCGTGCTGCAATTAATGCAAGACATTGGCGTTGATGCAGCCGGCAAATCAACCAGCGTTACTATCACCAATCCTTCGAATCCGTCTATTTCGCATTTAAAATCTTAGCCAGTTCTTCGTCAAACTTACCCGAAACGCCATATTCCACGACGCGGCCCGTTTCTTTACCATCTTTTAAAACAATGATCGTTGGGACGTGCTGTATATTAAAATTAGCGGCGAAATGAGCGGCGTCTTTCTTGGTTCTATCCAAAGCGAAAAGGGTCACCCTTCGCTTATCGATGCCAGTCTGGTCCAGAATTTTATAAAAGCGGGGAACCACATAATGTGAATCGGGACACCAGGTTCCAAAGAAAACCATAAAAGTTACACTGTCCTTTTTAGCTGCAAAACTATGAAGCACCGGCTCTGATGGGCTGTATATCGTTTCATTCTCGGCAAACCATTTAAATTCGGCCCCATCAGCCCTCAACAAACTGTCTGTTACAAATCCCTTCAGCAGCTTTTTACCGGTTCGGTCCTTTACTGTTTCATAGGTTTGTGCCTGCAACTGATTCAATACCATAAGAAAAGAGCATAATATGATTAATTTCTTCATCAGAGTTACTTTAAGAAAAATCTAAGGATTCGCATAATGCTTTCCGAATACTACCTAACAGTATTAAAATAGAATGGTTTAGATGTTCTGCAACATTAATGGCTTGTTATGGCACCGCACAAGCTACTAGTGCCAGAGCAATTATAAAGAAGCCTTTAACTCCAGGAAAAATGCCTTTATTTTTTCAAGCGACTGTACGGCTGCAAATTTTTCATCTGCCTTCTTATTATTTTTCAGGTAGTCACGGGCACCCTCAATAGTAAACTTCCGCCTGCGCAACAGATCATAGATCAAATAAAGATTTTTAACATCTACCGGCCTGAAAAAACGATCTCCTTTGCCATTTTTCTTAGGTCTGAGAATATCAAATTCGCTTTCCCAATAGCGGATCAACGAATGATTTTCTTTAAACATAGAGGTAACGTCTCCCATGCTATAGTATTGTTTGGCGTACAGCACATCATCTCCCGGCATCTCGATCATTTCAGCCGCCAGGCTATGCTCCTTAACAGATTTTCGTCCACGGGAGCTTCTTCTCTCCTGCATCGTTCCTCCGTTGTACCCATTGGCAGGTATTTCTTCCTCCATTTCAGCTTCTGCTGCAACAGGTTCCTTAACAGCGTCGGCAGGTAGTTCTTCGAAATAGCTTTCAGTTGCTAAGCCTGTTGCCTGGTCATTATCATCACCCGCTACCCTATCCTCCAGGATGTCCGGCTCCGGCTCAGCTACAACAGGCTCTTCTGCCGGGGTTTCAGGCTGTACGATCTCTTCCTCAACCGCTTCAATTTGTGCCGGAGGTCTTAAAACATGTTTTTGGGGCCCTGGCGCCGGATTGGGCTTATCCAAATCATCAAAAAAAGAAAAGGACCCCTGAGATTGTGAAGTAGTCTTCGCCATAATTACAAATCTACTGATATTAGAAGAATTTGAATTTACAAGAAAATGTTAAGTAACCTTTACTCAGAGCCACACAACTACCATTTTTTTGACTGCGCATTTTATACAAAACAATTTGTCTGCCTCATTGATCACCGGCAAAACCAGCCAAACACCTACATTTTTTGCACTTTTTAATGCCTTTTTTAAGCTTGGATATAATAGGCTCAATGCCCTGAAATGCGTTACAGATAAGGGTTTCATGAAAATATATTTGTTTGAAAAAGAAAAAAGATGTTGCAACTTGGTTTTATGCTAACCCGGGCATGGCTTAGCTTTGTGTAACAATAACACAAACGGGTTATTAGAAAGTGCGGAAAGATCCGGTGCAGAAGGACTTCAGTAAGATTATTCGAAGATTTTTCATATGGCAAGCAATCGTTAGAGGTCAGTCCGTTTCTACGGAAGGACCTTTTTTATTTTGAGATCCGGTTCATAAAGGCTATAAAAAAATCCGGGAAAAAAAACCCGGATCAACATTTTAAATCAGCACATGGCCGGCAATCGTTAGAGGCAATCAATTAGAGGTCTTCTTTAAAAACACCTGCTACGCTTAGGAGGAGTTTATCTTTATACCTGGCTCGTTTTCCCGGTATAAAGGTTTGCTAAGGTATAATTATTTTATATACCGATTAACTTTTTTTTATACTTTTTTTAAAAGATGTTAATAAAAAGTCAAAAAATACTTGTTTCAGATCAATTATGTCGGTGATTTGTAATAAGTTGGATATGGTGAAGTAAAGGGGCTGTAATGCAATACCACACGCTGTTTCCCATATTTTTCAGCGCTTTAGACATGAAAATATTAACATTAACTTATTATTCGGCATCCCGTTTGTAATATATCTTTGTATTCAGAAGCCAACGCTTCAAAGAAATTAGATTTTAAGTTTTTTTCATATGGCAAGCAATCGTTAGAGGTCAGTCCGTTTCTACGGAAGGACCTTTTTTTTATCTTTTTTTGAACGGCTACGCCACTGCAGTTACACCTTGTAGCAGTTTTGAAAGCTTTTAGTGTTGGGCATATTGCTAATAAACGAATCAAATGCTTTACTATCGCGGATTTATATAAAAATTTTTCTTTTGAAGAAGAGTAAATGGCACTTTATTTGCTTTTATATTTGTCGGTTTAGCAATTAATTTTGTGTAGCAATAACCAAAGGGGTTATTACACGGTGCAGAAAGGGTGAGGAGTGAACTTAAATTAGATTATTCGAAGATTTTTCATATGGCAAGCAATCGTTAGAGGTCAGTCCGTTTCTACGGAAGGACCTTTTTTTATAACGGTTATATCAAAAGGGCTGCCGTTAAGCAACCCTTATTTTTTCTGGTATTTTTAAAGATCAGGTTTTATTTGGTATTAACCAGGTTGATCAGGTTTAAAAGCTGTGTTTCGGAAACCTCTCTGAGTGAGAAACTATACGAGATAAAGTCCTTTCCGGCAGCAGGAGCCCCAAATGTTGCCTCTTTCAATTCAGCATACAACTTGCCATCTTTTGCGCTGATTGCCAAAAAAGTTCCTGATGTGCCTATTGGCATTGAATTCTGGTAGCTCAAAAAGCCTTCTTTGGCGGGAGCGGGGTTTAAGATCATAGTTGAATAGTTGATTAAGGTATTGGTTCCCGCTTTTTTAAAGAACAACATGCTGGGAGCTTGCCCACCCGAGCCTGTTTGGCCGTTGAACTTGTCTCCAAAATACCCCAGCACAGTAGTTTTAGGATTAGGATCATTATACAGTGCATCGCAGTTTCTCCACTGTCCTAAGACATCCAGGGGAAAGATAGTAGTTCCTCCGCTTACGGTGCCCCAACCCGGGAGCTGGTTCCAGTCGATTCCTTTGGATACAGCATATTGGACAGTTACAGAAGTAGGCTGATTTTCATGGTTAAAGCCATTATTGGTGTAGGAAACGGTGGTATCGCCCTCCCACATAGGCGCTTCCCGTTTGGCACCTGTAGCTGTACCAACAGGTACCATTACAGTGGGCGGCCGCTGCATTACGGCAGGATTTAAGCGAAGTGCGGTGTCATTCCTGCTGGCATTCACTATTATTTCCCCGAAGGACTCCAGCATTTCGCCCGATGAGGTCGCAGTGGGCTTGTTCGCCAGTATCATATCGCTGGCTTTTAAGATATCTTTTGCACTAACCGTTACCGATCCGGCAACCGGTGATCCGTCGGGCTTTACAAACGCATTAGCCGGGAACGTAATTTTGGTACCGCTTTTCAAAGTAATGGTACCGCCGGCCGAAGCATCAAAGCTAAAGGTCTCTGTTTTCGGGGCATGCTTCTCAAAAAAAGCCTGCATTATACGGGCTGACGCCTGATCATCTATTCCGGGAAGGGCCAGACGGTCGTTTTTCTTACAGGAACTTAAGCCTGATATAGTTACAGTAACCAACAACAGGGGTAAAAATATCTTTTTCATAACTATGGGTTTTTTGTTTAAGACTTGTTTACAGGCATATCAGGCACCCGAAACAATTGTTACCCCTTAACTGGAATTATTTTTTTTTCTTCAGGAAGAAGAATAAGAAGGCTCCGGCTGCTATGGCTGCTCCGGCAACCCAATATTGAACGAATACCCATCTGTTGTTTTGAATCAGAACCGGATGGTTTTTGCCCTGGTATAACAGCGCAGCCCAAAACCAGGGGTTCTGCGCCGCAACTGCCGTATTTTTCCCGAGGTAGGCAGCCCGGGCCCGCTGCAATGCCTTCGCGGGAAGGCCTGCGGCATGCAGCTCTTCATAAAAAAGGCGCGTCAGGTCGCCGGCAGCAGCATCATCCACTTCCCAACGGGTAGATAAAGCGCCGTCTACGCCACTACTGATAAAAGCCCTTCCCAGGCTCATCAAACCTTCGTTGTGCTGCCGGACTCCCCTTCCTGTTTCACAGGCGGATAATACGATCAGCGGGCAATTGGCAATATGATACTGGAGCTCACCCAGGTAAAGCTTTTTCTGCAGCACGATAAAGGGCTGTTGCGTACTATCGCCGGCCACAGCATGTGAAGCCAGGTGGATGATGTTACGCGCTCCTAATGAGTAATAAAATGTACTATCGGCTGTAGCAGCGGCGCTGCTGGAAATACATCTGAATTGCCGCCGTAAATAGTCTGCCTCCCTTTTTGTAGACGGCAGGGCAGGAAAGCCCAGGTGCTCCTTCTCAAAACTAAATACATGAATAGGGGTTGGATGCACATCGGCCGGCGCCGAAAGCTGTAGCAGGGAAAACAGGTAGCTAACCGCATGTTGTATGCCGAAATAAGCGCTTCCTTTTCCGTCTATGGATAAAGCTTCAAACGGCAATTCGTGCAACCGCCCCGACGGAGAAATAATATAATCCTGGTGGCTGTCTGTGTCAACAGGCAGGTATTTTTTAAGAAGGGTGTGAGCGGTTTTAAAATAGGTGGCCGGGCTATTATTAAAAGCCTGCGGCCCGGAATAAAAGTACTTTTTTGTGAAGTCTTCAATATCCTGCAAGTCGCCGGCTGTTGAGTCAACTAAACTGTGAAGGCCGCTTTCGTTCGCTTTTATAATGTACAAGCCATTACGGGTATGATGATAACTGATCAGCGTGTTTGTTTCCCGGTTTTTGTTTACCTGGTTTTTAAACCTTCGAAAAGACGGTGCAGACAATGATTGCGAAAAACGGTTTCCCTTGAGGCTTAGTTGGTACTCCTGGCGGGCAATTCTTTCTCTGATCGCCACTTTTTCGTCTGTAGATACAGCTTGTGCCAGCAGCAGGTAGTCGTTGCGTAATTCCCTGAGATCTGAATTACTTAAAGTGGCACCAGCCTTCCAGTTGCCTGCCCGTTGTTGCTCATACATCAACTTACGCCCCTTGGATAGCTCCGTCATCCATAACGCTTTCCATAAAAAATCTTCGTTATGTGTTATTTCGAACCAGGAATGGTGGAGGGCAATCGCTTCGTTGGTTTGTGCTTCGTTCGAATATATGCTGCTCTTACTATACAGCCACGGATCAATTAATTGCTGAGTATAATAGTCGTTTAAAACCGCCAGTGTGCTCCAGTAAGAGCTGCTGTCTGTTTGCTGCTGCACCTCATAACATAATGCCAGGCCAAACATGGCCGTGGTTACATTATAATCGGGATACAGATTCAGTGAATCCGTTTTAAAAAAAGACAGGGTTTGCTCGAACCAGGCCTTGCTGCGAACGGGCTCGTTTAGTTTGAAAAGGTTAACGGCTATTTCGTTAGACAACCCGGCTTTGTCTGCCACAGCAGACACTCCTGCAATATTCCAGGCCAATTGTAACTGTACTAACGCTTCTGCATATTGATGGTGGTTATTTAAAATACGGGCATTATTGGTT
>JBQGCI010000203.1:0-27396 GCA_052038405.1 Acinetobacter pittii
CCTGAGCGGCTATGCTTTCCTTGATCATGGCAATAGCACTGGTGGCATAATCCTTTAACGCCTGCAAGTCGTCTGCATCTATGTCGGTTTCAGGCCGGGTGCCTTTCCCGTATTTTTTGAAATAAGGAATATCAATAGCTGGTTTAACACCAGACGTTTTAAAAGCCAGGGCCAATGCTGCAACTGAGATATGACCGAAATTCCAGGCGACATTGTTGTTAAAGCCTTCAGGGATTTTATTAAGCTGCTCCAGCGTTAAGCCTTCTGTGAGTTCAATGAAGCCGGTTCTGGCAGTCTCAATACAATCAAGAATATATTGCTGAGTTTTTGTCATTGTGCGTTATTACATGGTGAATATTTTCTCACCTTTCTCCAGGAATTCGTTTTCAATTACTTCCTCGCCGGGTTCTTTGTACTCAAACTCTTTCAGTCTTTTATGGAAACCTTCACTCTCTTTCATAATGGCCACCCTTGCGCCGCGAACGAATTCAACCAGGTTGTACTCACTTAGTTTTTTTACCAGTTCTTCGGTATCTTCTGTGTGCCCGGTTGATTCAAACACCGTGAAGTCGGGGCGTACACAAACTACACGGGCTCCATATTTTCTCAGGATTCTTTCTACCACCATTTTCTCAGCCACTTCTTTAGTAGGTACTTTGTACAGCGCCAGCTCCTGCCATACAATCTCATCGTTGGTATTATAAAAGGCTCTGAGCACTTCTACCTGCTTTTCTATTTGCTTTACCAGTTTTTTCACCACTTCTTCCGTTTCATCTATAAGGATATTAAAACGGTGTATGCCGTCAATCTCCGAAGAAGAGGTATTAAGGCTATCGATGTTTATTTTTCTGCGGGAGAATATGATACAAATACGCGAAAGCAAACCTATATGGTCTTCTGCGTAAACGGTGATGGTATATTGCTGTTTCATTGTGTGAATTTTGATTTATGAACGATGATGTATGATGTGCCGCCATTTTGTTTTAAACTACTACTTGTCTAAACAAAATCTGCGGTAAGCTCATTGGCTTTTACCTGGTTTGTCGAACTCTTTCATCTTGTACTATTTTTTCTGCTGTTTTAGCTACGATGATTATTCCTGTAGACCAGTTCATTTTTGTCAGGGTGAGGTCGGTCCTCTGCTCTAACATTTGAATGAAGCCTTCGACTCGATCGGCATGTCCTGCCGGCCAGTTGGGCTGGGGGAGCATATCGTCTATGAAATAAATACCACCCTTTTTCAATAGTGAGAAAGCTTCTTCGAAGAGATCATACTTTCCAGGCATAGCATCTGCAAATATAAAATCGAATGATTCGCTTTTGCATGCTTTCAGCCATTGGTAGCCGTCTGCCAGAACAAAGTTGATCCGCGGATCAGCCAGATATTGTGTGGCCACCTCCTGCAGCAGTGCATTATTATCAATCGTCGTCAGGTGAGCTGTCTCGTCCATCCCCTGCAATATCCATGATGTAGATAAGCCGCTGCCGGTGCCCAGCTCCAGTATTTTGGCTCCGGGCTTCGAGGCCACCATCGTGCTTAGTAATGCCCCGGTTTGCAAATCAGAAGCCATATCGAAAGATAGCTTACGGGTTGCAATCACAATATTGTCGTATTGTGCGGGGATATTATGAAAAGCCTGGTCTTGCATGAATATTATAAGTTAAATGCTGGTATTATTTTAGCCTGATCTCGCTTACACTGCATCCCTGTGGTACCATCGGGAATACATTGTTTTCCTTTCCTACCATTACTTCCAGCAAATAACTTCCGTCGTGATCCAGCATTGTTTTCAGGGCGGCTTTCAGATCCTCGCGTTTATCTATTTTCTGACCCGATATGCCGTATGACTGAGCCAGCATAATATAGTCAGGACTGGTAATATTTACAAATGAATAACGTCTGTCGTGAAACAACTGCTGCCATTGACGCACCATGCCCAGGAACTCATTATTTAATATGAGGATTTTTACGGCGGCCCCAAACTGCATAATAGTACCCAGCTCCTGCAAAGTCATTTGAAACCCGCCATCTCCGATGATCGCCACCACGGTTCTGTCGGGAGCCCCATATTTGGCACCGATAGCCGCAGGGAGTCCAAAGCCCATAGTGCCTAATCCACCACTGGTAACATTGCTCCGGGTTTGGTTGAACTTGGCATAGCGGCAAGCCACCATCTGGTGCTGTCCTACATCCGTAACAATTACCGCATCGCCATTCGTTAGTTCATTTAAGGCATTTAACACCTCAGCCATACTCATCACATCCCCTTCAGGATTCATTTCAGGCTGTATACACTGCTCAAGTTCCTGCTTGGCGTAATCTTTAAATTGGTTCAGCCAGGCCGTATTGTTTTTTTCTTTCAGTAACGAAGTAAGCATCGGTAACGTTTCTTTACAATCACCCCAAACAGCTACTGTTGCTTTTACATTTTTATCTATTTCAGCCGGATCAATATCCAGATGAATGATTTTCGCCTGTTTCGCATATTTATCCAGTCTTCCGGTAACCCGGTCATCAAAGCGCATGCCCACTGCTATCAAAACATCACATTCGTTGGTCAGTACATTGGGGCCATAGTTGCCATGCATGCCCAGCATACCCACATTTAGCGGATGGTCGGTTGGAATAGCGCCTTCGCCGAGGATGGTCCAGGCGGCAGGCAGGTTGCCTTTTTCAATGAAATGGGCAAACTCTTTTTCAGCCGCTCCCAGTATTACCCCCTGTCCGAACAGTACAAACGGTTTTTCGGCATTGTTGATCAGTTCCGCCGCTTCTTCAATATATTCTTTTCGAATAATAGGTTTAGGGCGATAGCTGCGCACATGTGTACATTTTTCATAACCGGGAAACTCAAATTGTTGTATTTGCGCATTTTTGGTAATGTCGATTAATACCGGCCCCGGGCGGCCACTGCGTGCTATGTAAAACGCTTTGGCTAATACACTGGGGATTTCATTCGCATCGGTAACCTGGTAGTTCCATTTGGTCACAGGTGTGGTGATATTGATGACATCTGTTTCCTGGAAGGCATCGGTACCTAAAAGGTGCGCAAATACCTGCCCTGTAATACAAACCAAGGGCGTCGAGTCTATTTGGGCATCTGCCAAACCCGTTACCAGGTTAGTAGCTCCCGGGCCGCTGGTGGCAAAAACAACGCCCACACGGCCACTGGTACGCGCGTAGCCCTGCCCGGCATGAATACCACCCTGCTCATGGCGAACCAATATATGTTCTACTTTGTCTTTATAATCGTATAGTGCATCATAGATAGGCATGATCGCACCACCCGGGTAACCAAATATTACTTCCGTGTCTTCTGCCAGCAGGCACTCAATTACGGCCCTGCTGCCCGACATGGTTTCGGTTTTTGTTGTTGCGGTAGAAGTAGCTTCTTTTTGTATTTCAAGAGTATTCATAACTCGATGTTTGTTTCTTTAAATGACTGTAACTATTATACTTTTTTCCTTGTAAAAGACCTTGCAGGTTACTGATCAACGGTTCCTGTAATAGATCATCAGGTCTGTGGCTTGCATGTTTGTAAAACCGGCCTGGCGCAGCATAGTAACCAATTGCCCTCTATGATAAGAGGTATGATTGACGGCATGCGCAAAAAGCTGGTACCAGGGCATTGAATAAGCTTCACCATTTAATCGCTTAAATGCTAAAGGTTCGTTCAGTTTTGCCGCATCAAATGCGTCAATACATTCTTTCAATGCTGCTGATGTCTTTTTCCAAAGAGCTAAATGTTCGTCTTTTGTTCCGGTAAACGTGGCTTGCAGCCAGTCTACTTTTTCTTTTCCCTGAAACCGCTGTAACCAGGCGTTTTCAGCGCTTATAATATGCAGAACCGTTTCACGGATACTATTAAAGCTGCTGACGACATGCTGCTTCCAATACTCATCGCTTAACTGCTCGAGCCATCCGCAGGCAATAGTATTGGCCCACAGATTATAATCTGCCAGTTCTTTAAAGTATGCCTTTGTCATTTTGTTGTTTTAAAACCAATTCTTTCCCGGTTATCCCATTTCCTTTCAGCTGCCTTTTCATCGAGTAAATTTTCAAGAGCATCATATATTTGGCTCAGCTGCATATCATGTCCGCTAACTCGATCTTTTAATTCTTTCAACTGCTCTTTAATATCGTTTTGCAGTAGCAGTATTTGTCTCACTTCAACAAAAGCCCGCATAATAGCTATGTTCATCTGAATAGCCCGATCACTATTTAGAATACCGCTTAACATCGCCACACCTTGTTCTGTGAAGGCATATGGTATGGCTTTGGAAGGCCTTGTGGTTCGCAATGTCGTCACAATCTGTGATGACATATCTGTAATTTCTTTATTTTTAGAATCTTGTGAATCTAGAATTACAGCCTGGGATTTTAGGTTTGCCCATTCCTGGCGGGTAAGCTGAAACATAAAATCTTTTGGAAATCGTTTCATGTTTCTTTTAACCGCCTGATTAAATATTCTTGTTTCGGTTTCATACAAAGCCGCCAGGTCAAAATCGAGCCCGCCTGAATGACGAAGTCGGGCAGGCATTACCCGTTCGCCTCTGATCTCGTAGACCCGCCTGCCGGACGGGCAGGTCCTGTTTTGTATGGACTGAATTACCTGCATTTTTAATCTTCATCTGTTACACAACCCTGAGAAGCATCTTTAACCAGTTTGGCATATTTATATAATACGCCGCTGGTTACTTTCAACGCCGGCTGTTTCCAGTTGGCTTTTCTTTTAGTGATCTCTTCCTCAGATACTTTTAATGTAAGCTTGTTGTTAACCGCATCTATTTCAATGATATCGTCATCCTGAACAAAACCGATCAAACCCCCTTCAAAAGCTTCCGGTGTTACGTGACCTACTACGAAGCCGTGCGTGCCGCCGCTAAACCGTCCGTCTGTAATCAATGCTACTGATTTGCCTAATCCGGCACCAATAATAGCTCCTGTTGGTTTCAGCATTTCAGGCATACCGGGTGCACCCTTAGGCCCTTCGTTCTTAATAACCACTACATCTCCGGCTTTTACCCGGCCTTCAGCCAACCCCGCAATTAATTTTTTCTCACCATCAAATACGCGTGCGGTGCCTTCAAAGCGTTCACCCTCCTTGCCGCTGATTTTAGCCACACTTCCCTTTTCGGCCAGGTTCCCGTATAAAATCTGTAAATGGCCTGTTTTCTTTAAAGGATTTTCCAGCGGATAGATAATATCCTGTGTTTCGAAGTCCAGGTCAGGAACGGATTCCAGGTTTTCGGCAATGGTTTTACCGGTTACCGTTAACTGGCTCCCGTCGATCAATCCATTCTTTAATAAGTATTTCATGACAGCCGGTACACCACCTTTTTCGTGCAGGTCCTGCATCAGGTATTTACCGCTTGGTTTAAAGTCGGCCAATACCGGAACTTTATCGCTGATCGCCTGGATATCATCCTGCGTTAAAGAAACGCCCACGCTTTTGGCCATTGCCAGCAGGTGCAGCACCGCATTGGTACTTCCTCCCAATACAATGATAACGGTGATCGCATTTTCGAAAGCCTTACGTGTCATGATATCGCGGGGCTTAATATCTTTTTCCATCAATACACGGATGTATTTGCCGGCTGCTTCACATTCCTTTCTTTTTTCTTCGCTCAATGCGGGATTGCTGCTGGAGTAGGGAAGGCTCATGCCCATTGCTTCGATGGCAGAGGCCATGGTATTCGCTGTATACATACCTCCGCAGGCACCGGCACCCGGGCAGCTGTTTTTTACAATACCCTGGAAATCGGCCTCCTCGAGGTTGCCGGCAATTTTTTGCCCCAATGCTTCAAAAGCCGATACGATGTTAAGGTCCTGGCCCTTGTAATGACCCGGAGCAATCGTACCACCATATACCATGATGGCAGGCCGGTTCAGACGGCCCATCGCCATTAGAGAACCCGGCATGTTTTTATCACAACCGGGTACCGTGATCAGCGCATCATAATATTGAGCGCCGCAAACTGTTTCGATGGAGTCTGCAATTACATCACGGCTTACCAACGAATAACGCATACCGTCGGTACCGTTACTCATACCATCGCTTACGCCAATGGTGTTAAAAATCAAACCCACCAGGTCGTTACCCCATACGCTTTTCTTTACGTCTGCTGCCAGTCCGTTCAGGTGCATATTACAGGGATTGCCATCATAGCCCATGCTTACAATGCCCACCTGGGCTTTTTTCAAATCTTGTTCAGTTAGTCCCAGTGCGTATAACTGTGCCTGTGCGGCCGGTTGCGTAGGGTCTTGTGTAATAGTTTTCGAGTATTTATTTAATTCGCTCATGATATATAGTTGTTCGAGTTTGTTTGTCAATAGTCAATCGTCAATCGTCAATGGAGCATTGTCCTAACTGCCTACCCTCTCCGCCATTTCTTTCAAATCGGTATCCTGTACTTCTTTTTTAGCATCGGCCACATTTAAGAATTGCTGGTACAGTTCATCTACCTGGTTGCGGTCGAATTCATATCCCAGGTTTTTGAAGCGATAGGCTAAGGCGCTGCGTCCGCTGCGGGCAGTCAGTACAATTTTCGAGGTATCCGCACCCACTTCTTCAGGCGCAATGATTTCGTAGGTAGTGGCTTCTTTTAAGAACCCATCCTGGTGTATGCCCGAAGAGTGTGAAAATGCATTGTCCCCGACGACGGCTTTATTAGGTTGCACCACCATGCGCATGGTATCTGAAACCAGGCGGCTCATGGGTAATAACCTGGTTGTGTCGATATTGGTGTAAAGACCCAATTCCGGATGTTTTTTAATGATCATCGCTACCTCTTCCAGCGAAGTATTACCGGCTCTTTCGCCAATTCCGTTAATAGTACACTCAATTTGGCGGGCGCCGCCAATAGCTCCGGCAATGGAGTTGGCTGTAGCTAATCCCAGATCGTTATGACAATGGCAGGAGAGAATAGCTTTATCGATATTCGATACATTATTGATCAGGTATTGCATCTTTTCCTGGTACTGGTGCGGAAGACAAAAACCGGTAGTATCCGGCACGTTTACTACGGTTGCACCTGCCTTGATCACAGCTTCTGTAAGCTGTGCGAGGAACTGGAGATCTGCACGGCCTGCATCTTCTGCATAAAACTCCACATCAGGCACCAGGTTGCGCGCCAGCTTTACCGCTGCTATAGCGCGCTCAATAATATGCTCCCTGGTGGTATTGAATTTGTATTTAATATGATTGTCGGAAGAGCCGATACCTGTATGTATACGCGGTCGAACTGCAGGCTTTAATGCTTCGGCAGCTACCTCAATATCTTTTTGAACCGCACGGGTAAGACCTGTAACTGTTGCGTTTTTGATTACTTTGGAAATCTCGTTTACCGACGCAAAATCGCCCGGACTGGACACCGGGAAACCTGCTTCGATGATATCCACTCCCAGTGTTTCCAGCTCAAGAGCAAGTTTTATTTTCTCTTCTGTATTCAGCTTGCAGCCCGGAACCTGCTCGCCATCTCTTAAGGTCGTATCAAAAATAAAAACTTTGTCTTGTGCCATAATTTAATTTGAATCGTTATGATGAATTAATTTTACGGATAACAACCCGGCAAAACGGCCAGATTATATCTGTCTATAAAATTAAACATTCCTATATTGTGAATGAAACTTTATTGGCGGAGATTTACACCATATAAATTTTAATATTTTTTCTTATATAATTGATAATCAATAAATAGAATTCATTTAAATTACAATGCCCAGTAGAAGTACCGATGCGCTTTTTCAGTTGATCAAATCCCTCGAAAAGTCGGAAAAGAGAAATCTGAAGCTTTTTGTGAACCGCAATTCCGGTTCCGAAAATCTGAAGAGCATCCTGCTGTTTGACGCGTTGGATAAAATGGCTGAATACGACGATGCGCTTTTGTTGAAAAAAGTGCCGAGTGTAAGCAAACAGCAGCTTTCGAACACCAAAGCCTTATTGTACCGCCAGATACTGAGTAGTTTACGCGTGTTGAAGGATGACCGCAATGTAGATATACAATTGCATGAAATGATGGATAATGCCCGGTTGCTGTATAACAAGGGGTTGTATCATCAGGCATTGAAAGTATTGGAACGTTTGAAAGAATTTGCCCGCAACCACCACCAGTATACTTATCTGCAACAGGGTTTGTTTTTTGAAAAAAAGATCGAAGCGCTGTATATAACACGGGGGCTAACTAACCGTGCCGGGGAATTGGCGGCAGAGTCGAATGAAGTAAAGCGCATTATTGATAATATCAATGATTTGTCTAATCTTAATTTGAAATTATATAGTTGGTATATACAGAATGGCCATGCCAGGAACGAGGATGATTTGAAAAACGTGCAGGCGTTAATGGATGATGACCTGGTAAAAAATGCAGGAGCCAGTTTTTATGAAAAAGTGTACCTGTATCAATGCTATGTATGGTACGCCTATATTAAGCTGGATTTCCTGATTTATTACCGGTATTGCCAGAAATGGGTAGATATATTTGAGCAATATCCCAAAATGATGGATACAGAAACGGCGATGTATGTAAAGGGCATGCATAACCTGATGTCGGCACATTTTAACTTACTCAATCATGAGAAGCTGGCTTCCTGCATCAGGAAATTTAAGCACTTTGCACAAACCGAGTTGGTGCAGGATAATGATAACAACCGAATTGTAACTTATGTATATCTCTATACCGCAGTAATCAACCTTCATTTCCTTGAGGGCACTTTTCATAAGGGAATCAAGATGGTTCCTTTTCTGGAGGAGATGCTGGTGAAATACGGGCGCTATCTTGACCGGCACAGGGTGATGGTTTTTTATTATAAGATTGCCTGTCTTTATTTCGGTAGCGGTGATAACAGTAAGGCGATCGACTATCTCAACCGTATTATCAATCAGAAAGATGACCTGCGTACCGACCTGCAATGCTATTCCCGTTTATTACATTTGATCGCGCATTACGAGTTAGGTAATTATAACTTGCTCGAGTACCTCGTCAAGTCGGTATACCGATACATGGCCAAAATGGAAAATCTGAGTAAGGTGGAGGATGAGATATTTGGCTTTTTACGCAGGGCATTTAAGTTTAATGAGAAAACGATCAAGGTTGAATTTGAAAAACTGTTGAATAAGCTGAAAAAGTACCAGCATAACCGGTTGGAAGCAAGAGCTTTTGCATACCTGGATGTGATTAGCTGGCTGGAAAGTAAGATTTCCGGCATACATGTAGAAGATGTGATCCGCAAAAAATATTTAAGAGATCGGATGCAAAAAGTATAAATAGGGCTATATTTGTTGCTCATGAAATGTTCTGTTTCAAATACATCTTTTCGATGGTGGCGTTAACGCTACTGATCTTCTATGCCATTACAGGCAGTTTGTTTTCTTATCTTTACATCCCTTATCAAATAAATTGAATTAATGCAGGTAACTTATAAAGAGCCCGATGAGTTGGGTTATTACGGCGAATTTGGCGGCGCCTATATTCCCGAAATGCTATATCCCAACGTTGAGGAATTACGATCGGGCTATTTAGACATTATTAATAGTGAATCTTTCCAGAAGGAATACCAGTTTTTACTGAAGGATTATGCCGGCCGTGAAACCCCCTTATATTATGCATCCCGTTTGTCGGGCAGGTACCACACCAATATCTATCTGAAACGGGAAGATTTGTGTCATACCGGCGCGCATAAAGTAAATAATACCATCGGGCAAATATTGGTAGCAGAACGTTTGGGCAAGAAACGAATTATTGCTGAAACGGGAGCGGGCCAGCATGGAGTGGCTACTGCAACTGTTTGTGCTTTGAAGGGGCTGCAGTGCATTGTATATATGGGAGAGAAAGATATTGAGCGCCAGGCTCCTAATGTGGCGCGCATGAAAATGCTGGGCGCAACAGTAGTACCGGCAACCAGCGGCAGCAAAACTTTGAAAGATGCTACCAATGAAGCCATCCGCGATTGGATCAATCACCCCCAGGATACTTTTTACATTATCGGTAGTGTAGTGGGACCACATCCTTACCCCGACATGGTGACACGTTTTCAAAGCGTGATCAGTAAAGAAATCCGTTCGCAATTGCAGGAGAAGACGGGGACGGAACTACCCAAAGCGGTAATAGCCTGCGTTGGGGGAGGAAGCAACGCGGCAGGAACTTTCTATTATTTCCTGGATGAACCCTCTGTCGATATTATTGCGGTGGAAGCCGCAGGATGTGGCATTCAATCGGGTATGAGCGCAGCAACTACTCAATTGGGTAAGCCAGGTATTTTACATGGCAGCAAAAGCTATGTAATGCAAACAGCAGATGGACAGGTAGTAGAACCACACAGTATTTCTGCGGGGCTGGATTATCCGGGCATTGGTCCTATTCATGCTAATTTATACGCTACCGGGCGCGGAAAATTTTTGTCAGCTACAGATAGGGAGGCATTGGAGGCGTCTTTTGAGCTGGCTAAGCTGGAAGGAATTATCCCTGCACTGGAAAGCGCTCATGCACTGGCCGCTTTAAAGCAACTGAAATTCGAAAAAGACGACAATGTAGTGATTTGTTTGAGCGGGCGGGGAGATAAGGATATGGAAACCTACATGAATGAACTGAATAAAAAATAGGACTAATCATCAAGCAATCAACTAATGAGCAGATTAAGTGAAGCGTTTCAAACAGGAAAGAAAATTCTAAATATATATTGTACAGCGGGCTATCCTAAACTGGATAGCACATTAACTGTAATGAAGTCCCTTCAGGACAGCGGCGCCGATATTATTGAGTTGGGAATGCCTTACAGCGATCCCCTCGCAGACGGTGAGACCATTCAAAAAAGCAGCGCTATTGCGTTAGCTAACGGAATGACCATACATACATTGTTTGAGCAATTAGCCGGTATGCGTGAGGAAATCAAAATCCCGGTTGTATTAATGGGGTATATGAACCCGGTATTGCAGTATGGTTTTGAGCAATTCTGTGCTGACGCTGCTAAGGTTGGCGTTGATGGTTTGATACTGCCTGATTTACCTCAACATGAGTTTGAGAAGACCTATAAGGCTATTATAGAAAAGTACCAGCTTGATTTTATTTTCCTGGTTACCCCCGAAACTTCTGAAGAGCGCATTAAAAAACTGGACGCCTTAAGCAGCGGCTTTTTGTATGCCGTTTCCTCTTCTTCCACAACTGGTGGGGAGAAAGACTTTAACGCAGTAGCGCTTTACTTACAAAGACTCCAGAGCTACGGGTTAAAAAATCCTGTATTAGTTGGCTTCGGCATAAAAGACAAGAAAACATTTTATGGCGCTTGTAAATATGCGCAGGGGGCCATTATCGGTTCCGCCTATATCAAGATCATACAACACGCGCAATCGCCCGAAGCGATTACACGGAGTTTTGTACAAAGTATTCTTAATTAACAAATGGATAATAGGGGCTTCTGTTATTTTTGCAACCTGCAACCCGTTGTGATCATCTGTGTTAAGTTCTGAGTACCCGGGGTACAGGTGTATAGTTTAATCTGTAAAGTTTTTAAATGAAATTAGTTTTACCAGCAGTCCTTATGTTTCTATTGCCGTTTCTGGCAATGGCTCAGAAACTCACACTTAATGGTACGATCGCCGGTTTGGCAGATAATAGCCATGTAGTGTTAACCGATCTGGAAAATCCGGGTACCCCTCTCGCCGAAGCAAAGGCTACAGCAGGTACGTTTGTGCTTTCAACGCAGCTCGAAGCGCCCACTTTGCTGGGTTTGGGAGTAGGTGACAGTATTAAGACCGCTGTGTTCCTAGGTAACGAAACCGTTAGCGTTACCGGTGCTGTGACTCAGAAAGTGGACGAGTGGAAATTTTCGGGTTCGCCCATACAAAACAGCTTTACAGAATTCCAAAACATCTTTGTTCCCAAATTTGGTAAGCTAAGTGTGCTGATACAACAATTACAGGCTGGCGATGGCAGCGATGCAGTTAGAAACGGATTGGATAGCGCCACCCATGATATTCAAACATCTTTAGACAATTTTATAGCTAAAAATCCCGCGTCCCCGGTAAGCACGCTGGCAATTTTATCAACGATCAATTTAACCGAGGATGTAGCGGTATTGGAAAAAAGAATGAATAGTTTAAAACCTGCTGCTTTGAGCAATGTTTTCGGAGGACAGTTAAAACAGGCCGTTGTAAATGCTAAATTCAATTCGATAGGAAGCATTGCCTTGGATTTTTCCCAGGCTGATACAAGCGGTAAGCAGGTAACGCTTTCGCAGTTTAAAGGCAAGTATGTTTTGGTAGATTTTTGGGCCAGCTGGTGCGGCCCATGCAGGAAGGAGAATCACTTCCTGGTGAAGACATTCAATAAATATAAAGACAAGAACTTTACCGTGCTGGGCGTTTCTTTAGATGAAGAAAAAGAGGAGTGGTTGAAAGCTATTGCTAAAGATGAATTGAAATGGACACAAGTAAGCGATTTAAAAGGCTGGGAAAACGAAGTTGCTCAGAAATATAAGATTACCTCTATTCCCCGCAATTTATTAATTGGCCCTGACGGAAAAATTATTGCAAAAGATTTACGCGGAGATGACCTGGATGCGAAGTTGGAAGAGATATTAGCTGAATAGCAGTCGGTTAACGATAAATAAAGAGACAGCCCGCAATTTTAAACTGCGGGCTGTCTCCTTATATTGGCTAATCAATCGGTAATCAGTATGCCTCCGGCAAATTACCGGTGACGGTTAAGCTCTGTCTCTTTTACCATACCACTTTTTCTTATGTTTATTTTCAGTGGCTGTGTGTGGTCTCTGTGGTTTCCCCGGATGGCTGTTGTTGTTACCTTTGAAACCATTCTTGATTTCTATATTGCGTTTCTGACGTGGCGGACGTTCTGCTTTTTTAGGAATTTCAAAAACCTGCATAGGATAGGGGTGATCATTGATAACCGGGATTTGTTGCCTGGTCAACTTTTCGATATCCTTTAAAAAAGCCTTTTCTTCATAATCGCTGAAGGATATGGCCTGCCCATCCTTACCGGCTCTTCCCGTACGACCAATACGGTGAACATAAGTTTCGGAAACATTGGGCAGGTCATAATTAATAACCAGTTCCATGCCTTCGACATCGATCCCCCGGGCTGCAATATCTGTAGCTACCAGCACTCGTATATCTTTATTCTTAAAATTGCTGAGTGCCCGTTGACGGTTATTCTGACTTTTGTTGCCATGAATAGCATCTGATTTTATTCCGTATTTGCTGATGTGGCGAACGATCTTGTCGCAACCATGCTTGGTTCGGCTAAATACCAGCACTGTTTCTGCGGCAGAGCTGCTTAATATATCTACCAGTAACTCATTTTTGTTGCCTCTGTCAACAAAATATACGGATTGAGATATCTTCTCTACAGTTGAAGACACCGGTGTTACCTCCACTTTTACCGGGTTCCTCAAAATAGCGTTGGCCAGGGTTAAGATCTCCGGCGCCATGGTGGCCGAAAAAAACAGGTTTTGGCGATTGTGTGGTAATAGTTTCAGTACTCTGTTTACGTCGTGAACGAATCCCATATCCAGCATGCGATCGGCTTCATCCAGCACAAAAAAGTCAATGTGGTCCAGTTTGATAAATCCCTGGCTGATGAGGTCTAACAAACGCCCGGGTGTGGCAACCAATATATCTATTCCGGAGGCAAGTGCGGTTATTTGTTTATTCTGATTAACGCCTCCAAAAATTACTGCATTTCTTAAATGCAGGTGCCGTCCGTACGCATCCAGGCTGTCGCCGATTTGAATAGCCAGCTCACGTGTGGGAGTAAGGATCAAAGATTTGATGTTTCGTTTGCCTTTTTCCTGTAGCCTTTTAGAGAGTATCTGTAATATAGGAATGGAAAAGGCAGCTGTTTTGCCGGTTCCGGTTTGTGCGCATCCTAACACATCGCGACCTTCGAGCAGTAATGGAATGGCCTGTGTTTGAATGGGAGTAGCTGTTGTATAACCTTCTTCTTCAATTGCCTGTAATATGGGGGCAATTATATCTAATTCTTTAAAATTCATCTTGTTGTGTACCTGACCAGCCTGTAAATTATGGGGTGGGATAGGATTTATTATTAGTGGAATGTGGATCAAAATCCCGCAAAGATACGATCTTCTGTGCTTATAATGCATTTGAGAGGCTGAATGATTCGTAGTTGCAAGGAATTGAGGTAATTAATTTCCAGGACACGGTTTAAACCTTGGCCTGGAAATTTTGTGAGCTTGTAATCCTATTCATCACCACCGGTTTCAAATCCATGTAGTTTCAGGAGCTCGTTATGCCCGCCTTCAAAGGTTTTCTATTGGTAGTGGATTTTTTGATTTTGGATATACCTAAAGACCTTGTCAAGAGTTGACGCTGAAACAGAGTAGGCAGCATAACCTGTTTGCCAGGTAAATTTTTCATTAATCAGATCGTTTGGATTGATATAATGAGAGCTGCCGCCTTTAATTTGTTTAATGACTTCAGCGATTGATTGTCACGATTGAGTATAAACAGGCAATGGATATGATCAGACATCCCATTGATGATTTTTATAAAGCAGCCTAATCTCTAAACTGTTCACTCATGTAATCATGTAAAAGCGGCTCAATTTTAGGTTTGATTAAAGAGGCGCGCTCTTTGGTACTCTATATAGCATGTACACAAATTTTGGAAAAAGCGTGAGACATGATTTATAAGTTTTAGCGTGTGATAAAGGTAACTAATAATTGTAAGAAACAGTTTCGATAATGTTCCCAGACCAGGGTTTAAACCGTGGCCTGGGAACATCGTATGAGATACCATCCTTACAATTTCCCGTATTCAAACACAATGTTGCAGAATATTTTTACGCCGTTTTGCAACAGAGCATCCGAAACAATAAAATCTGGTGTGTGATGGGGTGGGGCTTGCGCCGGATCGTTTCCTCTGGGCATACCGCCATAATATAAAAATACTGCTGGCGCTTTCGTTCCATAGTAAGCGAAGTCTTCTGCACCAGTAACCCATTTGGTTTCCTGCACATTTTCTTTACCTACTGCTTTTTCCAAAACGGGTACGATCTTACGGGTTAAATCCACATTGTTATAGGTAACGGGTGTGTTTTTATTAATACTCACTTCAACAACAGCATTATTAGCAGCGGCCACATTTTCGGCAATATGCTTCAATCGTCGGTGAATATCTTCCTGCATGGCGGTATCAAATGTCCGGATAGTGCCGGCCATTTCTAATTCTTCGGGAATAATATTATTGCGAACACCCGAGTTGATCTTACCTATAGTGAGCACTACCGGCGCTTTGGTAATGTCCTGTTGCCGGCTTACGATCTGCTGAAGACTGTTGATGATCAGCGCTGCGGTAGCGATAGGATCTACACCTGACCAGGGTTGTGCCCCGTGACTTTGCCTGCCTTTTACTTTGATCGTAAACCAATCGCTTGCGGCCATAAATGGCCCCGGTTTATAAAATACTTTTCCTTCTTCAATCCAGCTTTCAATATGTAAGCCAAATACGGCATCCACTTTGGGATGATCCATTACCCCTTCTTTAACCATTAGCTCTGCACCCCCTTCTTCACCGGGAGGCGGGCCTTCTTCAGCGGGCTGAAAGATAAACTTCACAGTACCCGGTATATCTTTTTTCATGGATGCCAGAACTTCTGCAGTACCCATTAATATCGCAACATGTGCATCATGGCCGCAGGCATGCATTATGGCCACTTCTTTTCCCAGGTATTCTCCTTTTGCGGTTGACTTATACGGCAACTCATTTCTTTCCAATACGGGAAGGGCATCCATGTCTGCTCTCAATGCAAGCACAGGACCGGGCTTGCCTCCTTTTAATATGCCCACTACTCCTGTTTTAGCTAATGTGTCTGCTTCTATACCCAGTTTTTTCAAGTGTTCCAGCACATATTGCTGTGTTTTGAATTCCCGGTTGCTGAGTTCAGGATGCTCGTGTATATGTCTTCGCCATTCTACCAGCCTGGGTTGTACGGCCTGTGCTTTGGTAGCTATTGTCTGTGTATGGGTTTGCCCTGTAATTACGGTGGTGAAAAAGAAAAGGACAACGGAAAATATCATTTTTCTCATTGCCCTAAGTTAATTCAAAATTATTGGTTTATTGCACCGTTTCCAGTCCCCAGCTATTTCCTTTATCTACAGCCGGCACGCCTTCTATCAGCCATTTGGCTGGTTTGTCGCCTTTAAGCAGCCAGTCAAAAAATTGCTGTTCCCTGATTTGTATATCTTTCCGGTTTTTTCTCTGGATCAGGTTATGTTCTTCGCCGTTATAATTCAGCATCCAAACCTGTTTGCCTAAACGGCGCATACCCGTAAACAGTTCAATACCCTGGTACCAGGGCACTGCTCCGTCATTATCATTAGCCATGATCACCATGGGCGTATTCACTTTGGGAAGATGGAATAGCGGAGAGTTTTCTATGTATAACTCCGGTTGTTCCCAGAGCGTAGCGCCAATGCGGCTTTGCGTTCTCTCATATTGAAATTGCCGGTTCATTCCTGTTTGCCAGCGTATACCCCCATAAGCGCTGGTCATATTGGCAACGGGTGCGCCCGACCAGGCTGCGGCAAACATATCTGTCATGGTTACTAACTGCGCCACCTGTATACCGCCCCAGCTCTGGCCTTGTATGCCCATATGCTGGCTGTCCACCCAGCTGTTCTTTGCCAGCGCCTGTGCGCCGCTTACTACATAGTCGTAAGCGCTTTTAGCCGGATAGCCAATGGTATAAGATATATCAGGTGTCATCACTATATATCCACGACTTACAAAGAAAGATATGTTCAGGCGGCTGGGAGTTGGAGCCGGTGGAATATATTTATACAGGTTGTCAGAAAGCTTTTCGTAGAAGTATAGTATAACCGGATATTTTTTAGTGCTGTCAAAGTTCTCGGGTTTATAAAGGATACCTGTGGCGGGCTTGCCGGAGAAGGTTTGCCACTGGTACAATGCTGCTGTTCCCCAGTTATAATTGCTTTGCTGAGCATTGATGTGGGATAACTTTCTTTGGTTGCCGGGCTGCTGCAGGTATAAATCGGGCGATTGCGTATAGCTTTCTTTAGTATAAGTATAAACCGGAGCATTTTTTGCCTTATTTACCTGCCCGATATATAAAGGCTGCAGGGGTTGTAAAGATGTTGTTAATTTATTGTTTTCAAGAATGGCCAGCCCGCTCTGTTTATTGATATTATCAAAAACACTCACTACATTTTTGTTAGCTGCTTTTATGAAGTCTTCTTCTTCGTCGGTTGACACATACCTGTAAGTGACTTTGTTTTTTCGTCCATTAACCGTTAGGTTGGCCGGTGTCGTTCTTCCCACAGGATCAACAGCCCATATATCGTAACGATCGTAAATAAGGATTTTAGAATCACCGTCCTGCCACCCCATCACACCATAAGGAGCGGGCGCATCCGGCACATCGTTCTCTTCATCGTACAATGGCACCTTGATGCCAGCCGTAACGTTCAATGTCGTATTGCCATCAAACACATGGTAATGCCTTGTTTTGTTATCATACCAGAGGACGTATTTGCCAGAAGGAGATATCCATGAAGCCCTGATGTCGCCATCAAGGTTGAGGACTGCCGGAATATATTGGTTGTTTGCCACATCTACTTTATAAACATCTTTCAGGGAATTACCGGTCCATTGCGATGCAATACGCCTGCCGGTGTCGGTAACGGCAACATAGTATTTCGCATCTGCCAGCGATCCTTCGTAAACAGCCGGGAGGTTATTACTGCCAACCGGCATCATTCCCTGTTGCTTCAAATCGTAAACCGCAGTATAACTTCTTTCCCTGTCCTTTTTTTGATTTTGCAATTGATAGGGCTGCAGGTAGTCGTCTTTATAATTCCAGACATCTACATTTACTTTATCAATGTCCGCCAGGCTGGTATCTTCCGGTGGGCGTGCAGGCGCGGTTGCAAACTGCAATCTTTCCCCCGATCGGCTAAAGCTCACTTTACCATACTCACTGACATGCTCACCACTGCGGAAATGGGGTGTAAGCGTATCCACCAGTAACCGTGCGCTATCCATGCCCTGTTTAAAATGCCATAGCGTGTAATATTTATTAAGAGCCCTGGACTTTGCCTCCCTCTGCGCCACAAATGCTGCCTGGCTGCCATCTTCAGAAAGGGCCAGGCCTTTAAAATCATTACCGCCCCTAAGTAAAGTATCTGTTTTCCCGGTTAACAGGTGGTAGAGAATAATACGAGAAGTTCGGGCCGTATCTTTCAGGTCAAGGGTTTGTTCCAATAATAATTGAGTTCCCTTTTTGTTGAAAACATATTCACTAACGTTTTTAAATGTTAGTGTTGATCCTGTGGCGGTATTAAAAAGCAGGAGCCTGTTACTTCTTCCATGGTCCGCTACACTATCTTTTCCTTCGCCTTTTGCAGGCGCCAGTGTTCCGATAACGTATTGAAGGGAGTCAATTACTTGTTTAAGGCTGTCTTTGGTTTTATCAGATTGATATTTAGGCTTGTTCGCCTCTTTATTTTTAAAAAGGGCTGCTACCCATATATTAGGATCTTTAGGCGTTTTAAGAGAAATCAGATGGGGATACTTTTCCATCTTACGTGTAGCCAATGTCAGTAAAGCAAAGCTGTCGCGGGGCATCTCATTGGCTTTCTTTTTCTTGATTTTTGCACTCCGGATATCTTTAAACAAAGGCTTTATTTTAAATATTAACGCTGCATTGTCGTGGGTGAAGGTCGGTTCATATCCCCTGGGAACAATTGTTTTGTTATTATTCACTGTAGATTGAATGACCAGCTCGTCATCGCCTTCCTGAACGCTGATGGTGTAAGCAACCCATTGCCCGTTGTTACTTATTACTGTCTTGCCAATCGATTGCCAGCTGTCATAAACAGAATGGTCAAGCGGTTTTTTTTGCGCAATACAGGTAAACATTCCTGCCAGCATTGCCAGCAGGAAAATCAATTTCTTCATTAGCTTTATTTTGGACTAAAATATCATTATTTTTTGAAGTGGTGAAGTCGTGCCGCGAATCAGATGTGTCCCAAAGTGTTACTGTTAAAAAAAGGGGTTTACTATTGCCATAGTAATAAAAAAGAAGGCCGCAAAGCCTTCTTTTCAATTTCATTATAATTACCCCTTATTTCCATCCGCCTCCCAATGAACGGTAAAGGTCTACCGCAGCACTAAGTTGCAAGCGATGAATATTGGCAAGATTAAGTTCTGCCTGTAACACGTTGGCCTGTGCCGATAGTACTTCGAGGTAATTAGCCATACCGCTTTTGAACAAAAGACGTGCGTTTTTAATGGCGTGCTTCAGCGTATCCGATTGGGCGGTTGCTATACTTTTTTGAGCTTTTAGTTTTTCTGTTGAAATGAGTGCATCGGATACCTCACCTATCGCGCCTAAAACCGACTGCCTGAATTCGAGCACAGATTGTTCTCTCTGTATTTTGGCTATTTCAAGTTGTGTTTTTAGCTGGCGTTGTTGAAATACAGGTTGCGTAATGCCGCCCAATACAGTACCGAACAGCGAAGCAGGTATGTTGAACCAGTTATTGGCCAGGTAAGAGCTTAAGCCGCCTTGCGCACTAATGGATAAGCTGGGATACATATTCGCCTGCGCAATGCCGGCTTTTGCGTTGGCCGCCATAAGCTCCAGTTCCCTGGCACGTACATCAGGTCTCCGGCTGAGTAGGGCCGAGGGAATACCGGGAGAGAGCCATTGGGGTATGTCGGACTGGAAGAGCCCCTTGCTACGGTCTACAGGAGCCGGGAGACTTCCCGTCAGGATGCTGAGCGCATTTTCCTGTATGGCAATGTTTTGCTCCAGTTGAGGAATCAGCAGTTCGGTGAGTTGCTGTTGTGCCTCTACCTGTTGTACAGCCAGGGTGGTTACTTCTCCCGCATTTCGTTGCAGCCTCGTAAAATGGAGGGTGCTGTCCATCAGCCGGAGGTTCCTTTTTGCTACGTCAAGCTGCTCGTCCAGCATCAAGAGGTTGTAATATCCCTGTGCAATATTGGCCACCAGCTGCGTCTGTACTGCTTTGGAGGCTTCGTAGGTTTGCAGGTAATTAGCCATAGTCGTTTCCTGCTGACGACGAATTTTGCCCCATATATCGGCTTCCCAGGAAAGGTTGAAAGCTGCATTGAAATCCTCTACGTGCTGTTGACCGAGAAAACTACCAATGCTTAAACCATTTAAGCTGTTATTGGATGGGTTGGTTGTTTGAGCTGTGACACTGAAGCTTACCTGCGGTAATTGAAGCAGCTTAGCCTGCTTTAAGGTTTGAACAGATGCTGCTACGCGCTTCAATGCAATCTGCAGATCATAGTTGTAACTGATTCCCTTATTTATTATCGACTGCAGGGTGGGGTCTGTAAAAAACGCTTTCCATTCCACATCAGCAATACTGCTGGTGTCGGCGGTAGCCACAGCACGAAATTCCTGGGGAAGGTTCAGCTCCGGGCGTTTATAATTTTGACCAACTTTACAGGAGGATGCCACGAGGAGCAACACAAACAGGGATGTTAAATAATATAACCTGCCTTTATTTTTCATTTTTAAAAAGTTCATTTTGTTATCCATTTATGGTTTACTGTAATGCCACCTGGTTATTTAACATAACCGAAGCATTATGATTTCTGACGCCCGGGAATGATGATGTTATTCCAGTTCCCAGTTTTCTTCGCCCGCTTTTTTTGATTCCAATTTTTCCTGCAAATGCTGGAAAATAATATATAGCACCGGAATGAGAAATACACCCAGCAATACGCCGGTAAGCATGCCTCCTACCGTGCTGTAACCAATCGAATGGTTGCCGATAGCAGAAGCGCCTTTGGCAAATAGCAGCGGCAGCATACCAACGATAAAGGCAAAGGAAGTCATTAATATCGGGCGTAGCCTTAATCTTGAAGCTTCCAGCGCAGAAGCTACCAAGCTCATACCTCTCTTTCGCCGCTGAATGGCGTATTCTACGATAAGAATGGCATTTTTTGCCAGCAGACCGATCAGCATGATCAGCCCGATCTGCACATATATATTGTTCTCCAATCCGGCAAAGCCTATGAACATAAACACGCCCAGTATACCGGCAGGAACCGTAAGAATGACAGCCAGGGGCAGAATATAGCTTTCATACTGCGCAGCCAGCAGGAAGTACACGAATATGATACTGAGCAGGAAAATATAGATCTGTTGGCTGCCGGCGCTTCTTTCTTCCCGGGTAATACCCGTCCACTCGTAAGAATAGCCGCGCGGGAGGGCCGTTTTTGCAGTTTCCTCGATGGCCCGGATGGCATCGCCGGTACTGAAGCCTGGTTTGGGAACACCATTAATGGTAACGGCGTTGAAGAGGTTATTGCGGGTTACGGTTTCGGGACCAAATACACGTTTCAAAGTAACCAGTGTTTTAACCGGCACCATTTCACCGAGGTTATTCTTTACGAAGATGCCATCCAGAGAAGCAGCGTCTTTCCGGTAGGGGATGTCTGCCTGGGCCATTACACGGTAATATTTACCAAAGCGGTTAAAGTCAGATACAAAGCTGCTGCCGAAATAGATCTGCATGGTTTGCATCAACTCGCTTACGGACACACCCAGTTGCTTGGCTTTGATAAAATCTGTTTCAATAGTATATTGGGGGTTGCCTGCCGCAAACGTAGTAAAGGCATAGGCTATTTCTTTCCGCTGCATTAAAGCACCGATAAAGGCGCCGGCTGTATTACCTAATTTCTCCAGCGGTCCGTTAGTACGATCCTGCAACATAAATTCAAACCCGCTCACATTACCAAAGCCCTGCACTGTAGGGAAATTGAAGAAGAAGGTATTGGCATCTTTTACCGAAGTCACTTTACCGGTTAATGCTGCTGCAATTTCGTCGGGGTTTTTCAGCTCACCCCGCTTGTTCACATCTTTTAACCGTATAAAGCCTGCCGCGTAGGGTGATGCGCTCGCATTGCTGATGAAGTTCAAACCATCTGCTACCCAAAGGTTATTAACAGAAGGTTCTTTTTTTATGATTTGATCGATGGCTTCTGTTGCCTTATGGGTACGGTGCAGCGAACTTCCGGGAGGGGTATTTACGGCATATAATACAAAGCCCTGGTCTTCGGTTGGAATAAAACCCGTTGGCGTTGTTTTGATAAGCCAATAGCTCGTGCCTGATATCAATATGAGTGCTCCAATGGCTACCCATTTTCTGCGGATCAGGAACCGGAGGCTGGTTACGTACCGGTTGGTTAAAGAACGGAAGCCTGCATTGAATGCCGCGAAGAAACGGGCCAGGAAGCCTTTTTTCTCGTGTGGATGACCTTTTTCACCGGGTTTGTGCGGGTTCTTAAGAAACAGCGCACAAAGGGCAGGGCTCAATGTTAATGCATTCACCGCAGAAATAAGGATGGCAATAGCCAAAGTAAAAGCGAACTGCCTGTAGAATACACCGGCCGGGCCCTGCATGAATCCAACGGGTACAAACACAGCGGCCATTACGAGGGTGATAGAAATAATGGCGCCGGAGATCTCGCTCATAGACTGTACGGTGGCTTTTCGTACCGGCATGTCTTTATGTTCCATTTTGGCGTGCACTGCTTCAACTACAACGATAGCATCATCCACCACAATACCAATAGCCAGTACCAATGCAAACAGTGTAAGCAGGTTGATCGTGAAACCAAACAACTGCAGGAAGAAGAAGGTTCCTACAATGGCCACCGGTACCGCAATAGCCGGTATAAGTGTGGAGCGGAAATCCTGCAGAAAAATAAATACGACAATAAACACCAGTATGAAGGCAATGATCAATGTTTCCCGCACCTGGAAGATCGAAGCATCCAAAAACTCCTTGGAATTGTACATCGTAACAGGTTTAATACCCTTGGGCATCGTGGTATATAGTTCTTCCAGTTGCTTTTCTACTTCAGTGAGAATTTCATTTGCGTTGGAACCTGCAGTTTGCAGTATGGCAAATCCTGCAACAGGTTTCCCGTTTAAGCGGTTATTGGCATTGTAAGTAAAAGCGCCAAACTCTACGCGGGCGAGGTCTTTCAGTTTCAGTACCGAACCATTGGCATTGGCTTTAACCACGATGTTTTCATAATCTTCATGTTGATTCAGCTTGCCTTTGTACTTCAATACATATTCAAATATTTCGCCGCTGTTCTGGCCCAGCCGGCCGGGAGCGGCTTCCAGGCTCTGATCCCTGATAGCACCCAATACATCCTGGGGCGAAAGATTATTCGCCGCCAGGCGGTCGGGTTTCAGCCATATACGCATTGAGTAATCCTTGGCGCCAAACACCTGAGCCTGCGCCACTCCCGGAATGCGCTGGATCTGCGGAATGACATTAATCTTAAGAAAGTTCTCCAAAAATAACTCACCGTATTGGGCGCTATCCTCACTGTAAAGCCCGGTAAACATAATAAAGCTGTTCTGTACTTTCTGGGTCGCAATACCCGATTGTACGACTTCCTGCGGAATCTGGTTTACCGCTTTGGATACCCTGTTTTGTACGTTCACCGATGCGATATCGGGATCAGTTCCCTGCCTGAAAAATACGGTTAGGGTCATGGTGCCGTCGTTGCTCGAGTTGGAGGTCATATAGGTCATATTCTCCACACCATTAATGGCCTCTTCAAGAGGAGTGGCTACCGATCTGGCTACCACTTCACCATTGGCACCCGGATAGGTAGCTGTAACCTGTACGCTTGGAGGCGCAATATCGGGGAACAGTGTAACAGGAAGCGCAAAGAGCGCCAGTATGCCCAGCAAAAGCAGAATGATGGAAATTACTGTAGATAGTACAGGACGTTGTATAAATTTTTGTAGCATGATATGTAGTTGTAGGGTGCTTGCTTAAAATAACCGGGATAAGAATTCCCTGAAGTGACCATCTTGTCACTTTCATACTGCTCTTTTATAGCGGTATGCTGGTTCTGATTAATTAAGCTTTGTTATATGGGATTGACCTTTAATAAACTGTCTGCCGATACCCATTGGGGTTGCACTTGAGTACCTTCTTTTAGATTGCCTGTGCCCGAAAGCACAATCTTTTCACCCGGGGTAAGCCCTTTGTTTACGAAATAATAATAAGAATTTTTACCTGAAAGACCAATAGGTTTACTGGCTACCTTGTTGTTATTGTCCACCGTAAATACAAAAACTTTATCCTGTATTTCGAATGTGGCTTCCTGCGGTACCAATAATACCTGGTTAAAAAGCTGTGGCAACCGGATCTTACCGGTATTGCCGCTTCTTAACACTTTGCTGGGATTGGGGAAAGCAGCGCGGAAAGTAATAGCACCAATGGTTCTATCAAATTGTCCCTGTACCAGCTCTATTGTTCCCTGCTGCGGGTAAACCGTATTATCAGCCAGTAACAATTCAACAGAAGGAACGTTTTTTAGCTTTTGCTCTATGGTTTCTCCGGCATACTTGTTCTTGAAGGCAATGAAGTCGGGTTCGCTCATGGAGAAGTAGGCGTACATGGTATTTATCTCGCTGAGTACCGTAAGCGGCTGCACTTCTCCGCGTCCTACAAGGCTCCCCGTTTTAAAAGGAATGCTGCCAATGTAACCACTAACCGGTGCTTTAATGAGTGTATAGCTTACGTTGATCCTGGCATTACCTGCCATAGCCCGGGCCTGGGCCAGCGCCGCGGTTGCCGCATTGTAATTGGCTTTGGCAGTTTTCAATTGTACATCCGATATAACGGCATTGTCCACCAATGGCTGGAGCCTGTCCAGATCTACCTGGGCTTTTTGAACGTTGGCCTGTGCTGCCAGTATATTCGCATTGGCGTTGTTCAATACTTCGTTATACAGCTGGCTATTAATTTTAAATAAAGGCTGTCCTGCAGTAACGTAAGCACCTTCATCTACATAGATCTTTTCCAGGTAGCCGTCTACCTGTGGCCGTACTTCCACGTTTACTTTTCCTTCCAATGATGCGGAGAATTCCTGGTAAACCGTTACAGGCGATAGGGGCACACCCATAACGGGGAGGACGGGTGGCTGGTTCTGGGGCCCGGGGTTTGCAGATCCGCTGGTGCAGCTTTGCAACAATGCAGAAAATACAGGAAGCATGAGTGCCAGTACACGCGTAAGGGGCGTATTAGTTTTTGTTTTCATTGTAGATTTTGATTTTATGGGTCAAAGAGATTCCCCTGCCGCCGGTTACCTGCCGGCGGAGTCTAATAAATGATGCCTGGGGTCTACAGCGATCCTGTTAGGGCAATTCAATCCCTGTATACAGAGCATTTACTCCATAACCCGTCAGCATTCTTTTCGGGAACGTGTTTAAGAAATTGTTGTTATGCGGATGATTGTCTTTTTGGAAACTTAAAGGTTTTCAATAATATTCACTACCATTTGATCCAGCACTGATACGTTCATTGTTTGAGGAACATCAGCGCTTCTCGTAATCATGATTGAGGTAAAACCATGTATTGCCGACCAGAAAGCATGTGTTTTATAACATGCAGATTCTATATTGGTTTTCTTTTCGATAATTATTTTTTTTATGATCTCATAAATAATTTCCTGCAGTGCCTCAAATTCAGTTTTCATTTTCCCTTCGCCGCAACAGGGCATTCCTATGCCAAACATCAGTTTGAAATAGCTGCCGTTTTTCAATGCAAATTTCCAATAGCAGTTCACCAGGGCTTTTAATTCATCCTGCGGAAATGGCTCTTTTGAAATGGCCTTGTGAATATTAGCCAATAAGAGTTTAAAGCCATCCTGCGATATTTCAAAAAGAATAGCTTCCTTATTGACAAAATGATCATAGATGACCGGCGCGCTGTATTCAATAGCATCTGCTATTTTTCTTATAGATAAGGACTCCCATCCCTCATGCTTCACCAGGTGCAATGCCGCATCAATGATCTTTCTGCGGATCATTTCCCTGTCTCTTAACTTGCGCTCGGATACACTCATAAATAATTTCGTTTTCCTAACAGTGTTAGCAAAGTTAACGGTGTTATTTATTAAGTTCCAATTTTTTTTACAATAATTTAAAAAAAATGACTTTCCGGTGAAAATATGCATTAAGCGTCACGATGCTTCGGCGATCAATGTATCCATAAAAAAAACTACACTTAATACTACTGATTAAGTGTAGTTGCTACGAACAAAAATGCTGTAAGACGGGTTGCGGAAGCGGATGTATTAGCTGACGCCGGCTACTTCTACTGTTTTGTCTATTTTCTGTACCAATCCCTGCAAAACCTTTCCGGGACCGGCTTCTGTAAATTTAGAAGCGCCACTGGCGATCATAGCCTCAACGCTTTGCGTCCATTTAACCGCCCCGGTAAGTTGGGCAATCAGGTTTTCCTGGATCTCGTCTTTGTCTCTTACCGGCCTGGCTACCACATTTTGATAAACAGGGCAAACCGGTGTATGGAAAGTTATTTTTTCAATAGCATCCTGCAGTTCCTTTTTGGCCGGTTCCATGAGCGGCGAATGAAATGCACCGCTTACAGGTAGTACCAAGGCTCTTTTAGCTCCGGCGGCTTTCATTTTTTCGCAAGCTACCTCAATGCTCCTGAGGGTACCGCTTATAACCAATTGGCCCGGACAATTATAATTGGCAGGAACCACTATCTCGCCGGTTTCCGCTTGCGCTTCAGCACAAAGCGCTTCCACCTTTTCGTCAGCCAGGTTAGTAATCGCAGCCATGGTGGATGGCTGGATCTCGCAGGCCTTCTGCATGGCGCTTGCCCGTATAGACACCAATTGCAAAGCATCTTCAAAGCTTAAAGTGCCGTTGGCTACCAGCGCAGAAAACTCTCCTAAAGAATGACCGGCCACCATATCCGGTTTAGCATCTTCAATAGTTCTGTAGGCAATGATTGAATGCAGGAAAACGGCCGGTTGTGTAACGCGGGTTTGCTTCAGATCTTCCACTGTTCCTTCGAACATGATATCTGAAATGCGGAATCCCAGCAATTCATTGGCCTGTTCAAACAATTTCTTGGCAAATACACTGAGTTCGTAATGGTTCTTTCCCATGCCAGCGAATTGAGAGCCCTGGCCTGGAAATATAAAAGCATGTTTCATTTTGATAAATTTCTTTGTTTTCGGGTAATAAATTAAAACAGCCGCTTTTGTTTAATGCAGATCGGCCGTTATCAATTTTAAGAATTCGCTCCTGGTAGAATTTTTCTGGAACTCGCCATCAAAAGCTGATGTAGTAGTAACTGAGTTCTGCTTTTGAACGCCGCGCATCATCATACACAAATGCTTGGCCTCAATAACTACCGCCACACCCAATGGATTAAGCGTTTCTTTAATCGCGTTCATTATTTGTACCGTTAACCTTTCCTGTACCTGCAGGCGGCGGCTGAATACATCAACTACGCGGGCAATTTTGCTCAATCCCGTTATCCAGCCATTGGGAATATAAGCTACGTGGGCCTTT
>JBQGCI010000204.1:0-11071 GCA_052038405.1 Acinetobacter pittii
TTACTCCGCAAGCCATGCACAATCAGCAACGGCTAAAGATCAAAACATGGCGCAAAAAAAATCACAAGAACCTGAAAAGTTCTTGTGATTTTATATCTTCAAATCATTTATAAACCAGTCAACTTTTTTTAGGACTAGTCAGGTTGTCTATAAAGTGAGGGGGGCTGTGGCTGCTGCTTCATGTAAAAAACAGCGCAGTTACGGTAAGTCTTTTTCATGGATGAATCCGGGGGTAACACTGTTTTCGCTTTTGTCAACATCATATTTTTAGCTTTTAATGTTTTTTTCCGGATATCGTAAATGGTATAAAGTTATTGGTAATAGTTTCGCAACCTGATTTTAAAAGAAACTACAATGATTCCCAGACTTTCGCTGTTTACTATTATTCCCACTTTCATCTTTGTGTTATTGACAGCAAGGGCAGCTGGTCAGACCGGCTCCATTGAGGGCGTTGTCAGTACATCTGACGGTCAGCCGGCCGAGCATGTAAATATTATATTATCCGGTACAGGTAAAGGCATTGAGGCAGATGCAAAAGGCCATTATCTTCTTAAGAATATTGCAGCCGGTACTTATACGGTTACTGCAAGTTATGCAGGCCTGGTGCCTCAATCGAAGCAGGTGACGGTTGCTGCCGGGACAACTTCCAGCGTTGATTTTACGTTGGCTGAAAATAACGCGCAACTAAAGGAGGTGATCGTCCGGGGACGCCGAAGCACTCCAACCGGTGAGTACGTGGCCAAAATGCCGCTGAAGAACCTGGAGAATCCGCAGGTATACAATATAGTTTCTGCTGAACTTATAAAACAGCAGGCCGTTACCAGCTACGATGACGCATTAAAAAATGTGCCCGGGGTGTTTAGGCTCTGGGAGTCTACAGGACGCGATGGCGACGGTGGATCGTATTTTTCCATAAGGGGCTTTGAATCGCAGGTTACCATGCTCAATGGTTTGCCTGGCCTGACCAACGGCAATTTAGATCCTGCTAACCTCGAACGTATAGAAGTCATCAAAGGTCCTTCCGGCACTTTGTTTGGAACGCCGGTGGTGAGCTACGGCGGGATCGTTAATAATGTAACCAAAAAGCAATACGGGGATTTTGGGGGAGAGGTGGGATATACGGGAGGAAGCTTTGGGCTGAACCGTTTTACAGCGGATATCAATACACCCCTGACAAAAGACAAGACTGTTTTAGCCCGTGTGAACACAGCCTATCAAAGTGAAAATAGTTTCCAGGACCAGGGTTTTAGAAAGTCATTTTTTTTCGCCCCCACCTTGTCTTACAAGGCATCGGACCGCTTATCATTTTTACTTGTTTCAGAGTTCATGCAGGAAGAAAAAACGAATCCTTTGATGATCTTTTTAGGAAGGGAAACGCCGCTGCAGTTCAAAGACCTGGCAGATCTGAACTACAACAGGAAATTATCTCTAACCAGTAATGAGCTTTCTATCCGGTCTCCCCGGTATAATATACAGGCTCAAATGCTCTATAAACTGTCGGATACATGGTCTTCGCAAACAGTATTGTCTAACGGCCAGGCTAATTCGAATGGTTATTACACGTATTTATACGATAACCAGGATGGTTTCCGCGATTTCGGGTTATGGGTTACCAAAACCAATTCTACAACCAATACTACTGATATTCAGCAGAATTTTACAGGCGATTTTAAGATAGGCGCTTTCAGGAACAGGCTTCTTATAGGCCTGGATTATTTTGACCGGCGTACTTCTTCAGCCGGATTGGGCTACTCCAAAATTCATAACGTAAATCTGCAGGGGGAAGTAAACTATCGGGGCTTAGACACCACGTATCTTACCCGGACTTCTGTTGACGCTCTTCTCGCAAAAAATCCGGCGGCTCCCTCAGTATCCGGAGATAAGGTGTACAGTGCCTACGTGTCGGATGTTTTTAATATTACACCGCAGTTATCTGCCATGGCGAGTTTACGGATAGACCATTTTAAGAACAGCGAGTTTGGTCAAACCTCATTCTCTCCCAAGTTTGGAATCAATTACCAGCCGGTAAAGGACCAGGTAGCTCTTTTTGTGAATTATATGAATGGCTTTAACAATGTGGCGCCGGCTGCCATTGTAGATGAAAATGGCACTCCAACAGGAGCTGTACAGAATTTCCGGCCGGAGCAGGCTAACCAGTTTGAAGCTGGTATCAAAACGAACCTGGTAACCAATAAGCTCAATGCTACTGTTAGCTATTACAATATTACGGTGACCGACCGTGTGATCACAGATCCCACTACGCAAAGATCGGTACAGGGCGGTAAGCAAAGAAGTAAAGGGTTTGAAGCAGATATTCAGGCGAACCCTGTTCAAGGATTGAGTATACTGCTGGGCTATGCCTACAACGACAGTAAAATAGTAAAAGGAGAAACTTTAGCGGGATCCTGGTTTGAGGAAGGTAAAAGGCCGCTTGATGCAGGCTCGCCTAATTTAGCCAATCTTTGGATTACCTACAAACTGGTGCATTCACGTTTGAAGGGGTGGGGAATTGGTTTCGGCGGCAACTATATCGGGGAGTATAACACTATCAATCTTTCAGCGACAGGCAATTTCGCTATACCGTCTTACACCACGTTGAACGGCAGTTTGTTTTATGATGCGGATAAATTTCGTATAGGAATGAACCTGAACAATTTGACCAATAAGGGTTATGCAGGCGGTTGGAGTACCATCAATCCACAAAAGTTAAGAAATGTTGCGTTGAGCCTTTCTTACAAATTTTAAAAATAGGTTTTATCCGCGGAGGCATAACAATACAGGTTTGCCGGGCCTATCCCTTCCTTACTTCATAATGCACATAGCACCATGCGGTAAAAGGCAGTAACAGGACCAATAGCAACCCGGCACACTGGAGAGGCGTTGTGCAACATAAGTACGTAAGCAGCATTACGTATAATGGATAGCTAAGTAGCAGAATTCCGAGCATCACGGAGTCGTGGTGGTCCGTGTCATTAAAGACCAGGCGGATGACCGCCTTTGCCGGCCCGTAAAGCGGTGCGTGTAACAGCGCGCCCACCAGTGCCGGTATTGCCAGCAGATACTTTTGAGTACGCGCCGTAGATCCGAATTTTTTATTCAATGCCTGATGATCACCTGGCTCAATTTCATAAACAAGCGGCTGTAACCTTTCTTTTAATGTTTTATTGAACTGCATGTTTCTTTCGCCGACTGTAGAGATGCCTTCGAAATTCCGGGCTTCTATAAAATCGCCAAAATGCAGGATGATCTTTTTGCCATATTTGCGAAAGGAGCTGTAATTGATCCCCGCTGGCAATACTTTTAGCGGAATTAATGCATCCCATGCCTGGAAAGCCAGCCTGGCAGTACCCTTCTTAAGCGGGCGCAAATGCCATTCATTCACACAAAGCCCTTCGCTGAATATTAATACGCCTTCATTTTGCCTGAATAACGCTATACAGGAGTTGAACGTATCATAGTTGGTGTTCAGATTTTCTGAACCTTCCCTGATCCGGAAAACCGGCAGCATTTTGAGCGATCGTAATATCCTGAAAATACGTTTGTTTTTAAAGGCGTCACCACGCGCCAGCGCGGTAACAGGAATGTTAAAAAGGATATCAAAAATAATAGCATCAAGAAACGAGTTGGGGTGATTACTTGCTATCAGCAAAGGCCCCTTGGTTTGAAGTAATGACCTTTTATCAATAGCAATTGGATGGCAAAACAGGCGGATAGCCAGACGAACATATATTTTCAAAAATCGGTAGAGCAAGTCGGAATGAGTTATAATGGCAATATATCAAAATAACTGTAAAGGTTTCCATTTTCTTAATTTTTCTAAAAACTACAATAATTCATGACAGTGCATGACAGTTGACCTTTTTGATTGATTTACTTTCGGCTTCTAATGATTTCGCTTACTGCATAGAAAATATTATAATTCATGAACGCTTTACTCGGTGTTATTTTTCATTTTATAGGTGGCTTTGCTTCAGGAAGTTTTTATATTCCGTATAAAAAGGTAAAGGGATGGGCCTGGGAGTCATATTGGATCGTTGGCGGCCTTTTTTCGTGGCTGATCGTTCCCCCGCTCGCAGCATGGTTAACCATCCCTGATTTCTGGGAGATCATCACCACGGCTAATGGCAGCACGCTGGGTTACGCTTATTTCTTCGGTTTACTTTGGGGTGTTGGCGGCCTTACTTACGGTTTAGGCGTAAGATATTTAGGTGTATCACTGGGAAGCAGCATCATACTGGGCTTGTCAATGGTTTTAGGCGCGTTGCTTCCGGCCATTTATTATCAATTTACACCTGCTGAGGGGAAAGATACTATCGGGTTGTTAACCAGTACCAATTGGGGGATTACAGTTCTGTCCGGTTTGCTGGTGTGTATATTGGGTATTATTATATGCGGCAAGGCTGGCACCATGAAGGAGAAGGAGCTGGCGGGAAGCAATGTAAAAGCGGTTGACCCTCATGCTGTGGGCAGTGCTGACACAGAAGCTCATCTTTCGGGAAAAGATGAGTACAAGTTCGGTCTGGGCATTACGGTGGCTATTATTTCGGGTGTACTGAGTGCCTGCTTTAACTTCGGTATTGAAGCAGCTAAACCGATGGCTGATACCGCCAATGAATTATGGAAAGCGGCTAACCCGGAGCAGGGAGAATTTTTATACCAGAACAATGTTTCTTATATCGTTATTCTCTGGGGTGGCCTTACCACCAATTTAATCTGGTGTTTACTGCTCAATACACGTAATAAAACTTTTGGGGATTATACCAATAACAAAGTACCTATTCTTAAGAATATTATTTTTTGTGCCCTGGCGGGTACTACCTGGTTTTTACAGTTCTTCTTCTATGGAATGGGCGAAAGCAAAATGGGAAATGGTCCGAGCTCCTGGATCCTCCACATGGCATTCATTATTTTAATAGCCAATGTATGGGGGTTAATTCTGAAAGAGTGGAAAGGCGTGGGCAGAAAAACCTTAGGCACCATTATTCTGGGTATTATAGTTATTCTACTATCCGTATTACTGGTAGGATGGGGTAACTCAATGAGATAGTTAAGTAAAAAGGATAAAAAAATAGAGCTCTTAATCGGGCACACAAACAAGATCGTTATGGCAACAGACACTACAACTTTCAAACATGTCAGTTATTTATGGGATGAAGCAAAAGCTGCTGAACTCGCAGGAGATGAAGTAGCATTACTGATCTATCGTTCCAATTTATTAGGTGCAGATCTGCGTCTTACCAACTATGGTGGAGGTAATACATCCTGCAAGGCAACTGCTAAAGATCCGCTTACCGGAGAGGATACAGAAGTAATGTGGGTAAAAGGAAGCGGGGGCGACCTGGGCACTTTAGAAAGAAGCGGTCTGGCTGCTTTGTATGTAAATAAGTTACGTAGCCTTAAAAATGTATACCGTGGTTTGGAGTATGAAGATGAAATGGTAGAATTGTTCAATCATTGTATTTATGATCTGAGCTCCAAAGCACCTTCTATTGATACGCCCCTACATGGGTTTTTACCTTTTAAACATATAGATCATTTACATCCTGATGCGGCTATTGCTATAGCTGCAGCGAAAGATGGTAAAAAAATAACGGAAGAATTATTTGGCGGTACTATTGGCTGGGTGCCCTGGCAGAAGCCGGGTTTCGAGTTAGGCCTGATGCTGAAACAATGCCTGGATGAAAGTCCTGGCATCCGCGGCATTATGTTAGGATCACATGGCCTCTTTACCTGGGGTGACACCGCTTATGAAAGCTATATGAATACATTGGAGGTGATAGAAAAATGTGCGGAATATATTGAACAGAACACTGGTAAAAAAGGACCTGTTTTTGGCGGTGAGAAGATCCGGTCGCTTTCTAAAGAAGAACGCCTGAGCCAGGCAGCTGCTTTAGCGCCGGTGCTTCGTGGATTTTGCTCATCCAACATACAAATGATCGGTCATTTTACGGACGATGACCGCGTATTGCAATACATCAACTCTAACGACCTGGAAAGATTAGCTCCTTTGGGAACTTCTTGTCCTGATCACTTCCTGCGTACCAAGATCAGCCCGTTGGTATTGAATCTGGCAACAGATGAGAACCTGGATGATGTGGCTGCCGTAAAAGAAAAGATTGCGCCCTTATTTGAGGATTACCGCAACATGTACGAAGAATACTATAATACCTGCAAACACCCGAATAGCCCTGCCATCCGCGATGCGAACCCCGTGATCATTATCTATCCCGGTGTAGGTATGTTTGCCTTTGCAAAAGATAAACAAACAGCAAGGGTAGCAGCAGAATTTTACACGAATGCGATTAATGTAATGCGTGGTGCTGAAGCGATTTCTGAGTATACTTCGCTACCAAGGCAGGAAGCGTTTAATATTGAATACTGGTTGCTGGAAGAAGCAAAGTTGCAGCGTATGCCGAGACCCAAACCTTTGAGCGGCCGTATTGCGCTGATCACCGGTAGTGGCGGAGGTATTGGTAAAGCCATTGCCAGGAAATTTGCAGCCGAAGGCGCCTGTGTGATTATCAACGATATTAATCAGGAAAGAATCAATGCCACAACTGAAGAGTTTCAAAAAGCTTTTGGTAAAGACTCTACGGCGGCTGTAACATTGAACGTGACCGATGCGGCATCTATCGAGAAGGCGCTGGCCAGTACAGCACTGGCTTTTGGCGGTGTAGATATTATTGTAAATAATGCGGGTATCAGCATCTCTAAAAGCATAGCGGAACATTCTATCGAAGAATGGGACCGTTTATATGATATCCTGGTGAAAGGCCAGTTCATGGTATCAAAAGAAGCGGTTAAGATGATGCGTAAGCAAAATATGGGTGGTGACATCATCAATATCGTTTCCAAAAACTCTATAGTAGCCGGTCCAAACAATGCCGGCTATGGTTCTGCAAAAGCAGCACAGGCGCACCTGTCACGTTTATTGTCGGCCGAGCTGGGCGGTGATAAGATCCGGGTAAATACGGTAAACCCTGATGCGGTGATCTCCGATTCCAATATCTGGGCAGGAGGCTGGGCCGAAGGTCGCGCCAAAGCTTACGGTATTACAGTAGCTGAGTTACCTGCTTATTACGCAAAGCGTACATTGATGAACGAGATCATTCTTCCGGATGATATTGCGAATGCCTGTTTTGTATTTGTAAGCGGACTCCTGAACAAATCAACAGGCAATATCCTGAATGTCGACGGCGGCGTAGCACAGGCATTCGTGAGATAAATAAGGAAATTAAAATCTTCATATAGCAAAGCAACAAGGGTTGGTGATTTTCCAGTCGGCTAACCCGTTTTTTAAATGCTTTAAAGAAGAGCAGAGCCTGAAAAGATAAAAATACTCAGGTAATACAACCCAATAGTGGCAGTGGTTGTTATAAAAACATTACTTAATCGTCAAAAATATTTTGATTCATGATTCTTAATAAGTCGCAGATAGAAGCACATAACGAGAAGGGGTTAGCAAAGCATCGAAAGGGCTTTGATTATGTATCCGGAGTCATTCCTGATGCGGAAGGCATTATTAAGAAGCTTACAGATTTCCAGGTAGCTATTCCATCATGGGCCCTGGGAAGCGGTGGCACCCGGTTTGGTCGTTTCAGCGGCGGTGGAGAACCTGCTACCCTGGAGGAAAAAATAGAAGATATTGGTTTGCTCCACCAGCTCAATCGCAGCAGTGGCGCCGTCTCGCTGCATATTCCTTGGGATATCCCAACTGATGCAAAAGCAATTAAAAGTCTGGCGGCTGATTTCGACCTGAAGTTTGATGCCATGAATTCCAACACCTTCCAGGATCAGAAAGACCAGAAGCTGAGTTATAAATTTGGCTCTATGCAGCATGTGGATAAAGCTGTGCGACAGCAGGCTGTTGATCATAATATTGAAGTGATCAAATATGGCCAGGAACTAGGCTCTAACTCACTAACTGTTTGGTTAGCGGATGGTTCCAGTTTTCCGGGGCAGCTGAATTTCAGAAACGCATTTAATAATACACTGGAAAGCCTGCAAAGTATATACAGCGCTTTACCCGCGGATTGGAAAATATTTGTGGAGTACAAAGCATTCGAACCGAATTTTTATTCAACAACTGTGGGTGATTGGGGGCAATCCTTATTGTATGCCAACAAGCTGGGCGAAAAAGCCTATACCCTGGTAGATCTGGGACACCATTTACCTAATGCTAACATTGAGCAAATTGTTTCTTTATTGCTGAACGAGAAAAAACTCGGTGGATTCCACTTTAATGATAGCAAGTATGGGGATGATGATCTGACGGTGGGAAGCATTAAACCTTACCAGCTGTTTTTGATATTTAAAGAACTGGTGGAAGGCATGGATGCGCGCGGACTGAACCATGCCACCGGCCTGGGATGGATGATAGATGCCAGCCATAACATCAAAGATCCGCTGGAAGATCTTTTACAAAGTGTGGAAGCCATCAAGCTGGCATATGCACAGGCTTTACTGGTGGATAGCAAGGCGCTGAATGATGCTCAGCGAAGTAACGATGTGGCCGGCGCCCAGGAAATCTTGCAGGATGCTTATCGTACTGATTTGCGTCCCCTACTGGCCGAAGCCCGGTTGAGAGCCGGAGCGGCATTAAATCCGCTCGGATTGTTTAGAGAAGAGAAAATCCGGCAACAGCTGATTGGTAAAAGAGGTGAAAAAACGGTAGCAACCGGATTATAAAATGTATAACAATATTTCCCTTGCAAAGAGGAAACATTGTTTTGTCTGTTAGGTAGCTTTTAAAATTGATGGAGCGTGTTTGTTCAAATACGCTCCATCTTAAATCATACTTTGTTTTGATTCCTGTTATTGCAATATTCGATATTGGAAAAACGAATAAAAAGTTTTTCCTGTTTAATGAAGACTATAAAATTGTAGAAGAAGTTTCTGTAAACTTTGCGGAGATTGAAGATGAGGACGGATTTGCCTGTGAGGATATAAGAGCCCTGCGCAGATGGGTGCTCGATACATTAAACAAGTATATTGATAGCAATACCTATGATGTCAGGGCCATTAATTTTTCGGCGTACGGAGCCAGTTTTGTATGCCTCGATGAAAGCGATGTTCCCGTAACGCCGCTGTATAACTATCTTAAGCCGTATCCGGCTAAAACGCAAGAACAGTTTTATGCCAGCTACGGAACAAAAGAGGACGTGGCTATCGCCACCGCATCACCTGCTTTGGGTAACCTTAACTCCGGTTTGCAGCTTTACTCCTTAAAATACGACAAAACAAAACTGTTTGATAAGACCAGATACGCGCTCCATTTTCCTCAATACCTGAGCTATTTGATTAGCGGCCGGAAGTACTCTGATATTACCAGCATAGGCTGTCATACAGCCCTGTGGGACTATCGCAAGAACAATTACCATAACTGGGTAATAAAAGAGGGAATAGACAAAAAGCTGGCCCCGGTATTTTCTTCCGCTAAAGCGATAGATATTGTTTATAACGGAAAATATCTGAAGTGCGGTATTGGGTTGCACGATAGCTCAGCAGCATTTATTCCTTACATTCAAAATGTACATGAGCCGTTTTTATTAAACTCTAACGGAACCTGGTGTATCAGTATGAATGCTTTTAATGATACGCCGCTTACCAAAGAGGAGCTGGAAAAGGATTGCCTTTGTTATATGACTTTTGAGGGCAATACCGTAAAGTCTTCGCGTTTGTTTGCAGGATACGCCCACGAACAGATTATCAAAAAACTATCGGAATATTTTGTTGAAGTGCCCAATTACTTTGAGAAAATAGCCTATGATAAAAGCCTGCTGAAAGATGAACCGGCATTAAATGAGCTCACTGATTTCGATGTTGCTAACTATGTTAGTTATGAAGCGGCTTATATTAATTTTATCAGACAGGTGATCATAGCACAAAAACGTTCTACCGATCTGGTGTACAACGACAAAGTAAAAAAGATTTTTGTAGATGGCGGTTTTGCCAAAAATGAAACTTATATGCAGCTATTAGCTGAAGCTTACCCTCAAACAGAAGTATTTGCCGCATCGGTATCACAGGCTACCGCGATGGGAGCGGCAATGGCACTTCACAAAGACTGGAACCATCTTAGTCTTCCTGAAAATGTGATCAGTACCCGGAAATATTAAAATACCATATAACCGCTACCTAAAAAATATTTGTTTGTATTTTAATACTGTCTTATCTTGTGCAGGTTCATGTATAACAACTATACACATATCAGCCAGGGTTACTTTATAGCAACTGCTACCACTACAACTATTACTACAACCCGTTAAGGGTTGTACATTGTCATATCACTACCTGGGCCAATGAGGCCGTTCCTGATCAATCATCCTTAATATTTTAATTGTTATAAACCATGCAGGTTTTAAAATTTGGCGGCACTTCGGTAGCTAATGCCGAGAACATAAACAAAGTGGCGGCTATCGTAAAAGGGGCAGTAAGTAAAGATAAAACCATAGTGGTGGTATCGGCACTTGGCGGTGTAACGGATATGTTATTGCAAGCTGCTAATGATGCGGCCAGGGGAAATGAGACCTATAAACAAACGATTGCCGACATCGAGAAACGACACTTTGATGCGGTAAAGAACCTGATACCGGTAGCGCATCAGAGCCAGTTATTAAGCCTCGTTAAAACCTCTATCAATGAAATAGAAGATATCTGTAATGGCATCTTTCTATTAAGCGAAATAACACCGCGCACCAAGGATCGCCTGGCGAGTTACGGAGAGTGGCTGTCTTCACAGATCATTGCCGAAAAGCTTCGTTTTGACCAGGTAGAAGTACAATGGAAAGATGCCCGGCAGCTAATTACCACCAATAGCAATTATACGCAGGCCCAGGTGAATTTTGAGCTAACACAGGCGAACATCGCTCAATATTTTAATAGCCTGCAAACGTCGCTTTGTATTGTTCCCGGCTTTATTGCCAGCAATGCTGAGGGTATTACCACTACCATGGGGCGTGGCGGATCTGATTATACGGCGGCTATTATTGCCGCAGCCTTGAACGCAGCAATGCTCGAGATCTGGACAGACGTAAGTGGTATGATGACGGCTGATCCCCGCCTGGCGGCT
>JBQGCI010000205.1:0-12659 GCA_052038405.1 Acinetobacter pittii
AAAAAAAGCGGGTGTTTCATTTAATAATTCTTTTAGTTTAACAATGGGAAGACCATACTTCCGTTATTTGATAAGGAGTAGCAATAAAAAAACCTTACAGGCTTTTGGCGCAGTAAGCGGTCAGAGCCTGTAAGGTTTTTATACTATGGTTAATTTGCGTAGAAATTAAATGCCCTGATATTACAATACCTTCCGGGTGTGCCACCGGATTGTGTAGTAAGGTAACCCAGGCTAACCACCTGAGAAGGTTGCGTTATTGTAAATACTACGCGAAGCGAAGTGAGTGGTTTACCATTGACAATTTTGGCAGAACCCATAGCGCTGGCAATATTAGCTACATCCGGGAGCTCAGTTCCGGCGGAAACCACCAGGTAAGTATTGTCGCTTTCCTCCAGGTTTGTATCTCGCAGATCCGAAATCTCGAATGTATAAGTACCTGCTCCTAAAGTGAAGGTCTGCCAGATCTTACCATTAGTGATGGCGGGAGCGCCCCAGCCTGATTCCACGTTAAAGATATTACCGTTCCATTCATCCCATCCGCCCTGGCCACCGTGAATTTTAATGGCATCGTTGGTCTTCCAGTTGGCCAGCACACCCCAACGGCCGCTTTGTGAAGCTGCGGCAAAGGGTACCTGGCGGTTTTTAAGCGGCGGTACTACTTTCAGTGCCCGTTGGTTGTAAGCCGTCATAAAGGTATCAATCGCTGTGGCATCGGGTTTAAAGATAGTTCTGTACCGGATGGTAGTAGACATGGTTAAACCATTCAGAAAGGTGCTACCTTGTGAAACCGGCGCCATTACCTTTCTTTCTGTTCCTCCGGCATCGGTATACACCACTTCTGTGTACTGAGGGCCGGTAACCAGGTCCATCACTTCCCAGTTGACGGTTGTGCCGTTATCACTAAAATCTATCGACGAAATATTCCTGTTGGCCAGCCGGCGCCTGAAGTTTTCGCCATAAGACGTACCCACCGCATAAACATCTACTGATTTGTTGCCTACGTTGTCATAAGTAACCACCTTAAAGCTTTTAACACCCTCTTCTACCGGGAAAGTACGGATGAATGTATCTACCGCGGGGTTTTGCTTGACATAGTCGTACAGGATGGAATCAGCACCGTTATCCCAGGATACCGAAATTTTACTGATCTTGGGATCTGCTTTCAGCAGCCCGTACAACATCACACGCTCTTTACCTGAATACACTTTCAGCGAATCCATTTTTCCTGTATATACAATTTCTCCCGCTTCCACATATTTTTTAAAGTCGTCCCACTTGGAACACGAAAAAAATATGGGTATTATCATGGCGAAGAATAGAAGTGTTCGAATACTTTTCATTTTCAATACTTTTTTCTGGTTAATTATCTGTTGTCGCCAAATACACTAAGTTCATTGATACTTTGTGCGGTACCGCCTGCAAAATTTTCGAGGCACCTGATCCTTATGTACCGTACTTTAGGTGCGTTCAAATCGATATCCCAGTTGAAACCGGCTGCGGCGGTAGTCCGATCTAAAGAGTTATCTGTGCCATAAGGTAATCCGGAAGGCTTTTTTACTTCGTAGCTTCCCAGCAGTGTCCAGGTATTGTCAAATGCCCCGGTAAGGCTTGGGTTGGCGGATCCCCATATTTCGAAACGCTTCATGGTAGTAAGAAAATACCAGCGATCTCCTTCAGGATAAGGCCTGATCCATATCCGGCTGAGCTTTCCTACCACCCCTATATCGAAACCGATCGTATGCGGTCCGGTACCGCCTGTTGTTTGCAGGGTAAAGCTGGTGTTAGGCCAGCCCAGCCTGTTATCCCAGGCATATTCCAGACGGGCGCCATTGGTTACCTGCGGTGCATCGCCTGGTAGCACAAACGTCCTGAAGAGGCTTTTTGAAAATTCCGCTTCGTACATCGGCTTTACATTGCTGAACAGCGTGTCGGTGGTATTACCCCATCGGTCACGTACTACAATAGGGAAAGTGTGCAATGAAGTATCCAGCGCCCTTACTTTGGACTCAATGGAATCCAGATTGGTATAGATGCTTTTGTTATTATCAATGGCCCATTCGTTGAACTCATCCTTCTTTAGTACCAGGATAGCGATGTCCGACTTAGCCTGATTGAGGGCGGTCAGGTTATAGCCACCAAAAGCATTTTGTAATTTAAGGCTTTTGAGTACCTGCCAAATGGGAGCTTCCAGGGGCTTCACCATTACAGATACCGGATCAGATTTCACACCGGCGCGACTTACTGTGGACAGTTCTACCATGTAGTCTTTCGTATCTGCAAAACCCTCTACCGATAACGAATTTGAGTAATAGGCAGATTTTACCTCTGCTTTTTGCCCGTTACTCATAGTGTACACCGCAGATACATACAGCACTCTGGGGTCTTTTGGTAATGTGTAGGAGATGGAAGCTTTACCATTGCCATTGATCACATTTACATCGGTAATCGGTTGAGGTTTGCCGCCTTCTTCTCCAAGAGGTTCTTTCCATCCCAGGTCCTGCTTACAGGAAACGAAGCCCGTAGCAAGAACGATGGCTAGAAAACCGTATAATATTGTCTTCATATTTATAGTAATTAATAGTGAATAATAATTTACCAGCCTGGATTTTCTACCAGCTCCGGGTTCCGGCGTGTATCGTAATCACCGATTGGCCAGAAATAGTCGCGTGGCGTGATAAAGGTTTGCCTGAACACATATCGCTCCTGGTAAAAAGATTCTGCCGTTTTACCAAAAATATTCCAGCCTTTTATCTCTTCGTTCAATACATCTGCAGCCAGTTTCCAGCGTTTGAGGTCCCAAAGGCGCTCTCCTTCAAAAACCAGCTCGATCATCCTTTCTCTCTGTATAATTTCTCTGAGGCCTTCTTTAGAGGAGAATTTGGAAGGGCTGCTGGAATAGTTGCTCCAGGATTGAACCACGCCCTTAAGTCCGGCGCGTGTCCTTATTTTATCAACATACTGTATAGCTTCAGAAGAACCGCCCTGTACTTCATTCAAAGCTTCTGCATACAGAAGATACAAGTCGGCCATACGTATCATTGGCCAGGGGTATCCCAGCCAGGTAGGATTAGTCTGGCCCCGGATCGTGCTTCTCCAGTTCACCAGTTTTTTAACGAAATAACCGGTTTCACTATAGTTCCTGATGTTACCGAAACCCGCATTCTCCGCGTTCTTGGCTTTTACATAATAAGTATTTTCGTCGCTGCCGCTTGGGCTGTCCTGCATGTAAAAGATACCACCATCAAAACCGAGGCTGGCGTAGAAGCGTGGCTCCCGATCGAAATGTAATCTTGCTGTAACAAAGTTGGGTTCTATATAATACTTATCGGCAGCAGTAGCAGTTCTCAGTTCTGTATAATTCGTAAAGTTCAATGTTTTATCTTCTTCAATCGGAACCCCGTTGCTGGTATAGAACATTTTCGCGATCTTCAAAGGGGGCGCCCACAGGCCCTCCAGGCTAAAACGGTCAAAATTACTGCCTCTTTCCAAAGGTGGGATACACAGCGATTCGTTTACAAAATAACTGTTGGACGCACCCCAGATGATTTCCGGGTTCCACCAAGTAGTTAGCGCGTTCCTAACGTTCAGCTGCGTTTTTAAAGTATCACTCAGGTTATGTACGTCATTTTTGTAGGTGTATAAAGCGTAGCCGTTTGCTTCTGCCAGGTCAATCGCTTCTTTACAGGCAGCAGCAGCGCGTTCCCATTTTTTAGGATCGAATGCTGGATTGAACAGGTTCGTTCCTCCTTTATCCTTAAAGGAAGCAAAATCGGAATTCCCGTTAAACAGGGGACTGGCAGCCATTACAAGGAGTTTAGCTTTCAATGCCTTCGCAATCGGTTGAGTGATTCGGCCCAGCTCATTATTCTCGTCAGATATTTTCAGCGGCAGTTTGTTGAAGGAGCTATCCAATAAGGTAGCAATATAGTCAACACAGGCGTCGACCGGCTGTCTTTTAGTAAAGATATTTTCAGCATCAATGTCTATGCTTTTTGCCATAACAGGAATGGGGCCGTACATACGCAACATGTAATAGTGATAATAGGCCTTCAGGAACTCAGCTTCCCCTATCCATCTTTCTCTTTCGTATGGATCGATATCGCGGACCTTGTTCAGGTCCTTCATATTTTCAATAAAAATATTGCACTGGTTAATCCCGCGCCACATTTTAAGCGGTACCGACCTGCTGTCATCTCCGTTTCCTTTCCTGCGACCTGCCCAATCGTCGAATAAAGGCGTATTTTTATTTTGCTGACCCTGGGCAATACGGAATGCCGAATGCCAGGTACTCTGGTCGGTTTGGGGATACCATATCTCATCTGCCGTAGTCATGGCGGGGTTAAACCAGGCATCCCCGTTCTTCGGCAGGTAAGAATAGCAGGCAAATAAATACTTTTCGGCCTCTTTACGCAACTTGAACGCGCTTTCGATGGTAACAACGTTATCCGGCACAATGTCCAGGAATTTCCGGCATGAGTTGCCCAGGATCAGCAGCAGTGCTAAAAGAAGGGCACCGGCGGCAAAACGGGCTTTTTTATATGAGCGAATCAGTTTCATGATCATCTTTTTATAATTAAATAGTTCTAGTTCGTTTTAGGGTTAGAAATTAACCTGCAGACCTAATGCATATACCGATTGAATGGGATACCCCAGGCCGCTGCCACCCATTTCAACATCCCACAATTTAAAATTGCTCCACAAGGCCAGGTTGTTGGCAGTAAAATAAAGGCGTGCCGACCTGATCTTATAACGGGTTAATTTGTCGAAATTGTAACCGGCATCGATGCTTTTCAATCTCAGGAAGTTGCCATTACGCATCCACCAGGTAGATACCTTGTTATTAGAGGGCACATCCAAAGTGCTAAGCCTTGGCCAGAAAGCGTACAGGTTGGGGTTGTCTTCAGACCAGTGGCTTTCGGCAATTGCATTCATCAGGCCGTTTTCATTGCCGCCGTTGCGGTAAAAGGGCTGAATGTTCTGCGGGTTAATGAAGAATGACGAGCGCGCAGATCCCTGGAAATAGAAGCCGAAATCTATGTTTTTATAACGCAATGTAGAACCGAAACCATAAATGATCTCGGGAGTAGTAGGATACCCGATAGGCACCATATCGTCATCGTTGATCACCCCGTCTCTGTTTACGTCGCGGTATTTAATATCGCCTGCCAGCAGGTTAGGATCACTATATTGAAGGGGCGAATTACTTACCTCGTTTTTATCGATAAATAACCTTTCCGCGATCAAACCCCATCTCTGGGCGATGGGCTGTCCTGCCTGGGATAAATAAGCCAGCGTTTTGTCATACTTCAACTCATCTACTACGGTTCTTTTGCTGGTAGCATAGGTAAAGGTTCCCCGGGTATTAATATTGAAGTATTTTCCATAATTCCTGTTGAAGGTCAGGGCAGCTTCCAGTCCCCTGCTTTCGGCCTTGCCGTAGTTAGAAATCGGATCAGCCATAAAGCCAGCTGCATTCTCTACATACGTGCGGACCATTAAAATGTTAGTACGGTACTGTTTAAAGGCATCCAGGGTAACCGTAAGCGCATCAAACATCCGCAGGTCCATACCCAGGTTGATCTGTTTAGAACGTTCCCAGGTGATGCGGTCGTTGGCGTAGCGATAAATGGCAACTCCGGGTCTATAGTAAGTAGCCGCACCTTCATTCCGGCCAAAAAAGGCGCCAAAAGTTCCGTCGTCCAGGTTCAGGCTGGAGAGATAAAAGAAACGGTCAGCAGTATTACCTATCTGATCATTACCCACCAATCCATAGGTAAACCGGAACTTCAGATCATTAATGGTTTTTAACAGCGGCTCGAAAAATTTCTCATTCGAAACCCGGTAGGCAATACCCCCGGATGGAAAGAAGCCCCAGCGGCTGTTTTTTGCAAAGCGTTCCGAAGCATTGTACCCGAAATTGAATTCAGCCATGTAACGGTCATCATATCCATAAGAAAACCTGCCCGATATACCGGTATTGCGCTGTGGTAAAGAAGCGGTCACATTGCCGCCGTTGCCGGTTTCATAGCTGGACAAATAGCTGATCAGCATACCGCTTACGTCATGTTTCTGGAAACGGTGGTTATAATCCAGTATGCCCTGCGCCCAGATCCTGGAATTCACGTCTTTTGAAGCTTCGGCATACCCCAGTGTTTCTCCGCCCACGGTACCCACAGATCCGGTAGTACCATCATTCAGCACTCTCAACTGGTAGGTCTGATCAAGGGGATTGATTTCAGGCTCATAATAGAAAGGATTGTAGCTCCTGTCCACCCGGAAATATGAAGTGCGTCTTATATAAGCCATACCTCTGAATCCGAGGCCCGGCGTGATAAACTTAAGATTCTGATTCAGCTCCAGTTGCGGCATCAGGTTGGAAGTTTTGGCCACAGAATATCCCTTCACCATTTCTGCATAAGGATTTACATACAGGGTACTGGTACGGCTGCCATCTGAAGCATAGGTTCTGGTGGAGCCGAATAGCGGGTGCTCTATATAAGGGAGCATGCTAGCCGGGTAAACGGCCGGGAACATGACCGGGTTAGCCCATATAGCATTTCTATAGGTAGCTGCGCCACCGCCGATGGGTCCTGCATAGTCGTCAAACTGGCCATACAGTCTTACCACCAATTCGGTGCTGTTAGTCAGGTTCAGATTAATGTTGGAACGCAGTGAATAGCTTTGCAGCTTGATATTATTATTAAAGTCGTTGATAGGGTCTACCTTCAGATTACCATTGTTTAGCTGGTACGATCCCGAAACATAATAGCGAGCCTTCGTTGTACCGCCTGATATGCCGAGGTTATAGCTCTGGTTGATGGTATTTTTTTTGATCAACTGTCCGATCCAGTCATTATTGGGATACAGGTAGGGGTCGTCTCCGGCGATCGTATGATTGATTTTATTTACCGAATACGGAAGCGCGGCATTAGGTAACCTGGTGATCGTAGCTTCGTTCGCCAGCTTCATGTAAGTTATATTGTCTGCGAAATCGAAATTCTTGGTATTCGTCGACAGCCGCGTTTCTGCCCTGAAATCAAAACGGGTCTCACCCTGTTTACCGGATTTGGTATTGATGAGTACCACCCCATTGGCGCCACGCGCGCCATATACCGCTGATGCGGCTGCGTCCTTAAGAACAGAAAAATTGGCAATGTCATCCGGCTGTATCCTGGCCATATCCGTTGGGCTGGATTCCACACCATCAATCAGGATCAGCGGATCCTGTTTACCGGTTCCGAAGGAAGAAAGTCCCCGGATGTAAAACTGGGAATTGTCGGTACCGATGCCCGGTTCCCCGCTGGTCTGAAAGGCGACCATTCCCGCCACGCGGCCGGCAAGCGCATTAGTAATGTTACCGGTAGGCACTCTCAACTCCTCTACATTCACCGAAGTTACTGAACTGACCATGCTCTTTTTCCGCTGTGTACCAAATCCTACCACTACAATTTCGTCCATATTTTTAGACTGCGTTGTAAGTACCACATTAACAATGGAATTTCCTTCTATAGCCCTTTCAGCCCTGGCATAACCAATCGCAGAAAAAATAATGGTTCCGTTGGCAGGAGCTTCAATTTGATAGCTACCATCCTGCCCTGTTAACGTAGCCCGCGTTGAATCGCTTTTCAGGAAAACGGTAGCATTGGCAAGCGCCGCTCCTGCATCTGTAGTAACAGTACCCTTTACTACAATGTTTTGCTGCTGTGCGTGAGCATTGTCCTGCAATACCAGGGCAAGACCCATTACCAGCAGGCATCTGAAATAAAATCGAATAAGCATACCTGATTTTGTGAGGTTTAAATGAAAAATAATGTTTGGCTCCGGAACGTTCATTGAAATACATACCTTTCCCTGCCAGCCATAAAAGGCCGGTTTTACGGTGTCAAAAAACCTTTTCTTTTTGCCGGAGCAAAATGAAAAAAGCTAATATCTGTTGGTGATGTTACAATTCAACACGCCCCACGTCATCGAAAAGTTTGGTTTGTTACGTAATTCTCAATAAATCTTCTGTCTAAAATTGCAAGCTTCAGTAAAATATTTGTCAGTTTTACTTTTATAAAAGTATTTATATTTTTTAAGCAGATATAGTTGGATTTTAACCTTTGTTAACCAAAATTTAACTCTTGTGGTAAGTTTCTACAAACAGTATCTCATGGCGCTTCAAACCTGACGCGCACGCTGCCGGAACGGTTGTGCACCAGCTGTTTTTCAGCCCCTACGGAGGGAGTTTCTGCTGATCTTTAGTATAGTTGTTTCTTAAGAAGTCGCTTGTAATTTTTGAACATAGGATAATTTGTGGGTGCTTTGATAGCGTCAAGCGGTTAAGTCAATATCAGATTGTTTCCTGGAACCAGATAATTACAGCGGGCTTGCCATTGAATACCGCCGCATTGAGGAGTAAGTTCATGTTCTGCTTTGGGATCGGATATGGCTATTGAAAGTACAGATGTTCTGACCATCACCACTATGCTTGCATTGCTCAGGTTATTAACCTGCCTGGGTATGAACCAGGAGCCCGGCAGGCTTTGCAGGTATAACATGCGTTGAGGGTACTGCCCCGGAACTTTACTTTAACTGGTGCCAGGTACCCGCTACTTAATCAGTTTGGTTGGTTGGTTATATAACTCAATTTTTATTACGGAATCGCTCACTTCCGTTCTTTTTATGGGCAGTAATTCTTCATCGGACCAACGTTCCCCTGATTTTTTCCAAAGCATCAGGGTAAGATATGCCTGCGTCTGGCCGGCATCGATACGGGTAGCCGTGTTAATCACACGGCTTTCTTTACTTTCGGGGTGTACATTTTTTGTACCGGCATCGAATATCCTGTCCCATCCCTGCCAGTTAACCATTGCCAACTGGTAAACACCATTATCTATCATTACAACCTCTTTGCCTTTTACCTTCCTGCGTGTAGTTATGATATCTTTTTGCAACCGCGGTAATGCATAATGACCCAGCCTTATCTCCGTCGCAACCGGAGCGCTGATCTTATCCACTCTCAGCATACCATTAGCAAGTGGTATATCTGCCAGTTGCAGTTTCAGGTCAGGGCTGGTTTCCAATACCGCATCGCGATAGTAAATCCCGTTCTCAAACCGTTTGAAGTCGTACAACCGTAATGGCTCCCATTCATTCTTTTGATTTTTGAAAAGGTAGTTCATCGATACTACGCCGTCTGCACTATCGGCCTGCCAGGGAAATGCACTGTTATAAGCAAGCCTGTTGTAGTTTTCGCTGGCGCGGAAAGTTTCCCAGGCGCCAGCCAATTTTACCTTGCACCATGCCCTGATTTCGGAAGCGCCTATATCAGGATAATCGGTGATGAGTATATTCGAGCTATCCGCAAAATGATGATACACTTCACCTTTTTTCATCTCGTTTTCCCAGTCACCATCATTTTCTGTAGCCGTCCAGAAAGGACTATCCTTTGGTAACATAAGGGCAAAAAAGGCTTTGCCCATCCAGTATACACTTCCGCGACAGCTGTAGGGCTGAACAGCAGGTTCAAAAGAACCATACACCCCTAACGTAGGTACATTGTCTTTCATAAAATCAGGATGTGTAATAAATTGCTTCATTACACCTGAAGCAATCCGCCGCATCCAGCCATAATTGACAGCGGGATCATTTTGCAAACCCATCAGCGTAAACGGAACAATAGCGCCGATCCTGTAGGTCATGCTTCTTCCCCAAACAATCATCTTACCATCCCTGCCAAACATATACGGGTATTCCCGCTTAAGGTCGTCGAAATTTTTTAAAAATTTCTGTGCGTATCCGGGGTAGTATTTTTTTCCAAAATATTCGGCCCATAGAGGGCCATACATCTGGAAGGCCCACATGCTGTAATAGTCATAAGCCGGGTTATCGTTGTACCAGCCGGCCCCCCTGTAATGCTCCAGGGATTTATCAAGGTACTCAACGAGCAATTTTTCATTGACTTCATAACCCTTGTCTTTAAAAAAGCTCAACACAAAAATGTTAAAGAACTTCCAGTTGGAAGGCACGGTTTTACCATCGCCATAGCTGAGCATGGTATGCGCCAATAAATCCTTTTGTTCTTTTGTCAGGGGATCGAACAATACTTCAGGCGCATAAAATAAGGATACTGCTAAAGCGCCAAACTCTACCAGTACCTGGCTGGGACCGCCATTTTTTTCCTGTGGTTTAATATAGGATTCGCTTTGGGGGTTTAACAGGTTTAATATCTGGTGCCGATAATAATCGGCTACGCGAATATTATTCAGTACAAGGCTTGAGTCTTCTTTTAATAAAGGCGCCGCTATAAAGAGTGTGCGGCTCAGCCCTTCCAGCTTTTCTGTAGGAACCTGCGAAGCCTGGCGCGGGTAACTTTTGCCCGGCTCCTTCGGAAACTGCATGGGGTCATTGATGTCATTGATATAACTAAATGCTCCTTTAAGTAAATACAGTGCCATTTGTTTCCAATGCTCGCGGGTCATGCCCGTGTGCGGGCTTATGGTATAGTCGGGGTTGGTTACTTTAAAGACAGGCTGGCTGGGGACTCTTTTCTGCTGCAGCAGGATATCCCAGCCATCGCCCTTCTGCTGTGCAGCCAAAAAAGAGCAGCCGCTGATAAGGACAACTATTACAATAAAAACATGTTTCATGGAACCATTGGTTTCAGGTTTATCGATCGAATACATTTAAATTCCATTCATCAAGCCAAGTCAAGACAGGCAGATCGTTTTCAAATCGTATGGGCAACCAAACATAACGTCCATCGATAGGTTTTTTGGGGGTCCACCGGTCGGCCATAAAAATGAAGGCATCTTTTTTTCCGGCGACGGGTACAATATAAGTACCCTGGGATTGAAAAGTTTTTTCCGCTCCGTCACCCACACAGGGGTTGGGCAGTAGTTTCCAATCACCCATTATATGATCAGCAACCAGAAGCCTTGCTGCGTTTGGATCCCAGCCCGTACAACCGGAAGTAATCATATAATACCTGCCCTTTCTTTTAAAGATAGCCGGCGCTTCGTTATGCCCGGCCGGGAGTACCCGGATGTATTTACCGGTATGTTGCGTATAGTCATCAGAAAGTTCTGCAATATGCAAGGTCAGGTTTTCCTCCGATGCATAAATATGGTAGGCCTTATCATCATCATCAACGAACAAAGTCATATCCCGCGACATCTGGCCGCCGTATAAATGCTGTTGTACAAACCATCCTTTCTCCACAGCCGCTCTCCATTTGGGAGTCCACCAGTCTTTGTAGTCATCAGGATTGATCCTTAGTATCCGCTCACCATCAGGTATATTCAAGGGCCAGTAGCCGGGGTTTACTCTTGAAGCCCGCAAAAATGTATAAGGCCCTGTTACTTTATCGCTAACAGCAACGGCTGCATAAGCGGCTCCATATCCCTGCCCGGCCAGCTCGAGGTGAAAATACATTACAAACTGCTTCGTCCTTTTATTGTAGATTACTTTGGGCCTTTCAATAACAGATCCCCTTTTAGTGAGGTGTGCGGCATTATCGTCTACTTTATAGGCAACGCCTTCATTCTTCCAGTTGTACAGATCGCCGGACGAATATACGGTTACACCCACATATGCATTGTTAGACTTTTCGCCCTTATGCTCGCCAAACCAGTAATAGGTACCTTTGTGAAATAATATGCCTCCGCCATGGGCGTTGATATGCTTTCCGTCCTGATCGGGCCAAAGCGCGCCCGGTTTAAAGTGCCGCAATGGTAGCTGCGCTACCGCACTTACTATAAAGCCGGTTACAAGAGCAACCAGCAGGCCCACACGATTAAAAAAATGAATCATATTTATTTTCTATCCTGAACGAATTTATACATTTCCGTTGCTGCCAGTAAAAATGCGCCTACTCCAAAACCAGCGGTAGCATCTTTATTAACTACCTGTCCAGGTATCGCCCGCTCCCCAATTGGTTGTACATAGCCTATCTTGCCATCAGGCTGCATCGCCGTTTGTGTCAGGTAGCTCCAGGCCTTCCGTACGGTTGGCCAGTATGCGGCTTTGTCGAGGTACCCGTTATTAATACCCCAAAGCAACCCATAAGTAAAAAAGGCGGTACCGCTGGTTTCAGGACCCGGGGCGTGTTTCGGATCCATCATACTGCGGGTCCAGTATCCCTCCGGTTGCTGCAAATTTTTTACAGTAGCCGCAAGACCTAAAAATTTCTCTTCATATTCCTTCCGGTGTTTATCAGCGGCAGGCAGGTCTTCCAGTACTTTTGCCAGGGCTGCTATCACCCAGCCGTTGCCTCTCGCCCAAAAATCCTTTTTCCCGTTAATGCTTTTATGTTTGGGATAAATATACTTGGCATCCCTGTAATATATTTTTTCTACCGGGTCATACATAATACTGTTGGCATACGCAAAATAGTCTGCCATTTTATCCAGGTACTGAGCATTGCGGGTAATTTGATACATTTTGGTCATTACCGGCATTACCATATACAAGCCATCGGCCCACCACCAGTAGTCATTTTGAGGTGTGCTCATCTGGTACTCCATTACTTCCTTGGCGCGGGCGATCTTTTGGGGGTCTTTTACTTTGTCCATCTTATACAGGTCGATATAAGTTTGAAAACACACCTGCCAGTCGCCAAACAGCACATGCTTATTGGTTGAACCATAGTTATACTTCCATTCAGATTTGTTGTCAGA
>JBQGCI010000206.1:0-4433 GCA_052038405.1 Acinetobacter pittii
GAAGGTTGCAACGGCTCTTTGTTGACAATCAGTTTTTCGTCGTGCTTCAATACATACACCTGCTGTTCATGCTTACTAAGCTTTACCTGTAAAGACCCTCTCACCAGGGTGGTGGTGGTATTCTTCTCATCAGGATATGACCGCACGTTAAACGCGGTTCCCAAAACCTTTACATCCAGCTCCGAAGTATGAATAATAAAAGGGCGTTCACTATCTTTCACTACATCAAAATAAGCTTCACCCGTCAAACTAAGTGTCCGATGCGTTTTGCCAAATCCATCTTCATAAGAGATCTTACTATCACTATTGATCCACACTTTCGAACCATCTGGCAATACCAGGCTGGATTTTGACCCCTTTTTAGTAGCTACAATATTACTATTGCGTACCCCCGGCTTATTTTTTCCTGTGTCTGTATTAATGCCAAGCGTAACCAATAATACTATAATGCTTGCAGCAGCCATCCATTTTACCACAGACCTTATTCTTGCCGGTTTCCGCGCTATCACCATCGGCTCTGCATCTTCCTTCATCAGCTGATGCAGCTTATTCCAGTTCTGCTCCTTTTTTGCAAGTTGCTTTGATGAGTAGGCCTGTAAGTTGTCGTTATCAAGCAGCTCCGAAAATTGTTCTTCCACACGCGCATCATCAGCATTGCCTTCTAACCACCGGGACAGCTCCATCTGTTCCGACAAGGTTATTTCCCCGGAAAGCTTTTTAGTCAGTAGCTTAATAAAACGTTCTTCTTGCATAAACGCCATCTATCTGTAATATAGATGACAAAAAAAATAGCGGAACTACGTATTGCAGTTTTATTTTTTTTTAAGAATTCCCCGATTTTTTCTTCAGGTGTATGTTTTCACGGGCCAGCCAGGCAGCAATTTTCCTCACCGTTTGATATAGCTGCGTTTCTACCGTCCTTATAGAAGTGTTTAACAGGACGCTTACTTCTTTGCAGCTCAACCCTTTATCCTTCACCAGGTAAAACACCAGTCGAGATTTAGGCGGCAAGGTATTTAGCAACTCTTCCAGGCGCTTTATATTTTCCCGGTCAATCAATTCTGTTTCGGGGTTTGCAAAACTGTATTGAAATGTATCGGCCAGATCATCAATATCTATATTATTGATCTCCTTCCTGGCTTTAAGCACATTAATAGAAGCATATTTCGTTGCCGTATATAGGTAGGCTGAAATATTTTTGATACTGCCCATGGTCTTACGATTCTGCCATAGGCGAATAAATACATTAACGACCACGTCTTCGGCATCCTGCTCGTTATTTATAATGGACCGGGAAAAAGCGATCAGATCAAAATAAAAAAAATTGTACAGCTCCTTAAAAGCCATTTCATCATCATGCTCCGCAATGCGCAGCGACAATTCGTACAATCGTTGATTTTTCAAATGCCAATAGTTGTTACCTTCAAAAATAGCAGATTCATTTTAAAAAATAAACAAGTCCTGTTGATGAGCATTTTTAAAATGTCCGCCCCGCCCCATACAATCCGGTAAGCGCACAGCACATTTTTAGTTCGGGCCGCTTTTAACTCTCACTAAACCAATGGGCAATTATTGCAACTGCCGACGCTCTAATGAAACAAGTGCCCTAAAATATTTGACTTATTAAAACATATAAGCCGGATGGCTAAAATTGACGATTGAAGTATTTATTTTAAACAAAAAGAATAGCGCGGCACCCAAAGAGTCTTATTCTTTCATCCGGATCATAGTTTACATTTTCTTAATGTGCCCATCGGCTCTTTCGCGAAAGCTGTTTCTATTTTTGCAGGCTGTAATGAGCCTTCCCGAAAATAAAATAATCATAACTGCCCTGCATAACGGAGACAGAGCGCTATTTGCCAGGTTATACGACCATTACAGTTCGGCTCTGTACCGTAATATTTACAAACTGCTTCCCTATACCGCCGAAGCCGAAGATGTATTACAAACCGTTTTCTTAACCCTTTGGGAAAAGAGAGCATCTCTGACCCATGAACAATCTGTAGGGGGATGGCTATTTACAACCAGCTTCTATCTTACGATGGCCACACTCAGGCAAAATGTAAAAAGCAGGATTGAAACGCTGCAGGAACATGCGACAGATATAACAGATACGGTTGCTGAGGATGAAGAACTGTACCAGATACGCTCCGGCTTGCTCAGCAAAGCCATCAATCAATTACCCGAACGGAAAAGGCTGGCTTTTGAATTATGCAAAATCGAAGGCAGATCGTATCAGGAAACCGCTAACATACTAGGCATTGCAGAAGATACTGTCCGCGAATATGTAAAATCTGCAATTGCAACGTTAAAACGCATTGCTTCAACTACTGACCTGTCTTTCTACACATTTATCATCCTTTTCCTTTCCTGATTAATTAATAATTCGGTAACATAAAAGGCACCCCCCTTTTTCCTTCATTATACATTTAATAGAGAACATGCAACAGTTATCACTACTCTTACAAAAATATAAAGATCAGTCTGCAACGACAGCTGAACTGCATGAACTGCTTTCGTTACTCGACAAGAAGGAAGAGAAATTACTGCATGAATGGATGGAGCAAAAAGATCGCCGGCCAGATGCAGCGGATATTACGTTCGAAAAACAAAAAATAAGAGCTGCTATTATGGACCGGATTGGAGCGGTTGACCCGGCCCAATTAACCATTATTCCCACGAAGCGCAACGCTAACGGGATTCGTAAAATGTGGGGCGCCCTGGCTGCCGCATGTATCTCCATTTTGATCCTGCTTGGCCTGATGTATAAAGCAGATGATGGCCGGGGGAAAACTATTGTTTCGAAAAGCATAGCCAGCCGGCAGCCAATACCCGCGTTTCGGGCACAGGAAAAGAACCAGCATATTATCCTGGAAGACAGCAGCAGCGTCCTTCTATACAAGGGTAGTTCATTGGAATATGTTGGCAGGTATAATACAGCCGACAGGCAACTCAGGTTAAAAGGTACTGCTTTATTTAAAGTGAAGAAAGATGCGAATCGCCCTTTCATTGTAGTTACCCGGCATAACGCTACTACCGCCCTGGGCACTGTTTTCGAAGTGAAAGAATGGGACGATAGCACCACCGTTTACCTGTCGGAAGGACGTGTAAAAGTACATACGGCAGCCCATGAAAATGACGTCAGGTTCTTAGAGCCAGGTGACCGTGCCACCACTTTCAGGGGCCGCACCTCAATTGAAAAAAATATTTCAAAAGATAATAGTAGTAATTACCTGCAATCTAAAACTGATCCATCCTCCGCCAGGGCAAAAAGAGCAGCACTGGTATTCAAGCAAACGCCTTTAAACAAAGTGTTGGCTACGTTACAAGTGAAATACCAGGTAAAAATACAGTTCAGCGAAGAGGATCTATCAGGACTGTTGTTTACAGGAGTCATTAGTGAAAATGACCGGATCGAAGATGTTTTAGCTATAATAGCAACCGTTCATCATCTGGCAATCAGTACACATGATCAGGGTTTCATCATAAATAAATAAACGGAATCATGCAATAGTATGCTGCACTCAACCGGGAGAGTGCCGGGAAGCTATTGCCGGAACCCAGGGTTTAATAGAGGTATTGCATAGCAGATTGCAGAACCGGCTGCAGTGGCAGGTGTACTCAAAAACGTACCTGTGCCGGAACTGGATTAGTAAACGTGCCATGCAGTACAACAGATCAGAAGCAGGCCTTTAACAAAACGAAAATAATGAGAACAAGACATCTTTTTAAAAAGAGAAGCATCGCCTTTTTGCTTTTTGCAATGCTGTGCTTTATGCAACAGCTGAACGCTCAAAACAATGAGATAAGAGGCATAGTAGTTGACAACAGAAATGAGCCTGTTGCAGGGGTTAGTATTGAATGCAGGCCTAAAAACAGTAATGGCAGGGTACTTACCACCACTACCAACGAAAATGGTGCATTCAACATTCCGGGTGCAGGAAACGGGGAGCGTTACGATTTGATTTTTTCGCATATCAGCTACGAAAAACATACGGTTAGCGACCTGCTGATATCACGGGGGAAAGACAATGCCCTCCTCGTTAAAATGCAGGCCACAGACAATAGCCTGGATGAAGTCATCGTAACCTCTCTTGGTATCACGAAAGAAAAAAAGCGCTGAGGCTATGCGGTACAGGAAGTAAAAGGTGATGATATCAACACAGCAAAAAGTGGTAATATGCTGAGCGCCCTGCACGGGAAAGTAGCAGGCCTCAACATGACACAGGTTTCTGGAGGACTGGCAGGATCCAACAGGCTCGTCTTGCGGGGAGAATCATCATTAAATATCAATAAGAATATCGCGATGGTAGTGGTAGATGGCGTACCCATTAACAATAACCTGGGAACCGGCAACAGTAGTGACTTATCCATCGATTATGGCAGCGGCGGCGCTGAAATCAATCCGGATGATATTGAGTCCATCAGTATCA
>JBQGCI010000207.1:0-11513 GCA_052038405.1 Acinetobacter pittii
TCCGACCGGTAAAAGAAATTGGTTTTCCTGCTGTTGGCAAAAACTCCTTTTATAGGATTAGGGAATACGGACGTCATATTGGCAACAAAAAAATAAAAGCGATTCCAATCCTTTTCAGAAACAATTATCTTTTCGCCTACCGGTTCGCCCAGTTTGCCAAGAGACGTTTGCAACAGTATGCGCTCCATTCCATTGAACACATATTGCATTTCCATTTTTAAGTCCCGTATCAACAAAGGCTTAAAATCTGCTAAAAGAGGGTGTACTGAATGGGCTGCCACCAGCCGCGCCAGATGGTATAAGATGATACTGGTATTTTGGTAGTGAGGAGAGGTGTAATGAGGACGTTTCAGATGCCTGCGGGCAACCAACATATCTTTCATCAGCCAGATGGTAGCGCTGTCATATTGGTTTAATTCAAGTTGGTTGTCCAGCACAAACCGCATTCCGTTAGCCTGCACACATATATCAAAATCCACCGGCATGTTTTTACCGAACCAGGTAGAGTAAGCAGGTACTTTTTTGTAGCGCCTGAAAGTATTCCTGATCTGTTGTTTTTGCCCGTTGGCATTTTCCGCCATCAGCTTTTTTACCGCTTGTTTCAGGCTATCGCTGAATGTGGCAGACAGGTATAATATGGATGTGTCGTCAAGATCGTCAGGTATAATATACTTTTTACGTTTAGAGAAATAGCGGCTATTGGGAAAATGACGGGAAGGCTGGGTTTGCCAGAAATTATATACCGGCCGGCCCTCTTTATTTTGATACCGGTAATAATTCGCAATGGCTTTCTCCGTCAGGGCATTTACGATTGCCTGGTTGTTTGCAGACAGCTCTTCTTTTATACCTTTCAGCGTCCAGATAATTAACCCTGTAAAAAAAATATTGTCATCTTCTTTTGGTGCTTTCCGGCCTGGTAAATAAGCCCGTTGGGAAGGGAACAAGCCTGCAGGATAATTCGAGTTGGCCTCTGCCACCTGCAAACGGCTGATATAAGTGATCAGGGAATCTATGTATCTGTTCTGCGCATCGGCACGGCTTACAAAAGCAGACAAAAGAAAAAAAGTCAGCAATAAACGCATCAGAATTTAGTTGAATACCTGCAAAAATAGAGGTGTGCGGGTAAATACCAGATTTAATACCTGCAATTAAGCCTTTAAAATACCTGGCCCTGATCCGGAAGCACCTGGGCCGCTCGGGTTCCCAAAAATTGCCTTAGCTTTGCCGCTCTTTTATTCATACCCTTGCTTGCCCAAAAACGCATTTTTTATGAAGGGCAATAACAAATTTTTAAAAATACTTCTTTTAGGACTCCTCAGCGCTATCGGGCCGTTCTCGATCGATATGTACCTGCCCGGCTTCCCTAATATCGCTAAGGAGTTACAAACCGACGTAAGTAATGTATCACTTACGCTTTCCAGTTTTTTTATAGGCATCTCGGCAGGACAGCTTTTATACGGACCATTGCTGGATAAATACGGGCGAAAAAAACCACTCTACTTCGGCCTTAGCCTCTATATCCTGGCATCTTTAGGCTGCGCCATGTCTGGTTCGGTAAACATGCTTATTGTGTTCAGGTTTCTTCAGGCATTAGGAGGATGCGCCGGCATGGTTGCATCCCGCGCTATGGTACGCGATCTTTTTGATGTGAAAGAAAGCGCTAAAGTATTTTCACTGCTGATGCTGGTAATAGGGGTATCTCCGCTCCTGGCACCCACTATCGGCGGATATGTTACCGCTGCTATTGGCTGGCGCTATGTTTTTATTATTCTGCTGGCCATCGTACTCATGATTTTACTGTTGTGTGTGTTCCTGCTGCCAGAGAGTAAGCAGCCGGCTCCAGACTATTCATTGGCGCCTGCGGCAATACTTAAAAGATTTGCTGATGTTTTTAAACAGCCTCAATTTGTAATTTACACTTTTGCCAGCGCTTTCACTGCGGCGGGTTTATATGCATATGTGGCGGGGTCGCCGCATGTATTTATGGAAGTTTTTGGCGCCAGCGATACCCTGTATGGCTGGATATTCGCGATGATTGCCGGAGCCCTGATTGTAGCAACGCAAATAAATGCACAGATACTCAGAGTTACCTCCAGCGAAAAAATTATTCCCAAAGCCATATTCTTTCAAACGGGTGCCGGTATTCTGCTTTTTGTTGGCTTTGCGTATAGCTGGTGGGGTATGACCAGTAGCATTATCCTTTGCAGTATATTTCTGGCCTGCCAGGGGTTTACATTCCCGAATGCCTCAGCACTCGCATTGGCTCCTTTTAATCAAAATGCCGGCAGTGCATCCGCCCTTCTGGGCTGTATTCAAATGGCAACCGGAGCATTGTCGTCAGCTATGGTAAGCGTTTTTCATGATAAAACGGCTACACCGCTGGGCCTGGTGATGGGCTTTTGCGCCTTAACCGCACTATCCATACTCTTAACCGGGAAAGGCATTGTTTGGTACCGGGCACGTAAGGCAGCGGTAGAAAAAAGCGCTGTAGAAATGATCTCAGAGTTATAATATCCTGTACAGAAGAAAAACTTTACTGAACTTGTATCAAATTTTAAATTTTCTCCTTACCTTTGCAGTCCTTAAAAAAATAAGTTATGAGCAGCGCGATAGCTTTCGTTCACGAGCAATTGACACAGACAAAAAAATTTCCAGCTTTTAAAGCCGGTGATAATATTACTGTAAACTATAAAATTATAGAAGGAAATAAAGAGCGTATCCAGTCTTTCAAAGGAGACGTTATCAAAAAACAAGGTAGCGGTGCTACGGCAACCTTCACAGTTAGAAAAATCTCTGACGGTATCGGTGTGGAGAGATTGTTCCCTTTTACTTCTCCTAATATTGACTCTATCGTATTGCATAAAGTTGGTCAGGTTCGCAGGGCGAAACTGTTCTACCAAAGAGAAAGAAGCGGTAAAAGCGCCCGTATCCGTGAAAAACGTATGGCTGTTAGTGCTAAAAAGCCAGCTGCCGCTGCTGCACCACAAGCATAATTTAATTATAGATATTCTCAAAAAATCCTGCCCTCCCGGCGGGATTTTTTATTAGAATACAATTGAAAAGAAATACGATCGCCGATTTTTTAAACAAGTTCACATCTGTATTTGTATTCTTCTCGTATCTTTGATAACTAATTTTTATTGATCATGACACAAATTCAACTATTAGGCGCATTGGGCACCAATGAAATTATAATTATACTGGTTATTGTGCTGCTGTTATTCGGAGGTCGTAAAATCCCTGAATTGATGAGAGGCTTAGGTAAAGGTATGCGCGAGTTTAACGATGCGAAAGACAATGTTAAAAAAGAAATAGAAGAAAGCGCAAACTCCATTACCAGCGAACCTAAAAGAGCCGAATAAGCCGCTATCCGATATTTTTTTTCTGACTTACAAAAGCCATTCTTTTGCCAGATTTCATTTCTATTGCCCAATATCACCAGGATTTAAAAGAGGGTAAAACATCTTGCCTAACTACTGTAGAAACTTATCTTCAGAAAATTGAAGCGCAAAAGCAACTTAACGCTTTTGTGGAAGTTTATGCAGAGGAAGCAAAAAGCCGTGCAAAAGAACTGGATCAGATAAAGCAAGGCCAGGGAAAACTGCATGGCGTAGTTATAGGTATCAAAGACGTTATTTGCCACCAGGGACATAAAGTAACCGCTTCATCCCGTATTCTCGAAGGTTTTACGTCCATCTTCTCAGCTACAGCTGTTGAACGCTTGCTCGCCGAAGGGGCTGTCATCATCGGTCGCCTGAACTGTGATGAATTTGCAATGGGGTCGACCAACGAAAATTCTGTTTACGGAAAAGTACTCAATGCCGCAGATGAAACACGCATTTCCGGGGGGTCATCAGGAGGATCGGCAGTTGCTGTTCAGGCAGGACTCTGTATGGTTTCTCTGGGAAGTGACACGGGCGGTTCTGTAAGACAGCCGGCAGATTTTTGCGGCATTATCGGCTTAAAGCCCACCTACGGGCGCATTTCGAGGTATGGCCTGATTGCCTATGCATCCTCCTTCGACCAGATCGGTATTTTCTCCACTACTATAGCTGATGCTGCCCTTTTATTGGAGGTAATGGCGGGGGCTGATGACTTCGACAGCACTGTTTCCACCCAACCGGTGCCGGCTTACTCTGAACAGCTGGAAACAGGGAAAAAATATAAGATCGCTTATTTTCCTGAAGCACTGTCGCATCCGGGGCTCGATCCTGAAATTTCAAAAGCTATAGCAAGCAGGCTCGACGATTGGAAAGCCCAGGGACATACCGTTGAAGCCGTTCATTTTGACCTCCTCGACTATATCGTTCCTGCGTACTATATACTCACTACCGCTGAAGCAACTTCTAACCTTTCCAGGTATGACGGTGTAAAATATGGCTTCAGAGCCAATAAGGCTGCTATTAATGACCTCGACACATTTTATAAAGAAAACCGTTCAAAAGGTTTCGGATGGGAGGTGAAGCGAAGGATTATGCTCGGAAACTTTGTATTAAGTTCGGGCTATTACGATGCTTATTTTACCCAGGCTCAAAAAGTAAGGAGAACTTTAACAAATAAATTGTCGTTGATCTTCAATGAATTCGATTTTCTATGCTTACCAACATCTCCCTCAGTAGCCTTTAAAATAGGTGAAAAAATGGAGGACCCAGTAGCTATGTATATAGCTGACATTTATACAGTTATAGCTAATTTAACGGGTATTCCCGGTATTGCAGTGCCCTTATTTTCCCACCCCGGCAACCAGATGCCATTCGGCCTGCAACTCATGTCTGCTCATTTTAATGAACTATCTTTGCTTTCTTTTTGCAACAATATTTTAGAAAATTAAACGTTATTAAGAATCAAATAATAACTACAACCAAACCATATACTTTTAATTGACCTTTTTTAAAACCATTTTACAAAGAATGATTAATAAAAAACTGGTAGTGAAGCATTGCGGAATGGTGATTCTTTTTTCTTCCCTGTCTTACATCTCTTTCGGACAAATAAATCCCCTGGTAATATCTTCCGGTGTCAATAATAATGCCGAAGCTGTTAAAAAAGCCGACCCTAAAGGCGGTTTCAAGAACCTTTTTGAGGCTTCGGGTAGTTCCTCGGCAAAAGTGACTACATTAAAGGGTGTTAGCATGGAACACCTCAATCCACAGGCGTTGAGCTTTGTTCAGGATTATATTGAAAAATACGCTGAAGATTTGAAAGAACTTCAAACCTGGGGAAAGCCTTATTTTGATATGATGGATGATATCCTTAGCCAGAATAATATCCCTAAGCAATTGAAATACCTCGCGGTAATTGAATCGAATTTAAAATCATCTGCAGTTTCCTGGGTGGGTGCGGTAGGCCCCTGGCAGTTTATGCCGGGAACGGCTACGACTATGGGACTTCGTGTAGGCCGTGGTGTAGACGAAAGAAGGGACTATCTGAAAAGTACTAAAGCCGCCAGTAAATACCTGAATTACCTCTATAATATTTACGAAGACTGGCTATTGGTAGTGGCTGCTTATAATTGCGGCCCCGGAAGGGTCAATTCTGCTATCGCCAAGGCCGGCAGCAGTGACTTCTGGAAACTTCAGTATCATTTACCAACCGAAAGCCGCAATCACGTTAAAAAATTCATTGCTACCCATTATATCATGGAGGGTGAAGGAGGTATTACAACCGTATCGAAGCAACAGGCTTTAGCAATGATGGCCACTGTAAAAGACGAGCTAACACATAGAGACGTAAAAGTTCAGACGATCAGCGGCCGGTATAACTCAAAGGCCATAGTGAAATACCTGGAAATGAGCATTGAAGAGTTCAGCAGCCTGAATCCAAGCATGGATAAGGTATTAGCATCCAATGCCACCTACCAGCTCAAATTACCTCTGGAAAAAATGGACCTGTTTCTCTCTAAGAAAAATGAGATGTTGAACGAATCGATTCAAATGCTGATCAACCCCGAGTACAGGAACTAGCAGTATAGTTACAACAAACAAATTAAACCGCCCTTAATAAGGGCGGTTTTTTAATGAACCCGGTCCCCCGCTGCTGTTGCCCCTCTCCTCCGGCTTTATTAGGTATGACTGAAGTATTTTTCACCTGCTGAAATACAATGCCTGAAGCGGTACTCATACACAAATCACCGGCCTCAGGCCTTAGCTAATAAGCCAGGCATCCGGCTGGTTACGCTTTTATCAATAACGAACCGATCCCCATTATAGAAATGCGTTCAACTGGTTTGTGAAAACATCAACCTTAGCATAGCCCTGATCTGTGTCTCCCCCGGCTCCAGGGCAGTTTAAATAACAGGTAACAATAATTTTGATAGCTGTACCCGCCGGAAGCAGCCCAACCACGTAACTACGCGCCCACGTGATTTCTGGTGATACATCTCAAAAATGGAATAGTACTTCAGGGGTTACAGAACGCAAAAAACCCGTCTGTTACGACGGGTTTAATATCAATATGAATATCTAAGATTATTGATCTGTAACCTGGAAGGTAATCGGTTGTTTTCTGTAGGCCTTTACCTCCCTGCCATTTTGAATGGCCGGGTTCCACTTACCGGATTTCTTAATTACCCTTACAGCCTCCTGTTCCATTCCAAAACCAACGCTTGTCAATGCTTTTACATCACTTACGTTACCTGCAACGTCCACGATGAACTGGATGATTACAGTATAGGTTCCGGGAGAAGCTCCGTTATCAACGGCCACCTGGCCATCAAGGTTTCTTTCTAGGAAAGAACGCCAGTTACCGGGGTACTTCGCATCAACCTCTACTTTAGTAAACACTTCAGGTTCTTTTTCAACCGGCTTAGCCTCAACCAAACCTTTACCTCCATCTGCTGCTGCAGGCGGTGTAACAATACCGATATCTTTGATACCTTCCTGGCTGATCGTACCAATTTTGGTTTCTTTCAGCTCCTCTACTGCAGGTGGCGGTTCTTTTACTTCCTCATCTTTTACAATTTTAGGAGGAGTAAACGCCTTCATTTCAATTTTTGGAGGCGGCGCCTGCTTTGGCGGCGGTGGTGGTGGAGGTGGTGGCGGCTCTTCCGGCTTCTCCTGCTCAATTTGTTGTATAGTAACTTCATTGATCTTTACTGCATCCTCGTCTACCGCCGGCGTCATCTGGCTTTTCAGGAAAATACCTCCTGCAATTAAAGCAAAGCCAAGAGCAGTACCACCCATAGCGGTCCACAATCTTTTATTATAGCCTCTACGAAGTTCGTAAGCGCCATAACTCTTATTGCGGCCTTCAAACAGAAGATCCAAAAAGTCGGTACTTAAAATTTTATTGGCGTCCATTGTTCTTTTTGTTTGTTAATTATAAGATGCGGGTGTTGGAAAATTCCACACAACTAACATCAGGTTTTTATTGAGCTGCCGGAGCTGCCGGTGCCGGAGCTGCGCCTTGCGTCGCGTTAATAAGCTCTTTCTCTGTATCGAATGGCTCCAGTAATGCGTAGCGCGCTACTTTATTAATGGTCATCTCGTCTAACAGATCAATTACATCCTTATAATTTGCTTCTTCAGTTGGCTTAATCAATACAAAGAAGTCTTTCTGGCGGCAATCATTAGGATTCTTTCCTTCCTGCTTTGCTTTGGCTTCACAGGCGGCATCCGTAACATACCTCGATTCCACTTCTTTCTTTTTCTTGATGATTACATCTCTTATGTCTTTGATGGATGAAGTCTTAAACGCCTGGCTGGCATTTTCATTCGTCAACTCCCCTTCGTAATAAAAGATATTATTGTCGCGGCCAACCATGATAGTGAGCGCACCTGACATTTTCACCTTGGTTTCTTCCTCTTTCTTTTCAGTATCCTTCGGCATATTGAGGTCCATTGTTGTTGGAGAACTCATCGTAGAAGTAAATATGAAGAAAGTGATCAACAGGAATCCCAGGTCCACCATTGGTGTCATGTCCACCCTCGTGCTTTGCTTTTTGGCTTTCTTGACGCCCGGGCCTTTCTTGTGACCGCCACCATCGCCGGTATCTAAACTTGCCATAACTAATGCTGTTTAAAATTTAATAACTATTATTTGCTGTTGCGTTCTACCCACAATTCAGTTCCGGTAGGAGCGCCTTCAGGCATGGTAACCAGGTTGTACTTCTGTTCGTCGTTCTTCTTTAAAGCTTCTATGATCGCTCTAAAGGCCGGATACTTAGATACATTATCACCCTTGATCAGGTACTTTAAAGGCTGACCTGCGAAAACGCTGCGTGAAGCTGCAATCCAGTAATACAACTCGTTGTTAGCAGAATCTTTTACCGGTATCCCTTCCTGTACATATGTTTTCTTCTGATCTGCCGGTAACGACAGGAATGCTCCCAGTTTATTGAACGGAACACCGATCATATCACCGGGAAAATAACCGGCAACCTGTGCATCGGTTACAGGAATATTTCTTGCCTGTGCGGCAGCTTTAATAATATCTCTTGCCTGCTGCGGATCTTTTTGAGCCATGATAGAGAAGTATACTTTATCATCTTTATCAATGCTGATCATCACCGCATCATTCTCTGGCAATTTTTGAGAAGAAACCGAATTAGGGGTCTGAATGGGAACTGCCTCAGCCGGTTTGAACTTAGTAGCCATGATAAAGAACGACAGGATCAGGAACGCGATGTCCACGAAGGGCGTCATGTCCGTTTCAGTCGACTTTTTGGCTATATTAACTTTAGGCATATTGAATTTATTATTTTGATATGAGACGATTTAATTCGGAATTTCCATAAATCAACTTCCGTCTTTGTTACAAATTGTTATTTGTACAAAGAAGCAAAAGACTGAGTTAAAGTAAATCCAGACTCGTCGATACCATAAGTAATTGCATCAATTCTTGTAGTTAACATGTTATAGAAAATCAAAGATAATGTAGAAGTACCGATACCGATAGCTGTGTTATACAGGGCCTCAGAGATACCAACCGCAAGAGCAGAAGAATCGCCGCCGCCTCCAGAAGAACCTAAAGCTGCGAAAGAACGGATCATACCCATTACCGTACCTAATAACGCTACAAGCGTACCTGCAGATACGATAGTAGAAAGGAATACCAGGTTTTTCTGAAGCATAGGCAGCTCTAATGCTGTAGCTTCTTCCACCTCTTTTTGAATAGCCACTACTTTTTGCTCGGTTTCTAAACCGGTTTCATTAATCATTTCTTTGTAACGACGCAAACCTGCTTTCATTACATTACCAACTGAACCTTTCTGTTTGTCGCACTCTGCAATAGCTGCATCAACATTTTTATTAGCCAGGTGATATTGCACTTTGCGGATGAAATTGCTGATATTTCCTTTACCCAATGCTTTGCTGATCGTTAAAAACCTTTCAATTGCAAATACAATAACTACCAGTAACATTCCAATCAGAAGAGGTACAATGATACCGCCTTCGTAAATGGCGTTAAATGCTCCTTTAGGACCTTTGTGATGCGGCCAAAATCCGCCGGCTGTATCGGGTACATCAAAACCTGCTGGATCACCCATAATAAATCTCCAAATAGAATAACCTGCCAATACACACAGGATAGGTGCGATCCACGAAATTGCATTGCTGCTTTTTTTAGGTTGCACAGATGTCGTTGCTGCCGCTACCGGCTTAGCTTGATTTTCAGCCATGATCTTAGTTTTTTTAGTTTTTTAAATATTAAAGCTTGTGAAATAGATTACAATTCTAACAAAAAATAATTTATAACAAAATTTTTCTTTGTTATTTTTTTCTGATTAAACACCTAATGTTTAGTGATTATTCAATGCCTCTAAATGGTTATTAAATAACCACTATTTTAATACAAATGCCTTGCATTCTGCAATATAGCTATCGTTATTAGGCTATGAATATATGAAATTTATAACCAATGCAAATTTGTTTTTTTCGTTGGCAGTGCAAGTGTAATTAACAATACTTTTGTCGGGCGTAAATTCAATACTCATTTAATCAAAAACAAGAAACATGTCGACAATTACATTAAAAGGTAATGCTGTAAATACATCAGGCACTTTACCTGAAGTGGGTAGCCCGTTGAAGGATTTCACCCTGGTTAAGGATGATCTCAGCGAAAAGAGCCTGTCTGACTACAAAGGAAGGAAAATAGTACTGAATATTTTCCCCAGCATAGATACCGGTATTTGCGCCGCTTCAGCAAGAAAATTTAACGAAGAAGCCAGCACACTCGAGAACACCGTGGTTATTAACGTATCAAAAGATCTGCCTTTTGCATTGAAACGCTTTTGCGCTGCGGAAGGACTGGACAACGTAGAAAACCTGTCTGACTTCCGTGGAAATTTTGGCGCTGATTACGGTGTTACCCTCGTGGACTCAGGCATGAAAGGCTTATTAAGCCGCGCGGTGGTAGTTGCCAATGAAGAAGGCAAGATTGTTTATACAGAGCAGGTGCCTGAAATTGCGCAGGAGCCTGATTACGAAGCGGCATTATCAGCATTAAAGTAATGCTGGTGTTTATATATTAGAACTCCCGGGAATCCCGGGAGTTTTTTCTTTTTAGATACCTTTGAAATGTCAGGAAGAAAAAAATGAAAGAAGCACTATTGGTTTTTATAGGGGGAGGCACCGGAAGTGTGCTCCGGTATTGGGCACAGGCCTGGGTGGGAAAATGGTGGCAGAACCCGTTTCCATGGGGCACTTTCCTTATTAACATTTCAGGCTGCCTGCTCATTGGTCTTCTACTGGGACTAATTGCCCGTCAAAGCACTCCGGCTACCGAATGGAAACTGTTATTGATTACGGGCGTTTGCGGTGGCTATACCACGTTTTCCACTTTTTCGAATGACGGGTTAACGCTTTTCCGGCAAGGGCATTATACTTATTTCTTAGCCTACATAGCAGGGAGTGTAGCACTGGGTCTGCTCTCCACTTTTGCCGGATGGGCTATGACCAGATAATAGGATCCGCTACCTCGCTGTTCCTTCAAACTGAACCCGGCTATCCGTCATATTCACTAACTCATCCAGCTCATAAATATTTCTATACCCATAGCCGTACAGGTTAATGTAAGTAGGAATGTTTAAAGCCAATGTCACCGGTGTGTGATTATTAGCCGACGACGGCGACGCAGTCTTAGTGGCGAAATTCACCTGATCTCCCATAAAATTATTATTACAGTAAATCAGGATCCGCGTATTTGCATCGGGAACCAGACGGGCCAGGTTGGCTTGTGTAAAATCGGTAAAAGGTAAAGAAATGGCTCCTTTCAAATGCCTCGCTGCATATCGGTTGGCAGAACGGGTATCTAAAACAACGGTGTTGGGTTCTTTCTGCATTCTTAAAAAATCACTCAGGCTCACCAGCCTTTGCTGACGATATTGCTCCACCTGGCCTACCAACTCTTTAAAATCCCCATAGTTTGCCAGTGCTTTGGGGTAATTCATCGATTCAGCGGCATTAATTTTGGTACAGGAATAGGCCACAGCAATGGTGCACAGCGCCGACAAGAACACCGCCATAAAAGTTATTTTTCTGCTCATAATGCATTTATTAAGGTTACGAATGAGG
>JBQGCI010000208.1:0-6120 GCA_052038405.1 Acinetobacter pittii
CTTGTATAACATAAGCATCCTGGTTGTCAGTAAAAACATTGTTGACTGCTATTTTACCGGTTTTTAGTTTTCCGGTAGCGTTGTAGTTTGCTATGTAGCCCTCATAAATTGCCGTGTCTATTTTTAGTACATTGTCTGGCCGGTAGGCAGCTATATTGTTGATGTTGGCGGCTTGAACATTTTTAATATAAGGAATACTGTTTTTGATGGAAGTTCCTATCTGTATTTTGTCGTGCAGTGATTGATTAATATATAGTCTTTTGACAGTCTTGTTGTCCGTAAGTAGAATGGTTTTTGATGGCAGGTCTATTAGTTTATAACTCCATATTTTCTTATCGAATACTGCCGTATGCTTGTAGAAAGCTATTTCTGAAAGACCGGTTTTAGAGTTGTACCAACCTCCACGGAGATTTTTTGGCATAACATTAGGCGCAGTTTTGTCAGATAATTCAAGTTTTTCAATAAACCAGGAACCTCCATCTTCACCATAATTAATAGTTGATGTTGCTGCATTTATTGCAGGGAAGTCAAGTGCATAGGTTGCCGTAGTTTCATCTCCCATTTTGTGCTGCTTGTCAATCTCAATTCCTTTAGCCGATTTTACATATAACCTGGTGGTATCACTGCCTGCCTGTATGTAAGTTGTCGATGGGATTTTAATCCAGTCGCCATCATAATTTACAATGAAAAATAACCTCGTGGCACTACTGTGTAGCTCTACTTTAGATACCCGGACGTAAGGAGCGGAGGATGTTTCATAATCTGGGTGATGAACGACGGTTTGTGACTGTGCGTTAATAGAATATATCAATGAAAGAAGCAGTGTAATGAATCGCATAAGCAAGCTGGTTTAGAATCCAATATAATTAATTATGAGTAGCCCAATCACACTTTTTTAAAAATGTTTGAATTTTAACGCTCTGTATAGAAAAATTAAGTCGTATGAAAAAAATACCCCCTGTCGAAACAGGGGGTACCTCTATATGTATAATTGATTGCCTTATTTGATTTTGTTCACCGCTATTTCATCGGTTGCTTTCTGGCTTCTGTTTACATTGTAGGAGCTTAAGGTTTTGCCTTTCGTATCAGAAATAGTGAATGTTAATTCGTAATTGTCTTCTGATATATTGTCGAACTGGTAGTTACGAACGATCTTGGTGCCGCTTACTTTTTCATTGTACAGTACGTTGCCATCTGCGTCGGCAACGGTGACAAAAAGAGTTGTTTTAACATCGTTGTTCAGCGAAAGGCGGTATACAGGAGATTCATTCAGGTTACCGATATAAGCCACTTCAGATTTTTTATCGTCGTCGATATTACCGGCAAATGCGGGCAAAGTAGAAACTGTTAAAACAGTGACCAAAGCTATTACCCATGTTTTTGTTGTAGATAAGATTTTCATAATATTCGGTTTTATTTATTTTATTAAAATGGAATGATTGTAAAAATGGTCTTGTCACTGACGACAGTCCATTTGACACTTTACTTGTTCGAAACAGAACGGGTGGTTAAAGTGTTTGCAAATAGTATCCCTAACCGGATCGCTATTTTTTCTGCTTTTAAAAGAGCTGTTTTCATTGCTTTCTTTTTTAATGTTTACGTTAATCTTTTACTATTGTCAGCTGCCAGATTTTGTAATAACAACACAAAGATAGACCGGGTTAAAGCGCGTCGCAAACCAATATTGAGGCCTTTTCAGGAAGTTTAGATTTTTTAATTATTTTTTAAACGTTTGGTTTTCAGTTGTTTGATGAGTTATTTTTAATGATGTCCAAACGTTGAAATGGTAGGCTCAACCAGGTTATATTTAATGCATTCGTTCAGGTCTTACATTTGCAAATGTCTGTTAATGTAGCCGCCTATCAACAATTAGTGAAGCAACTGAGCAGTGCCGGGGTAACCCTGGTTGCGGTATCCAAGCTTAAACCTGTATCCGATATCAAAACTTTGTATGATTTAGGCCATCGTGATTTCGGGGAGAACTATGTGCAGGAGCTCGTGGACAAGCAAGGCCGGTTACCAGCTGATATCCGCTGGCATTTTATTGGTCACCTGCAAAGCAATAAGGTGAAATATATCGCTCCTTTTGTACATCTGATTCACGGTGTAGACAGCTTTAATTTATTAAAGGAGATCAATAAACAGGCGCTTAAAAACAACCGCGTGATCGATTGCTTGTTGCAGGTGCATGTGGCAAAGGAAGAAACAAAGTTTGGCCTGAATGAAAAAGAGCTGGATGAAGTTGTGATGCAGGCAGGGGCGCTTGAGCATATACAGGTGAAGGGGCTGATGGGTATGGCCAGTTTCAGCGACAACGACGAATTAGTTCGCAACGAATTCAGGCAACTGAAAAAACTTTTCGACCAGCTGAATCAACCGATGATTTCAAATACCAAACCTCAAATCTTATCTATGGGCATGAGCGGCGATTACACTATGGCTATCGAAGAAGGAAGCACCCTGGTACGCGTGGGCAGCCTTCTTTTTGGAGCAAGGGGGTAGGTGCAGAACCGGGGTAAAACTTAAGGGTGTAAGTTTAAGGCTCAAAATTTGAGGTCCAAGACGCTTAAACTGGTCACACGACTTTAAATTAAACGGCCGGTATACTCCGGTACAGCATTTTTTCAATGACGCTCTTTGTTTTTTTTAACCCGGTTGATGCTGATCTTAAAATGCAGGGCAAATGCGCGCCTGTAATATTTTTCTTTCTTCCCCCGGAAAGCCTTATTTTACGCAGAATTGTGATTATATATAAGTTCCCATGCGTAAACCATTTAAGTCGGGGTACGACGTAATTATTGTTGGGTCGGGTGTTGGTGGACTAACCGCCGGAGCTTTATTAAGCAAGGCCGGACTCTCTGTTTGCATTCTGGAGAAGGAACCGCATATAGGGGGCTACCTGGCTGGTTTTCGCAGGAAAGATTTTCGTTTTGATACAGCCATTCACTGGTTGAATCAATGCGGACCCCAGGGGGTGGCGGGAAAAATATTTGAAATACTGGGGAAGGATCATCCCGTTGCTGTTGCTCAAAAGAGAATCAGGCGATATGTAGGGAATCATCACAATTACCTGCTCACCAACAATCCTGAAGAATTAAAAGCGGCCTGGATACAGGAATTTCCCCACGAAAAAAAAGGTATAGAAAGCTTTTTTAAGGCGGCAAAAAAAATAGGAGCAGCTTTCAATGAGTACAGTACGGTATTCCGTACCGAAGAGAGCATGGGATTTTGGGAAAGGATCAAAAATAAGTTGCCGCTTATTAAGTTCGGTTCAGCATTTATCCCGCACCTGGGTTATTCAGGTGAGGAAGGCGTTACTAAAGGATTAAACCGCTACTTTAAGGAAAAAAAACTGCACGACATATTTGCTGCTGATGGCGATGTAATTGGCTGTATGGTGCCTATAGGATGGGCGTACTATGGCGATTTTCAGTCGCCACCCCGGGGCGGCGGACAAGTGATTCCCGAGTGGCTGAGCCATGTAGTACATTACTATCAAAATGATATCTTTACCAATTGCCAGGTTGAACAGATTTTGGTTGAGGACGACGTTGCAACCGGAGTACTGTTAACACACAGAGGGAAAGCACACCAGATCAAAGCCAGACATGTAATTGCCGCCTGTGATGTGGAAACCTTGTATGACAGCATGTTGCCTGATTCTGTGATACCGAAAAAATGGAGAAGGCAGTTAAAGGAGGCCGATATATATAGTAGTTCGCTCACTATTTCTATAGCATTGGATTGTACTCCGGGACAACTGGGGTTTAACGAGGAACTGATCCATGTCAGTTGTGACCAGGCCAGTATTGAGGAGCATTCGGGCGGCGATCCCCTGAAAAGTGAAATGGTAGTGCTGGCGCCTTCATTGAGAGATCCTTCTTTGGCTCCCGAAGGTTGTGGTACGCTGACGGTGTTCATGCCCGCCTATATGTCTTTTAAAGATGGATGGTGTACTACGAGAGATGAGCGGGGAAACTATGTAAGGAACGAGGAGTACCGGCATCTTAAAAACGGGATTGCGGAAGTTTTAATTGACCGGTTGAGTCGGATCATCGCTCCTGAATTACGTTCTCACATTCTTTTTTATGATGTAGCCACGCCGGTAACGCATTGGCGGTACACGGGAAATAAGCAAGGTACGATGATGGGCACCAAGCCAGGTAAAGACAATATGAAGAATAAGGTAGCGCGTTATCGCACACCCCTTACTAATCTGCTGGTAGGTGGGCAGTGGGCAGAGCTGGGCGGGGGGGTGCCTATTGCCGTAAAAGCAGGTACCAATGCGGCTTTGCTGGTTTTACGAAAGGAAAATAAAAAGGCGTTCCGGTTACTGGCCAGTTATATGGATGGTAAAATAACAGCGGATGCATTTAAAGATTCCGGCGTATTTCGTACCTATGATGACTCCTGGAAAGCCAAGCCCACGCCGGCAGAGCGAAAGAAATCACTAGAACCTGGTATATAAGGCAACTTGCACCACGTTGTTGACGGTATTGGCGGTAGCGCCTTTCGCAAATACATTCATATATCCCGCTTCTGCATCTAACTTTTTCGAAAAGCGGTACCCGGCTGCAATGTAAGCCCGGTTCTGATCAAAGAAATGATTATTGGTATTCTTTTGATGGTGGATATTTGCAAACACCTCATTTTGCAAAGCAGCAAAAGCACCCTTCGTGAAACCATTTTCATTCCGCTTTAATGGTTGAATATGCCTCAAAAAATAACGCAGCCTTTGTGCAAATACCCTTTGATCTCCTGCCTTCTCAATAAAACGCTGTTCCAGCCTGAAGCGATGGCTCAGGCTACCGGTAAATGCTTTATGGGAAATGATATACTGTTCCCATATCCTGTGCTCGGTTAGGGTCGCTCCGTCTTGCGGTATGGTAGGCGCATATAAATAGCCCAGCGTTGCGTTTTGATTGGGTTTGATGTAATAAGTTAAACCTGGCCGCACCAATACGCTACGCACACCATCCCAGTTGTCGTGGCTGCGCACCTGAACATCGGCATGCAATCCCCATTTCTCATTGAACTTAGTCGTGTTCATAAAGAAAAACCAGCCGCTTTGCTCCTGCTTTGTTTGAGCGCGTACCTGCTGAAAAGATAAAGTGGCAATAATAAATGTGATAGCAAATCGTTGAATCATTGTTCTTATTCTAATGGATGAATTCGAACAAATATAACGCCGCTAACTAAAAAATGTTTAATTTTAAGAAGGAATTGTTAACTATATGAAGACCATCTGCAACTGGCTGATTTCTGTGCTTTGCTTTTTTTCCTGTGGAAAAGAAAAGCCAGATGATTCGGCGCAGCCCGCAGGGCCACTTAAGGACTATAATAAAGACCTTACAATTGCTAACTGGAATATAGAGTGGTTTGGGGATCCATCCGGATTTCATGGAAACCTGAACGATCAGGAGTCGAACGCAGCGAAGATACTGAAGTATCTGGATGCCGACCTGTATGCGCTTTGCGAGATAGTGGATACTGCCCGTTTTGGCCGCATGGTCAGGAGTAACCTGGGCAACGATTTCCGGTATAGCATTTCTTCTTTTGCCGGTGGCGCTCAGAAGATGGCATACGTTTACAACAGGCATATTTTTAGAAACGTGTCGTTAAGGCCATTTATGGGGATCAGTGCTCCTGCCTATTTTAATTTTGGGAACCGGTATCCCTACCTGCTTCAGGCGGAAGTTACTGTTAACGGAACAAAAAAGATTATATGTTTCGTTTTGATTCACGCCAAGGCCGATGATGAGCTGGCCAGCTATAACCGCCGGCTCAACGCTGCGCTTGAATTAAAAGACAGCCTGGACACTTATTATGGTGGAAAACACTTTATGGTACTGGGAGATTTTAACGATAATTTGGATAAAAGTATACTCCCCGGAAAACCATCTCCTTACCAGATCTTCCTGCAAGATCCTGCCAGGTATAACCCGGTAAGCCTGCCTCTAAATACGCCTGGTAGCCAATCTACACTTGGTTATGCTAACTCTGTGATCGATCAGCAAATCATCAGCGCCGGTATGAGCAATTGGTATGTACCGGCTTCAGCGAGAATCAGGACAGATGTGATTCATGCTGTGCCGGCCTATACTTCGGGTAATACCTCCG
>JBQGCI010000209.1:0-2508 GCA_052038405.1 Acinetobacter pittii
AGACAGTGCCGGAACCGCCGGCTGGCAACCGGTAAAAGGAAGAATGGTAAGGCAAAACGAACCTGACGGCTCGTATCAAACCCATATATTCCTGCCGCCTGTTGACTGCAACAACAAGGTATTGTACCTGCAGGCCTACCACATCAACGATCCCGAAAGCTTGTTAACCCAGATAGTAAGTACAAAATTCATAACCCGTCCTAAACTCACCGCCTTCTATCATTTATACGATCCTGTAAAAAGCATGCCTCAGCCGGATAGCTCAGCTTACACCGATAACAAACCGCTTGTATCGAGAGTATTAAAAAAGGTGGTATTGAATGCCCAGCAGGAAATTCGTTCAGGACAGCTGGTGCTGACTACTGACAATGAGCCGGCGCTGTATCACGCTTTTATTATTCGCAACTATCAGGGAGTCGACGATTCAATTTCATTAAACCAGCAGTGGGAGCAGATCAATACCAGCAATTCCCGCCCCAATTCATTATTAAAAGAGCTACCGCTGCAAGCAGGATCATCAATTTATACGATACCTATCCCCCAGGAGTACCTTAGCAGACCAGGAGCGTACCGGGTGGCTGTTATACCCGGATTTTTACAACCAGGCTCGTCGACCAGATTTGCACACGCTTTTCCTGACCAAAGTGTTACACTTGACTACACTGTGCTGCGCACCCAGACCTGGCGCGATTGGCTGATGATAGTACTAAGCGCTCTGGGACTGCTGGCCATTCCCATTATTATTGTTATTCTTTACAGGAAACGAAGGCAAAAAAAGCAACTGCTATATCAGGAACAATCAGCAAAGGAAAGCCGCCTCAAATTAGATTTTGTGCGGGCACAACTGAATCCACATTTTGTTTATAATGCTTTGTCAGGTATACAAAACCTTTTACAGAAAAATGATATGCAGGCGGCAGATCAATACCTGGCAAAGTTCTCCAGATTATCGCGAAAAATATTAAACGATTCGGAGCGGGAACTTATATCTTTAGAAGATGAACGACAACTGCTTGACGATTATCTGCAGATGGAACAAATGCGATTTGGCTTCCGTTACAATTTACAAACCGGTGAAAACATTGACACCGTCAACACCGAAATTCCTGCTATGCTCATACAGCCCTTTGTAGAGAATGCCGTCAAGCATGGCGTTTCGGTTGTACCAGATGGACACATCATTATTCAATTTAAAAAAAGCGGGACCAATATACTCATCAGCATTCGCGACAATGGGAAGGGCTATACAACCGATACTTCATCGGGCAAAGGATCAACGCTATCTCAAAACAGGATCAGCCTGCTGAACGATATCTATAAAACCACTCCGATCCATCTATCTGTCATTACTGATAAAAAAGGAACGCTTGTTCAAATTACTTTAAAAGACTGGCTGGCATGAAAGCAATTATTGTCGATGATGAGTATCATAATATAGAAAGCCTTGGCAGGTTGCTGAACAGCACTGTTCCTGAAATCAGCATCGTGGGTTCGGCCGAAAACGTTGATGACGCCATCTCCCTGACAAAGGAACATCAACCCGACTTAGTATTCCTCGATATCCAACTGCGAAACGAGACTTCATTTGACTTTCTTGGTAAAGTAGCCAACCGATCGTTTGAAGTTATTTTTGTAACGGCCTACCATCAATATGGCATAAAAGCGATTAAGTATGCGGCGCTGGATTACCTACTAAAGCCTGTTGACCCATCTGAGCTATTGACCGCTGTAAAAAAAGTTCGCAGAAGGGCGTTGGAAAAACAAAGTGTCACCCAGGTTGAGTTCCTGATTAATCAATTGAAAAATACGCACCAGGGATTTCAGCGTATAGCCCTTCCCTTATTTACCGAAACGCGTTATGTGGAGCTTGAAGACATTATGCACTGCGAAGCGCAGAACTCTTATGTTCTTTTCTATCTTAGCAACAACGAAAAGATATTGGTTTCCCGCCCACTTAAAGAATACGATGAGTTACTCTCACCGCGCGGTTTCATTCGCTGTCATCAAACACATCTCATCAATCCCAAATACATTAAAAGCCTGTTGAAAGAAGATGGCGCCAGTTTACTGTTACGAAACAATACCAGGATCCCCGTATCCAAATCGAAGAGAGAATTCGTTAAAAAATCTCTTGCCCACCAGGCCACTATCACCGTGCACATATAGTCATGTAGCCAGCAATATTTTGCTTTCGGAAAATAAAAAAAATAGCAACCCTAGGGTCACCTTTTCCCTGAACCTGTATTAAGAAAAAACTTTTGAGATTTATTTAAGAAAGTTGGTTAGTTTAAAAAATTTATTTCACCTTTGCCCAGCAAATAAAAACAACAACAATGCTACGCATACAAAGACATATCAATTCAGCAAAATGCTTTAGCCCGTTAGGCTACAGCGGGGCTGGGGTATTGATGTATCGTGCGTTTTATTAGCGAAAAAGCATTGAGGACATACAACCCCGCCCCTACAGGCGGGGCTTTTTTATGCCCTACAAATCAAAAACAGGAACTG
>JBQGCI010000210.1:0-50687 GCA_052038405.1 Acinetobacter pittii
GAGATCGAGAACTATTGTGATGAGGCGGGTATACCTAAGTTTGGTCACACATACCTGTATGATGGTGAAACCGGTGAGCGTTTCCATCAGAAAGCAACGGTGGGCGTGATCTATATGATCAAATTACACCACATGGTAGATGATAAAATGCACGCGCGTTCTATCGGGCCATACTCATTGATCACACAACAGCCGCTGGGTGGTAAAGCTCAGTTCGGTGGTCAGCGTTTTGGTGAGATGGAGGTATGGGCACTGGAAGCTTACGGTGCATCTAACATCTTACAGGAATTATTAACCATTAAGTCGGATGATATCATTGGCCGTGCTAAAACGTACGAAAGCATTGTAAAAGGTGAAAACGTACCCCGCGCCGGAGTTCCTGAATCATTCAACGTATTGGTACACGAGTTAAGAGGTTTAGGTCTTGACCTGACATTTGAATAATATTTGAAAGTCCATGGTCCATTGTCGATGGTCCATGGACGTTTTCAACGTCAGTGTTCATCTTAAATCTTAAAATAAAAAACATTAAATAGAAACATGGCTACTAAAAAAGACAATCGTCCAAAAGCAGCGTTTTCAAGAATAACAATCGGCCTTGCTTCACCCGACTCTATCCTGGAGAAGAGCTTTGGTGAGGTATTAAAGCCGGAAACGATCAACTATCGTACTTACAAACCTGAAAGGGATGGTTTGTTTTGCGAAAGAATATTTGGCCCGGTAAAGGATTATGAATGTGCTTGCGGAAAGTACAAGCGTATCCGTTATAAGGGTATTGTGTGCGACCGTTGTGGCGTTGAGGTTACCGAGAAAAAAGTACGTCGCGAAAGAATGGGACACATCAAACTGGTGGTTCCCGTAGTTCACATCTGGTACTTTAAATCGCTTCCTAATAAAATTGGTTACCTGTTGGGAATGAGCTCCAAGAAATTAGAGAGCATTATTTACTACGAGCGGTACGTAGTGATTCAGGCAGGTGTGCGCGAAGATAAAGGACAGTCTTACGGCGATTTGTTAACTGAAGAAGAATACCTGGATATACTGGATGCTTTACCTAAAGATAACCAGTATCTGCCCGATGATGACCCCCAGAAATTTATTGCAAAAATGGGTGCTGAATCCGTTCATGACCTGTTGCAGCGCATCGACCTGGATCAGTTATCCTTCGACTTAAGAAACAGTGCGGCTACTGAAACTTCTCAGCAGCGTAAAGCAGACGCCTTAAAGCGTTTGAGCGTTGTAGAAGCTTTCCGTGATGCCAATACCCGTATTACCAACCGCCCTGAGTGGATGGTGATGCAATATATCCCGGTAATTCCACCAGAACTGCGTCCGTTAGTTCCATTGGATGGCGGTCGTTTTGCTTCTTCTGACCTGAACGATTTATACCGTCGTGTAATTATCCGTAACAACCGTTTAAAACGTTTGATGGAAATTAAGGCGCCTGAGGTGATCTTACGTAACGAAAAGCGTATGCTCCAGGAAGCCATCGACTCCTTGTTTGACAATAGCCGTAAATCTAATGCCGTTAAAGCTGAGGGTGGCCGTGCATTGAAATCGCTTTCGGATGTACTGAAAGGTAAACAGGGCCGTTTCCGTCAGAACCTTTTAGGTAAACGTGTTGACTACTCCGGCCGTTCGGTTATCGTTGTAGGTCCGGAAATGAAAATGCATGAATGCGGTCTGCCAAAAGATATGGCGGCTGAACTGTTTAAGCCATTTATCATTCGTAAGCTGATCGAAAGAGGTATCGTTAAAACCGTTAAATCTGCAAGGAAACTGGTAGATAAAAAAGAAGCGGTTATCTGGGATATCCTTGAAAATATTCTGAAAGGCCACCCGATCATGTTAAACCGTGCCCCAACACTGCACCGTTTATCTATCCAGGCCTTCCAGCCTAAACTGATCGAAGGTAAAGCCATTCAACTGCATCCGCTCGTTACTGCGGCATTCAACGCCGACTTTGATGGTGACCAGATGGCGGTACACGTACCTTTAAGCAATGCGGCTGTATTGGAAGCGCAGTTATTGATGCTGGCTTCTCACAATATCTTAAACCCTCAGAATGGTACGCCTATTACCCTTCCTTCCCAGGACATGGTACTCGGACTGTATTATATCACCAAGGGTAAAAAATCGACCGAAACTGAAAAAGTACGCGGCGAGGGTAAAGCTTTTTATTCTGCAGAGGAGGTGATCATTGCATACAATGAGAAGCGTGTTGATCTTCATGCATGGATTAAAGTAAAAACCAATGTTCGTAATGAAAATGGCGAACTGGAATATAAATTAATAGAGACTACTGTTGGTCGTGTTATATTTAACCAGCATGTTCCTGTAGAAGTTGGATTTGTAAATGCATTGCTGACAAAGAAAAATCTTCGTGAGATCATTGGTAATATCATCGAAATCACCAACGTTCCTAAAACAGCTAAATTCCTGGATGATATCAAGCAGTTAGGTTTCCGTACTGCCTTCCAGGGTGGTTTGTCGTTCAGCATTAATGACCTGATCATTCCGGAAATTAAAGCCGAATTACTGGAGAACGCCAAAGGTGAAGTGGATGAGGTTTGGGACAACTATAACATGGGTCTTATTACCAACAATGAGCGTTATAACCAGATTGTAGATATCTGGAGCCGTGTGGATACAAGGTTAACCGAAACGTTGATCCGTGAGCTGGCTTCAGACAAACAAGGTTTTAACTCGGTTTACATGATGCTGGATTCAGGAGCCCGTGGTTCTAAACAGCAGATTAAACAGCTGGCTGGTATCAGGGGACTGATGGCTAAGCCCAGAAAATCGGGTTCAACAGGTTCTGAGATCATTGAAAACCCGATCCTTTCTAACTTTAAAGGCGGCCTGAATGTATTGGATTACTTTATCTCTACACACGGTGCGCGTAAAGGTTTGGCGGATACGGCGTTAAAAACGGCAGATGCAGGTTACTTAACCCGTCGTCTGGTAGACGTTTCCCAGGATGTAGTAATTACTGAAGAAGATTGCGGTACTTTACGTGGTATCAATACATCTGCTTTAAAAGATAATGAAGATGTGATCGAGCCATTATCAGACAGGATTGAAGGACGTACCTCATTGCATGATGTATTCCATCCTCAGACTGATGAGCTGATCATTGAAGCGGGTACAGAGATCTCAGCAGCAGTAGCAAGGCAGATTGAAGAGGCCGGTGTGGAGTCTATTGAAATCCGTTCGGTATTAACCTGCGAAAGCAAACGCGGCTGTTGCGTTAAGTGTTATGGTAAAAACCTTGCTTCGGGTATACTGGCGCAAAAAGGTGATGCAGTAGGTATCATTGCGGCACAGTCGATCGGTGAGCCTGGTACACAGCTGACACTTCGTACCTTCCACGTGGGTGGTGTTGCGGGTTCTGCTTCTGTAGAATCTACTTTGATCGCTAAGTTCGATGGTACTATCCAGTTCGACGGTGTTCGTTCTGTAGCTACCACCAATGCCGAAGGTGAAGACGTGAAAGTGGTTATTGGCCGTACCGGTGAAGCGCGTATCATTGATACGAAAAATGACAGGCTGTTAATTACCAATAATATTCCTTACGGTTCTACTTTATTGGTAAAAGATGGTCAGAAAGTATCTAAAGGTGATGCGATCTGCTCATGGGATCCTTATAACAACGTTATCGTTGCCGAGGTAGATGGTGTGCTGAAATTTGATAATGTAATTGAAGGTATCACTTATCGTGAAGAGTCGGATGAGCAAACTGGTCACCGTGAGAAAGTGGTAATCGAAACAAGAGATAAAACCAAGATACCTTCCATTATAGTAGAAGGTAAAACGGATAAATCATACAACTTACCTACCGGCTCTCATATCATGCTGGATGAAGGCGATGAAGTAAAAGCTGGTAAAGTGTTAGTGAAGATCCCTCGTATCTTAGGTAAACTGAAGGATATCACGGGTGGTCTGCCTCGTGTAACCGAATTGTTCGAGGCTCGTAACCCAAGCAATCCGGCTGTAGTTTCTGAGATTGACGGTGTGGTGACAATGGGAGCTGTTAAACGCGGTAACCGTGAAATTATCATCGAAGCCAAAGATGGTGTTACAAGGAAATACCTGGTTCCTTTAACACGCCAGATCCTGGCACAGGATGGCGACTTTGTAAAAGCAGGTACTTCTTTAAGTGATGGTCAGGTTTCTCCTCAGGATATTCTTTCCATTCAGGGGCCGTTCGCTGTACAACAATATGTAGTGAACGAGATCCAGGAGGTTTATCGTTTACAGGGTGTAAAAATTAACGATAAGCACGTTGAGGTAATTGTGCGCCAGATGATGCGTAAAGTAAACATCGTTGATCCGGGAGATACCCGTTTCCTTGAAGATGACCTGGTAGATAAATTTGAATTTGTTGATGAGAATGATTACGTATACGAGAAGAAGGTAGTTACTGATCCGGGTGATTCGGCCAAGCTCCGTGCAGGTCAGATCATCAGCTTACGCGACCTGAGAGAAGAGAACTCTGTATTACGTCGTAATGATAAAAAGCCTGTTGAGTTCAGGGATGCACAACCCGCCACTTCAGCGCCTACATTACTGGGTATTACCAAAGCTTCTCTGGGTGTACAAAGCTGGATATCTGCAGCGTCGTTCCAGGAAACAACCAAAGTGTTGTCTTCAGCAGCGATACACGGTAAAGCCGATGAAATGCTGGGCTTGAAAGAGAACGTAATTACGGGTCACCACATTCCTGCCGGTACCGGACTACGCGAGTTTGAGAACATGATCGTAGGAAGCAAAGAAGAATACGAATTGTTGCAAACAACCCGCGAAGCAATGGCATTCGACGAGGAAGAGTAATCCCTAAAATAAAAATTTGCAAGAGCAATTCTGGATCATACCAGGGTTGCTCTTTTTTTTGAAGAAACTTGGTAGTTCGCATGTTAACTCTTAACTTTTCGATCTCAAATTTTGAAATTCTCGTTAAGCCTTTCCTAAGAAAGGTTTGTATCTGTATTTTTTCTTTAATTGATGATTATATTGCAGGTTAAAATTTGGGTGTGATCTACAACGCCATGTAAAAAAGTTTTACAGAGGGAGAATAGAAGTAGGTGTTCGCTGCCCGCGTTGACAAGTGAGCGCCCCACCCATAAAAAATAAAATATTCGGATGAAACAAACCTTATTGATTGTAAATGCTTTATTGGTTATTGCTGTATCATTCTTATTATATAAGCAGTTTACAAGCGGTTCGGAAAAAGTAGTGACTGCCGGTGGTGTTCTGAAATCGAAAGATAGCCTGGGAAGCAAGAAACTGCTGTTCGCTTACATGAACATGGATTCTATACAGAGCAAATATGAATTAGCGAAGGCGGTCTCTAAAGAAGTGGAAAGAAGACAGGAAAGTTTGAATGCGGAATTGAATAAAATGGATAAAGCTTACAGAAATAAGTTTGAAGGCTATCAGCAAAGAGGCGCGTCCATGACGGAGGAACAGGCCATTGCAGCCAGGGAAGATATTGAAACTACCCAACGGCAGATACTGGAAAAAAGGCAATCACTAATGGACGGCTACCAAAGCTGGCTGGCTTCTAAAAATATGAGCGTTATTAAAGATATCCAGGATTACCTTAAGAAATTTAATGCAGACGGTACGTATTCCTTTATATTTTCTCACGAACCTTTTTTCTATTATAGTGATACGGCTTATGATATCACCAGTGAAGTGATACGGGGCTTGAACCAGCAATACAAAGTAACCAAGGGTAAGTAGCACCCGGTTATAAGCGCCACTCTACAATACTATTTTCCCAGTCGGCTTTGTGAGGTATGCTGACACGGATATAATTGTCTGTATATCCCTCCATCATGCCCTGCCCCACTGCGCCGTTCAGGCGGGCATTCTTATTGTTACTTTCGAATAACACTTTTCGCGTCTGGCCTGCATGGCTGGCTTCGAAATATTGCATTTTCATGTAAGAAAGATTACGCAGCGATTTGTTTCTTTCATGTCGTACATGCATATCAACAACAGGGCTTAGGGTAAGCGCGTGTGTGTTATCACGCTCAGAGTAAGTAAAAACGTGCAGGTAGGAAATATCCAATGCATGAAGAAAATCGTAGGTTTCTTTGAAGGCTGCTTCCGTTTCACCCGGAAATCCTACAATAACGTCAACTCCTATGGCTGCATGGGGCATCAGCGCTTTGATCAGGCCTACGCGCTCGGCATATAGCTCTCTCTTGTACCGGCGACGCATCATTCCCAAAATAGTATTGCTCCCGCTTTGTAAAGGAATGTGGAAATGAGGCATGAACTTCTTACTATTGGCAACAAATTCCACGATTTCATTGGTAAGCAGGTTAGGCTCGATAGATGAAATACGGTAGCGTTCTATACCGTCTATCTGGTCCAGCTCCTGAATCAGTTTGTAAAAGTTCTCTTCCCGGTTTTGAAAAGATATAGGCTCATTGCCATCGGGTCCTTTCCCAAAATCACCCAGGTTAATACCCGTAAGTACAATTTCTTTCGCACCACTTTCCGCCAGGCTCTGCGCACTTTTGACCACATTGGCAATACTATCGCTCCGGCTTTTGCCACGCGCCATCGGAATGGTACAAAAAGAGCAATTGTAATCGCAACCATCCTGTACCTTTAAAAAAGTGCGGGTACGATCGTTTATTGAAAAAGACGAATTGAAACCCGAAACGTCTTCGATATCACAACTGCATATTTTAGCAGAATTGCCTTTGGTAATTTCTTTAATATGTTTGGTAATATTGAATTTTTCGGCAGCTCCCAGTACCAGGTCAACCCCCGGAATTTCAGCAATTTCCTTAGGTTTTAACTGGGCATAGCAGCCGGTGATCACTACAATGCTTTCGGGTGCTTTTCGCTGTATACGACGCACCAGCTGGCGGCATTCTTTATCCGCATTTTCTGTAACGGAGCAGGTGTTGATCACATATACATCCGCTTCTTCAGTAAACTCTTTTTTCACAAACCCCTCATTTTCCATCATTCGTGAAATGGAGGAGGTTTCAGAGTAATTTAATTTACATCCCAATGTGTGAAAAGCTACTGATCTTGCGCCCTGCATAAGACTGCAAAGGTACGTTGAAAAGTTGAAAGGTGGGTCGTCCCCAATCCCTTTCAGGAAGGACAGAATGGGCAAGGGCCTGCCTGTTTTTAGATGTTTGGGGTCTGATGGTCTTCGGCTAACCGCTTTTTGATTCGGGCACCACTCAAAACGAATTGGTTCGTGTATCCTTGTCATTCAGTCAACATACCAACCAGTTAACGAATCAATCAACCAACCAACTAATCATTACATTTGCTATGGTATATGACAGCACTTCGTTTTCTTTTCAGCATTTATGCCGCCATCATTTTTGTGGCCTTCATGTTGTTGATATTTCCTTTCGTGATTATTGCCAGTTTCTTCGGGCGTATCAAAGGAGGAAATATGATATACCGGCTTTGTGTCTTCTGGGCCGATTGCTGGTTCGCCCTAACCTTCATCCGTGTAAAACCTATCTATGAAACACCGTTCGACGCCCATGAAAAAAGCATTATCGTAGCGAATCACATTTCCTACCTGGATATACCCATGCTGGTAAAGGTTTTTAGAAAGCCGTTGCGACCATTGGGTAAAATAGAGATGACCAGAGTACCGGTATTCGGCTTCATTTATAAAAATGCAATTGTTACGGTAGACCGCAGTGATGCTGCCCACAGGGCTGCAAGTTTGAAAACACTTAAGTCAGTTTTAAACAAAGGGATCTCCATATTTGTATTTCCAGAAGGTACATTTAATGAAAGTACTGCACCGCTGAAAGAATTTTATAATGGAGCTTTTAAACTGGCCGTGGAAACCCAAACACCCATTCAGCCGGTTTTGTTTTTAGATACTTACAGGCGGATGCATTACAGCACAGTTTTTTCGCTAACGCCGGGAAGGAGCAGGGCGGTATACTTACAAAAGATTGAGCCGGGTACAGACCATCAATTACTGAAACAAATTGTTTTTGCGAGTATGGAACAGGGACTGGTCAGGCATCGTGCAGAATGGATATATACATCGTAATTTTAATGAGGATACATGCAGGAGTTGGAATTATACGATCAAACTAATACAAGAAAAGTTTTTGCGGAGATTATCATTCCGTTAGCACTACCTATTAATTATACCTGGCTGGTACCGCAACACATGCTTTCGCATACGAAGGTGGGGTGCAGGGTAGAAGTGAACCTGGGCAAAAACAAACGCTATGCGGGGGTGGTTAAACAATTGCACCATGAAGCTCCGGAATTTTTTGAAGCCAAAGAGGTCTTAAATGTCCTGGATGTTCAGCCGGTGGTATACCCTCAACAATTGCAGTTGTGGGAGTGGATGTCGACCTATTATATGTGTACACAGGGTGAGGTAATGGCGGCCGCATTGCCGGCGCATTTTAAGTTAAGCAGCGAATCAGTCCTGGTTTTTAATGAAGAAGCGGGTGAAGATTTTACCGAATTGGATAATGCTGCATACCTGGTAGCCGAAGCGCTTTTGATCAGGAAAGAACTTAAACTGCCGGAAGTACAGTTGATACTTGACTCATCTCATGCCCGCCCAGGCGGGCAGGTATATCCCGTGATCAACCGTTTGATACAAAAAAGGATCTGTTATGTATGGGAAGCGCTGAAAGAAACCTATACTCCTAAAAAAGAGGATTATATCCTGTTGAGTCCTGAATATAATTCAGAAGCCGCATTGGAACTTTTGCTTAATGAAGATAAAAGATTGCAACGGGCTGAGAAGCAAATGGAGTTACTCCTGGCTTACCTGCATTTTCAAAAAACAGAAGGTGAAATTACCAGGTCGGCGTTACTTAAAAAATCAGGGGCAACGGATGCTCAACTAAAAGGATTGATAGAGAAGGGAATATTGGTGGCGGAAAGGAGGGTGGTAGACCGGATAAGGAGAGGGGTAAAGAATATTGAGATTAATTTTAATTTATCTGAAGCGCAGGCAACTGCTTATGAAGCAATTAAAACTTCGCTAACGGAGAAGCCTATTTGCTTGTTACATGGAGTAACATCCAGCGGTAAAACCGAAATATATATCCGTTTAATAGAAGATCATATAAGGTCGGGTAAACAGGTGCTGTATATGTTACCCGAGATCGCACTTACTTCCCAAACTATCAGGCGTTTACAAAAGCATTTTGGAGGCCATATCGGAGTGTATCATTCTAAATTTTCTCAAAATGAAAGGATAGAGATATGGAATAAAGTAAAAGACGGGGAACTGAAAATTGTGTTAGGCGCCCGCTCAGCACTGTTCCTGCCCTTTGGCAATCTTGGCCTGGTCATTTGTGATGAAGAGCATGATACTTCTTACAAACAGATGGAGCCTGCGCCCCGTTATCATGCCAGAGATACGGCTATTTATATGTCTTCCCTATATGAAGATTGTAAAGTGCTGCTGGGAAGCGCCACACCCTCTTTGGAAACTTATTATAATGCCTCCAAACAGAAATACGGTTTGGTAAAGTTAATGCAGCGCTATGGTAACGTGGCGATGCCGGTATTGGAAATGATCGATACGCGCCGGTTAAAATCCAAAGATCCCAATGCAGGGATTTTAAGCGAGCCATTATGCAATGCCATACAGGCTTCAATGGATGCTGCAAAGCAGGTCATATTATTCCAGAACCGGAGGGGATATACTCCTTATCAGCGATGTAATGTATGCGGCTGGATACCCCAGTGTAAGCACTGTGATGTGTCGCTGACCTTTCATAAGTTTTATAATAAACTGGTCTGTCACTACTGTGGAACCAGCTACGCACCCATGCAGACCTGCGCCGCATGCGGCAGTCACGATTTTGTGCAGAAGCAATTTGGTACCGAACGTATCGAAGAACTGCTGCAGGAGCTTTTTCCACTGGCTAAAACAGCGCGTATGGACATGGATTCGGTAAGAGGAAAAAACGCGCACGATCAGTTGATACGGAGTTTTGAGCAACTGAATATCGACATACTGGTGGGAACGCAAATGGTTGTTAAAGGGCTGGATTTTGAAAACGTAGACCTGGTGGGCATTTTAGATGCTGATGGTATTTTATCATTTGCCGATTTCAGGGTAAACGAAAGAGCATATCAACTGATGGAGCAGGTGAGCGGCCGCGCCGGAAGAAAACACGGTGAAGGAAAAGTACTGGTACAAACCTCACAGCCTAAACACCCGGTTTTGATGCAGGTTCAGCAACACGACTATGATGCACTCTATAAAGATGAGATAGCCAAACGCGAACAATTTTTTTATCCTCCTTTCTCCAGGCTCATTAAACTAACTTTTAAGAACAAGATCAGGGAAGTAGTGCAGGACGCCGCCCGGATTTTTACCGATGCCTTGTCTAACCGGTATAAGGACCATATAACCGGCCCTGCAGAACCGGTTATTAACCGGCTGAGAAATCAATATTTAATGGAAATATTATTGAAGTTGCCCCGTCAGGCACAGGTATTGGCGCAATGTAAAAAAGACATTCTGTACCAGATCGCTGTATTGCACCAGGAGCCCCGGTATAAATCGGTGGTGGTAATACCCGATGTAGATGGGGTATAAGCGTATTAAATAATGGTAGCTAAATACGCCAGAAATTCAGCGCCGGGTATAAAAAGTAATTGTGCCAGGAATGTACCCAATAACCGGGCAATCGTCATGTATACAATGTATCTCCTGAAAGTGGACTCCGTACATTTACCGGTAGTTACCTCGTCTGTCATCACTGATAACTGAGGATCGATAAACACAAACATTAATATAGTGGCGAAGCCATTAATAAAAGCAGATAGTTGACCGGCGGTTGTCCTGTAGTCCGGATCAACATAAGATGCATAAACAGCCGACAATACTCCTGCAGTAAGAATAGCGACGGCGATAATATTCAGCAAAAATACCTTCCATGGAAATTTCTCTTTAAAATGGAGCGCTGTAATATGCTCTTTTGCAGGAATAGCTACATTGTTCAGGAAGTGCAAAATGCCTGCTTTAGAAAAGCCATGTAAAACCAGCCGGTACATCGATTTATGAATGCTAAAGCTAACAACAGCCTTGGATAATACCCGTTGAAAAGTAGGAATAAGCAAACCTCCTGCTATTGTTGCCAGCGAGCAGGAGAAGATGATCCACCTGAATAGGTCCGCATGACCGCTGAAGCCGGCTTTGATGTCGTTCTCCACCGTTTTTGCCAGCAGGGGCGCCTGAAAGCCATTGGCCGTTCTTGATATTAAAACAAGGATATTGAATAGCGCAAAGGATATTGCTATTTTGCCTGTGCGAATGCCTACAATCCTGACTGAATAGGAAAGTGTGGTAATTAAATTGATCAGGAAAGTTAAAATAAGTACAATGATGATTTGTGGAGACATAACAACAGCATTATATCCGGCATACAAGTTACTTTACCTGGGTCGTATCCACCGCCCAGTCATCTGTTCGGAAGGGAGCCACGGGCAATCCTTCTCTGCTGAAAATATTCGACATGCCGCCGTTACTGAATGAAAAGCGCACTGCAACAGGTGTTTTTACCTGTGGGCTACTGGCAACCAAACGGTCCTTTTCTATTTTTACAGTAGCGGGAACGAATTTTTTGTCGGCGCCGGCTATATAAAATTCAGTGGGAGTTTTGCCTTCGCTCAGTTTAAAGCCATCAGGTGCGTTATCAAAGTATAGTTGAGCTGTATTACCCGCTATGTTCATCCGGTTCAGCATCGGGCTTTTATAGCTTGTTATGTTTTTCCCATAGGTATCCGCCAATGCATATTTAGCCAGTCTTAAAGCTACCTCTCTTTTATTTTTGGGATGAATGTCTTTTACATTGTCCACCAGGTCGGTAACTACCACCATTCCTGTTTTGGGCAGGCGCAGTACCTGCGCCTGTTGTTCGCGTATCAGGTTACCAACATTATGATTGCCGTAATTAAAGGGAGCAATTTGTACATAATAGAAGGGAAAGTCTTTTTTCCATGCGGCCCTCCAGCCCCGGATCATTTCTGAAAATAATTGCCCATAAGTAAATGGCATTACCGTATTGCCTTCTCCCTGGTACCATATTGTGCCCGCAATAGCCACACGGGTCAGGGGGCTGATCATAGCATTATAAGCATAACCCGGTGTTACAGGCCACCAGGGTACTGCTTTTTGCATAGCAGCTGATTTCGCCAATAACTGGTTATTATTTACTTTTTCCGCTGGAGTCCAGGTTTCAGCCGGCGTACCGCCCCAGCTGGTGTTAATTACCGCAACCGGTACATTCAGTTGCTGCTGCAGCTCCTTTGCAAAGAAATAGGCAATGGCACTGAAACCTTTTAAAGCATCGGCACCCGAAATCTTCCAGCTACCTTCAACCTGATCCTGTGGATAGGGGGCTGTTGTTTTTACAACATGAAATAATCTGATATTGCTATTCTGACTATGGGGCATTTCGTCGATGATCTGCTGCAGGTTTTGCAGGCTGCTCCATTCCATATTCGATTGGCCCGAACATACCCATACTTCTCCTATCATAATATTTTCGAGCACGATGGTATTCTCGCCTTTCAGTGTGATGGTGTGAGGGCCCCCGGCCCCGGGTGTTTGCAAACTGATGTTCCATTTGGCATTGCCATCGGCCATTACCGAATCTTTACGGTTATTCCAGGATGTGGTAATATAAATCTTCTCCGAAGGAGCAGCCCATCCCCAAATGGCAGTTTCGGTTTTCTGTTGGAGCACCATATTGCTGCCAATAATATTGGGTAGCCTGATAGCGCCTAAAGCGGCATAGGATATCGTAAGTAAAAAGCAAAAGAACAGGGCGCTAAACAGGTGTTTCGACAAAAAGCCGGGCATTGCCACAATCATTATTCAATAATTTTGAGGGTGTAAGTTAAGACTTTATTTGTCTTTGAGAAACTCTTTTAATGATAGCAACAGGCGCTGTTTTGTTGCGGCGCGAATAGCCGGCAAATACCGTTAGGCGGTGCCGGCTTTTGGACTTCTGTTACAATGAAAGCTGGTGGAACAATATAAGTTGTCAGCAAATAGTATTTTTGCGGAACAGATTTACTTAGAGACGGCCGCATATAACTGTATTTAATTTTTTTGATGAATATAGAAAGTATCAGAAATTACTGTTTGGGTAAAGCAGATGTTGAAGAAGACCTGCCTTTTGGGCCGGATACTTTAGTGTATAAGGTGAACGGAAAAATATTCCTGCTGATGGGGATGGATAGTGAACCGCTTTCCTTCAATGTAAAATGCGATCCGGATCTGGCCCAGGAGCTGAGGGAAACTTATACCTGTGTACAGCCCGGTTATCATATGAATAAGAAGCATTGGAACACCGTTACAGCGGATGGGTCGGTGCCGTTTAAACTATTAAAAGAATGGATTGATCATTCTTATGGGCTGGTTGCAAAAAAAAAGAAACAAAGGCTATAGATGTGCCAGGGTGTTGGACGTAATAATGTTCCATTGGGCGCCATTATGTTGAAGCAGGTGAACTGCATGAACCGCAAACTGTTCGTTAAATTCTTTACGGCTATATTCATTCCATGCCTTTTCAAAGTTCTCTGTTGTAAGATCGCGATAGGCGATGGTCATATGGGGGGTGAATTTTGTATCTACCGGTTGAATAAGATGAGGTGCGATGCCCCTGAAGCTATATATGAGCTCCTGTTGCAGTAATACCAGCGAAAGATTTGCGGCCGGTTTTATGAAAATAACGGGATGATTTTTATTATTGAACGCTCCGAAGCCATTTAATGCCACCGTAAAACCAGGCCCCGACAATTTTACATTTTGGAACCACTTTATCAGCAGGTCATGCGATATAGCCGGCCACTGAAAAGGCGCTTTTAGAGTGATATGTGGTACTACCTTCAGTGCCCTGGTGCTTTGAAAGCGTGCGGCTATATCGCGTTTTAACGCGCGAACCTGGCCCCTTAAGTTGCTGCCAGGGACAATTGCAATAAAATATAGATGGGTTTCGGGCATATTGTATAATCAATATCTTAATGACGGCGTGCAGTCATCATTTTATTTCCTGCAAATGCTCATCCAAAAACCGGAAACCCCAGCCGGGTTGGTTGTGCGGGTAGGCAAAACCATCTTTTACCACCATTGGATTATCGATTAAAGGGTCGATCCAGTCGAAGCTTTCCACACCCACGCCATTAGCTATACTGCATACCAACGGAACATCATAATCTTTGTAATAATGAGGCAGTACCGGCAGGTGATGGGCATGTGCTAATGCAGCACTGGCCCGCCAGGCCTCTACACCACCGATCCTTAGGATATCGGGCTGCCAGATATCTAACGCATTTCGTGCAATCAGTTCTTTTAAGGGCTGCACGCTATACTCACGTTCTCCCATTGCCAGTGATATGCCCGTTTGCTGCTTCAGCGTTTTGTATCCTTCAAAGTTCTGATGATGCAGGGGCTCTTCAAACCAGTAAATATTCAGTTCCCTTGCCTTGTTCGCCAGCTGTATAGCTTCCGGTAAGGCCATGCCCTGGTTGGCATCCATCATAATATTCAAATCATCTCCTACAGCTTCTCTCACCAGTTGCAGGCGCTCAGCATCTGTTTTCCAGTCAGAAGAACCTACTTTTATTTTTACGGCTTTAAAGCCACGCGCTTTATAGTTGGTGACTTCTTCTATCAGTTCATCTGTAGTATACGACAACCAGCCACCGCTGCCATAAATAGCGCACCTGTCTTTATGTGTACCCCATAGTTTCCATACAGGCTGTTCGAGTGATCGGGCCCAGGCATCCCACATAGCAATATTAATCGCAGCCACGGCCCATTTATTTAGGCCATCGGCCCCAAAATATTCAGACTCATGATAGAGTAAGGCTTCGGCCTTGCCGGTTTCAAATGCTTCCAATCCCACAATATGAGGCAATGCATCCTTTAATGCGCCCAGTATCGCATTGGGAGAGTATTGAAAAGACAGTAAATAACTTTCACCAATAGTTCCGTTATGTAATTGCAGCCTTAATACTAAAAACGATATTTCATGCAACGTATGCGTAGCATCGGCAATAGGTTTTTGAAGCCTGGCTTTTGTTTTGAAAATTTGATAAGATCTTATTTTAGTAGAAGAAACACTCATGTGAAATGATAAATTAATAATGTTTTAGTTATAAAATCTCCAGTTGGTTTTAAAATCTTTTTTCAGGTCCTGGTTAATTAAGATGGCCCTGAGCAGTTCAAGTGGCATACTGTTTTCCCTCAAAATAGCATCATGATATTGTTTATACGTCATCTTTTTTGTATCCACCAGCTCCTTTTTCAAAGCATAAAACTGCAATCCTCCAATCATATACGCAACCTGGTAAAGCGGGCCATACCCCCCGGTAAAAGACCTGCGTACTTCGCCTTCTGCATTCGCCCTTTCGTGGCCTACCCGGTCCACCAAAAAATCGATACATTGTTGCGGCGTCCATTTGTTTAAATGATAGTTCAGAGAAAACAGGATCCGGGCGCAGCGGTGCATACGCCAGAACAACATACCCATGCGGTCTTCAGGCCCCCGGGGAAAATTAAGATCCCATAGAATAAATTCCCAGTACAACGCATTGCCCTCATGCCAGAACGGAGTGCCGAAGTTGCGATAGGTTTTGTAACGGTTATTCATAAATCCCTGCAGGTGGTGGCCGGCTATTAATTCGTGATGCACCGTTGCCCGGGAGAAATGGGGATTATTACCCCGCATGCTCATGAGTTTATCGTCATAAGTCATTTCATCGGTAGGATAGGAGATCATCAATGTTTCCCCACCCAGGAAGAAAGGGCTTACCAGTTGCTGGCGGGGCGACATCATCGTCATGCGCCATGTTTCTTCAGCAATAGAAGGAATCGTTACCAGGTCGTGTTTTTTTAAAAAATCCACCGACTGGTTATACAATTCCAGCATAGCCTCCGGTTGTTGTCCCACGGGAACATAGCTATTTTTCACTTTGTCTTGTGCCGCTTTCCAATTGCTTCCGAATCCCATTTCCTTAGTTGCTTTCAGCAGTTCAGCATCGCACCAGGCAAACTCTTTATTAGCCATATCAACCAGCTCCTCCGGTGTATAAGGAATGAACTCCAGCTTCAACTGGCGTATCAGCTCCTGGCGGCCAATGGGGTTACCGATAATGCCGCTGCCGTCATCTTTTTGAAGGCTATTGGTAATGATTTTTTCAGACAGGGCGGCGGCGTATACACCTAAAACGCTATCCAATGTGTTATAAGTTTTAGGTACCCACCAGCTAAACAGGGGATCGTAGCCATTATAAAAATTGAAGTAATTTTGTAGAAGGGCTTGTAATGTTTTTGCTGATCCGGACGCAGTTAAGGCCTGGTCTTTTTCAAGTGCAGGAGCCGCTTCCAGCTTTTTAATGAGGGTTTTTATTTCCCCGATCATGTTATTCATTTGCCGGGCAACTTCTTCTCCTTTTACCGAAATGCCGCGTCTGCGGGGCGTATACATTTGGAGGATCCTGTCAGAGAATGGTAATAGCCCCGCTATCTCGCTGTATGTTTTTTCTTCTTTTTTTAATTGGTAGTGCTGGTCTTCTAACTGATTTTTAAATAGTATATAATCTACTTTCCCATTAATATTCATGGTTTCAAAACGCACCTGCTCCAGTTCTGAAAGGTAATTTCCGATCAGTTGCAACAGGCGCTCTCTTCGTTCGGGTGTATTAAAGCCGGTTTCACTTCGCCATCCGTCGCTACTGCCATAAAAACGCAGGGTGCTTCCTTTATCGGCGTTATAGCGAACCATAATGTCATGTACTTCGCTGGATTGGAGATAAAGGGTGGCGGGATTTTGAGAAAAAGCAGTGCAGCATGCCAGCAGCAGGCAAATGGTGAGGAACCTTTTCATTTATATATCTTTAGTAAGCTGTGAAGATAAATTCTTCTGCTGAACCGGCATGTTTTTATCGGGTATAGTTATAAAAAATGCGGGCAGGCAAGGCACCGCATCTGCAATTACTTTTATGATAGACTAACAGCTAGTCGAACAAATCAGAAGACAAATATCGATCTCCTCTGTCGCAAATGATACAAACTATAATACCCGATTCCAGCTCTTTGGAAAGTTCGATGGCTGCATGTACGGCTCCTCCGCTGCTCATACCGGCAAATACCGCTTCTTCCCGGGCAAGCCTTTTGGCCATGTTGCGGGCTTCAGACTCATCCAGCTCTATCACCCTGTCAATGCGGCTTCTATCAAAGATTTTCGGCAGGTAGGCTTCCGGCCATTTGCGGATGCCGGGAATGCTCGAATTATCGGTAGGCTGGCAACCTACAATCTGTATATTGGGGTTTACTTCTTTTAAATATCTGGATACGCCCATAATGGTGCCGGTGGTTCCCATCGATGATACAAAATGCGTGATCTGGCCTTCGGTATCTCTCCATATTTCAGGCCCTGTGGTCTTATAGTGCATACCCGGGTTGTCCGGATTGCCAAACTGGTTAAGCATCAGGTAACCGCCCGATTTTAATTTGTCGTTTGCATAGTCGATAGACCCCTCCATTCCCCTCTCTTTAGAGGTAAGTGTTACTTTGGCGCCAAAAGCCTGCATCGTCAATACCCGCTCCCGTGTAGCGCTTTCGGGCATTACCAGCTCAATATCTATTCCAAAAAGGTTCGCGATCATTGCCAGTGCAATGCCTGTATTGCCACTTGTTGCTTCAATTAATTGAGTTCCGGGTTGAATTTCTCCACGGTCTAAAGCACCCTTGATCATGCCATAGGCAGCTCTGTCTTTCACACTGCCGCCGGGGTTATTCCCTTCCAGCTTGGCATATATTTGTACATTTTTATTGACGGCTATTTTAGTAAGCTCTACTAAAGGCGTATTGCCAATATGATCCAGTATTCCGGCCATTTTTTTTGTTTTGAATCTTTCAAAGATAAGTATGTTGAATTTATCGACTATCCTGCCCGCTACCTTATGTTTTGATGCAGGAAAACCGTTCCTCCCGTACTTTCAAAATGCCCTATATTTACAGGGATGGCGCATTTGTTAAACAGAATAACAGCAGATCTTGCAGAATCGTTCAAATCAATAGTAGGAAACGAACATTTTTTTGGCGATGACGAATCGTTGCGGTCTTATAGCCGTGACGAGACCGAAACGCTGCGCTTCAAACCGCAGGTAGTACTGAAACCTGCCACTGCGGCCGAGATCAGCGCTATCCTTCAAATATGCAATGAACACCGGATCCCGGTTACACCAAGAGGCGCCGGTACAGGTTTAACGGGTGGCGCGCTCCCGCATTTGGGAGGAGTAGTAATTGCTACCGAACGCTTGAACAAAATTCTGAATATTGACGAGCGGAACCTGCAGGTAACTACCGAGCCTGGTGTGATTACCGAAGTATTACAGCGGGCGGTTGCAGAAAAAGGTTTGTTTTATCCCCCCGATCCGGCCAGTAAGGGCTCTTGTTTTATAGGAGGCAATATTTCAGAAAATAGTGGAGGCCCCAGGGCCGTAAAATACGGCGTAGTGAAGGATTATGTTTTAAATCTGGAGGTTGTATTACCCACCGGTGAAATTATATGGACCGGCGCCAATGTTTTGAAGAATGCCACGGGTTATAATATTACACAACTGATAGTAGGCAGCGAAGGCACTTTGGGCATCGTTACCAAAATTGTATTACGGCTGATCCCTTTGCCCAAATACGATGTACTGATGCTGGCCCCTTTTGCCAATTTAGAAAAAGCCTGTGAAGCAGTGAGTGCTATTTTCAGGGCAGGGTATACTCCCAGTGCGTTGGAGCTTATGGAGATCAATGCGCTGAAGGTGGTAAGCAGTATGGTAGACAATCATACAATGCCGGTTAACGACCATACAGAAGCTCATTTACTGATAGAGGTAGACGGTAATGATACGGAAGTGCTTTTAAAGGAGATGGAGCAAATAGCGGCCGTACTGGAAAGCTATGAAGCGGGAGAACTTTTATTTGCAGAAGACGCGCAGCAAAAAGAGGAGTTATGGAAATTGCGCCGTAAGGTGGCTGAGTATGTGAAAATGGCCGGCTACACCATTGAAGAAGATGCAGTCGTTCCAAGGGCTGAACTGCCTAAGCTGATCAAAGGGCTGAAAGCTCTGGGCCAACAACACAACTTTGATGCGGTAGCTTACGGGCATGCGGGCGACGGCAACCTGCACATCCGTATCAAAAAGGAGGGGATACCTGATAGCTATCAAAATCCTGAAATGGATATTATTGTACGGGAGCTGTTCGGTTTAGTAAAAGAGCTGGGCGGAACCATTAGCGGGGAACATGGCATTGGACTGATACAAAAAGGATTTATGGATATTGTTTTTGAAGAACGCCAGATCCAGATTATGCGGGATATTAAAAAAGTGTTCGATCCCGGCAACATCCTGAATGCGGGTAAAATATTTGATTAAGATGTTAAATTGCCGGCCTGCTTAACCGCTGTGTACAGCCCTCAAAAATATATACTATTTTTGAGGCCGGTAAACTAAACAGATACAGATGAAGAAAATTTTTTGTATAGCGGGTATAACGACGATGTTAATGCTGGCGCTCAATGTTACGGCGGTCGCGCAGGATGAAGAAGTGAAAGTGAGAAACGCAAACGAGGATCCTGAACCGGTAGCAGAAAAGGGGTTTAAAAAAGAAAACCTTTTTACAGGGGGTGGTGTAACGGCATCATTCTATTCAGGAGGCTCTTTGCTTGGAGCCAGCCCGGTTTTAGGATACAAACTAAACGACTATATGGATGCGGGCGTTGTGGTGAATTACGTATATACCGGGTCAAGAGATGTTTATAATTATAATGACAAATTAAGACAGCATGTATATGGGCCTGGTGTTTTCGCAAGGGCATATCCAATCCCCTTTTTATTTGCACAGGCGCAATTAGAGCACAATTTTACCAATGTGAATTATACAGCATCTGGTTCGGGTAGAATTTCGCAAAAATATAACGCCAGCGCTACTTCGCTGCTGCTGGGTGGAGGGCTTTCTACCGGACGGGCTAAAGGAGGAACCACTTTCTTTTACCTCACCATTCTGGCGGACGTCTTAAAAAACAGGAATAGTCCTTACGTAGATCTTTCCGTTGATCCTAATACAGGAGCGGAAAGGGTGAGGATCGTACCGGTATTACGCGCCGGTGTTAATGTGGGCTTGTTTCAAAAACGTTATAACGGCTATGATCCCGAATATTAACGGCATCATTAAATAAATTTCGATGGGTGTATTTAAACAGTTGGCGGAATATCTTTTTCTTAAAAAGAAAGATCCCAACAGGCCGAAGAGTAGTTGGGTGGGCTATATGCACAATATTAACCGCCTCAGCATATTCCTGTTCATCATTTGCATGATCATATTAGCCATTAAGTTACTAAGAAGCTGATGCGATTATGATAGCTGCGGCTTTAGCTGAGGCATGGCCGCCCGCACCGAGAATTTTATGAAGTTTTGTGTAACTATCCTGTATCTGTTGCTGCCTGTTTGTATCGTTCAGTAATTTATTAAGCTCTGCCGTCAGGTTCGCAACATTCATTTCCTTTTGTATTAATTCCTTCACTACTTCCTGATCCATAATCAGGTTAACCAGGGAAATATATTTAATGCTGATCACACGCTTCGCTATCTGGTAGCTGATCTCCGATCCTTTATAACATACTACCTCCGGTACGCCAAATAAGGCAGTTTCAAGGGTAGCCGTACCCGAAGTAACCAGCGCCGCCCGGGATTGCATCAGCAGGTCATAAGTGCGGTTATTCACGATACTTACATTAGGATACTGACGCGTGAAGGTGTGATAAAATTCACTGTCGAGAGATGGTGCCTGGGCTACAACGAATTGGTAACCGGGAAAGGCTCTACTAACCTCGAGCATTACCGGTAGCTTTTTTTCTATTTCCTGCTTCCGGCTACCCGGTAGCAACGCGATAACAGGTTTAGTGTTCTCATTACCGGTTGCATCTTTTATGACTAGGTCAGATCCGAGCGCACGCTTTCTGGCAATTTCTTCTATCAGCGGATGCCCTACATAGCTTACCTTCCAGTTCCATTTGTCCTCAAAATAAGCTTCCTCAAAAGGTAGAATCACAATCATCTCATCAATACATTGCTTCATCATTTTTACCCGGTTCTCTTTCCAGGCCCATACTTGCGGAGAGATATAGTATACCACCTTTATTCCCCGTTCCCGGGCCCATTTAGCGATCCGTAAATTAAATCCCGGGTAATCGATCAATACCAATACATCGGGTTTAAATGCCTGGATGTCCTGCTTACAGAATTTCAGGTTTTGTAGAATGGTGCCCAGGTTCTTTACCACTTCTATAAATCCCATAAATGCCAGGTCCCGGTAATGCTTTACCAAAACACCGCCTGCTTCCTGCATTTTGTCACCACCCCAGCAACGGATGTCAGCAGTAGTATCCTGCTGTTTAATCGCATGTATAAGATTACCTCCGTGCAGGTCGCCTGAAGCTTCTCCTGCAATGATGTAGTATTTCTTTTGTTGACTCAAGAGCGTTGTCGTTTTTATGTGATATTTAGGGACGCTATTCCGATTTGCGCATCGACCTTTTTACGATCTTCTTAACCGGGGCTTTCACCGACCGGTCAGGCTTGTCCTTCCAGTGTTTTTCCAGTTTCGTTTTAAGATCATAGTTCGTTAAATCAAACTGCACCGGAACGACGCTTACATAGTTGTTGGCTAAAGCCCATACATCGCTGTCTCTGCCATTATCAAAGTTCACAAACTCCCCTGTGAGCCAGTAGTACTTTTTACCGCTGGGATCCTTGCGCTCCAGAAATTTTTCCTGGTATTTGGCATAAGCCTGCTTGCAGATCTTATATCCTTTTATTTCGGACAACGGGAAATTGGGGATGTTTACATTCAGCAGAATATGCCTGGCGGGTTTCTCCTTCAGCATCTTTTCGGTAATCACCCGCGCATAGTGCTGCGCTGCAGAAAAGTCTGCATGAATGCTGTGGTCCATCAGGGAAAAACCTACCGCCGGAATGTTTTCAATAGCCGCTTCCATCGCCGCAGACATGGTGCCCGAATAAATGACGTTGATACTATGGTTAGGGCCATGGTTGATACCACTCAGGCAAAGATCCGGCTTGCGATGCAGCACTTTGTCGACTGCCAGCTTCACGCAATCTACTGGTGTACCCGAGCAGGAATAGGCATCAATACCCGGGAACAGATCTGAGGGTTGCAAACGAAGCGGATGGCCGATCGTGATAGCATGCCCCATACCCGATTGAGGTTTGTCGGGCGCCACAATAACGATCTGCCCAAGGTCCTTAACTGCTTCATACAGGGCCCTGATACCCGGAGATGTAATACCATCATCATTCGTGATCAGGATAACCGGTTTACTGTTCTTTGCTTTTGCCATAGCAGCAAATTTAGCTGATAAGTTGGTAAGTTGACTGGTTGATTGGTTGACTGGTTGAAAAGTTGATGGGTTGAAAGTTGATGGGCCGGTAAGTTGCGGGGCAGGCAATCGTATCTGAAGAAGTGCGAAGGGAATAAATACTATAGAAGATTTTTTATAGGGGTACCGCAGCAGTATTCTTGAGCGATTTGCTAATAATTTGATAAAGTAAAAACTGCCCCTATCTTTTATATTTAATACAGCGTCTACTAATCAAAGCGCTTTACAAAAATTGTAAACCCGTCCTCCCCCTCAAAAGGAAAGACGATAAAATTAAAGATCATGAAAAAAGTCATTTTTGCTGCGTTACTCATTGCCGGCTTTAATTTAGCACCAACTGCCCATGCGCAGGTTCGGATTAACATAAATATCGGTAGCCAGCCTGCCTGGGGGCCGGTGGGATACGATTACGTTCGCTATTATTACCTGCCCGAGTATAATGTGTATTACGATGTAGCTCGTGAGCAGTTCATATACCCTAACAGACGGGGATGGGCTTACGGAAGATCGTTGCCAGCGTCTTATGGACGGGTCAATCTCTATACCACTTACAAAGTTGTGGTGAACAGGAATGATGAGCCTTACCGTAATAACAGAAGCGATATACGTAATTACAGCAGATACCGCAATGCTCACAACCAGGCGCTGATACGTGACAGCCGCGAGTATAAATATTATGAAAGCCGGTACCATCCGCGGCATAAAGAATGGAACAACAGCCGCAACAATCATAACCGTGGAAGAGACAGGGATTTTGTAAGAAGCGGACGCAGATAAAAGGAAAAGGAGTAGCAGGTTCAAGTCGCTGAAAAGCGACTTTTTCGATTTTATTTTTGGCAGATCGGAGACAGATTACTTACTTTGTATCTCAAAGTGCTTTTATGAGTCAGGAGTTAAAAGACGACTTACAACATATCCGCAAAATGATGGAGCAATCCTCCCGGTTTATTTCGCTGAACGGATTATCGGGAGTCGTGGCAGGCGTGATTGCGTTAGCAGGAGCGGTTGCAGCTTACTATATTCTGCAGAAAAATAGTATTGAATATTTCAACGACTACAGCGGTGCTGCCGGCAACGTAGTGTTAACACAACTCACCTTATTGGCGGGTGTAGTTTTAACGGCAGCATTAGGTTTGGGCATTTTGCTTACGGTAAACAAAACGAAAAAGCAGGGGCATAAAATATGGACGTCTACTACTAAGAAACTATTAGTGGCTTTATTTGTTCCGCTGGTCTTTGGAGGCTTATTTTGCCTGGGCGCCATGTACCATGGGTATTTCATTATAATGGCGCCGCTGATGCTGGTGTTTTATGGGCTGGCGCTGGTAAATGCAGGAAGATATACCTTTTCAGATATCCAGAACCTGGGTTATTGTGAAGCATGTTTAGGGGTTGTTGCGATGTTTATACCCGGGTACGGCCTCGTGTTCTGGGCATTGGGGTTTGGCGTATTGCATATTGTGTACGGGTTGTTAATGTATAAGAAGTACCGGTAAGAATATTAAGTTGTGTAATGAGCTTGTTAGAGCATTTAAATAAAGATTTCGAAAGTAGGGTAAGGCTGGGTATCATGTCGATTCTGGTGGTAAACGAATGGGTCGATTTCCTGGAGATGAAGGATCATTTACAGGTAACCGATGGCAACCTCGCCAGCCATATCAATGCCCTCGAGCAAAAAAAACATATAGAGGTGAAAAAAGAGTTTGTAGGCAAAAAACCTAAAACTTCTTATAAGGTTACCAGGGTAGGGAAAGATGCCTTTGAAAAACATATCAATGCTTTGGAAAAACTGTTGAGGGGATAGTTTTTTATTTGCATAATAACTTTGAAATACAAAGTACTTTTAAAATATAAATATGAAAAAGAACCTTTTCTTCTTTGTTTCTGTAATTGTTTTTGTAGCGATGTTTTACAATCAAAGCCCCGGGTTGAACATCAGTTTTTTTGGCCTGATGACCTGGGTATTCCTGCTGGATATCACACCTGCCGCCAAACGTACTTCCATGTTCTGGGTATTTTCTGCCGCCAGCGTGGTATCGATCGGCGCATTTGCCTGGTATGGTGATTTTATCTGCTTTACAGCTTTGTTCCTGTCACTGCTCCTTACCGGATTTAAAGCATTCTATCCCAGGCTAAATATTTTGATTTTACCCTTTAATACCGCTTTCAATTACATAACCTTTATCTTTCGTGTGTTAACTCCGCAGCAATGGTTAGGCGTTCGGTTATCCAGCGACGGGTTGATAAAGAAAATAATCAGTTATGTGCTGATCCCGGGTGCATTCGCCACTATTTTTATTGGGGTCTACACTGCGGCCAGTGATCAGTTTGCATCATTATTTGTTGTCAAACTTGATTTCGACTTCTTCCAGCTGGCAGTATTAACAGTACTTGGATTTTTCCTGATGTTCAACTTTTTCTATGCTTCGGTGCCCAAAGCAGTTATTGCCTGTAATGGGTATTTAAAAGATGATTTTTCGGATGGCTTTTTGCAAAGGAAAAATAAAGGTTTTCATTTATTGGATGTGGTTTCCCAGAGGCGAAGCGGGGAAATATCGCTGATTCTCTTAAACGCCGTATTGATGTTCTTCATTATCATTTACGCTAAAGAGCAGTTGGGTACATCGAACTCATCGGGAAGTTTAAGCAGCGAAGTACATGAACGTGTTTATGTGCTGATCCTGTCTATTGTTATGGCCATTGGCGTGATCATGATTTATTTCCAGGGATTGCTCAATTTTGATTCACAGTCGGGCTTGCTTAAAAAACTTTCCTTTGTATGGGTCGGCTTAAATGTATTGTTGATAGTTACCGTGTTTTTTCAAAACCTGGTATATGTCAATGCCTATGGCCTTACTTTTAAACGTATCGGTGTGTTTATATTCCTCCTTCTGAGTTTGTTCGGTCTGTTTGCTACCTGGGTGAAATTAAAGAAAAGGAAGACCAATATATTTTTGATCCACAGGATGGTTGGGGCTGCGTTCTATGTTTTAGTGGTAAGTAGTGTCATCAACTGGAGTTGGCTGGTAACCCTTTACAATGTCAGCCATTTTACCAATCCCGACTGGAACTATCTCAATTCACTCGATTACAACAAGCAGCTGCTGAATACCATCTATAAAGAGAAGGGAATGCCCAATACCGAAATTAAACGAAGTGTAGAAGAAGAGCGTACCAGTCAATTCCTTTCAAAAAAATTATACTTTGAATTTTTGGATGTGCAATAGTTTTTCACATTCGTGGTGTTTTGTAAAATAAGACTGCGGTATCTTCTTCTAAAATTATAGGCATGAAAAAAGACTATATACTGGTTTTGATTACGCTGCTTTCTGTTATAGCAATACTGGTATTTATACAACTTAAAAAATAAGCATCAGTAGATCTTTCTTCAACCTGGGAGCGCATTAATGGATACATTGTGAAAGAATTACCTAATAACAAACCGGCATCAATTTATTGAAATGCATCCGACTGGTTTGTGCGACACAACTTCAGCATAGCCGATGCCAGTGTCTCCACTGGCTGGAAGGGGAGGGTAAACTATATGTAATAATAATTTTGATACCTGTTTATTATAGCAGGATCTATACAGAAAAAGAATGGATAGAAAGAAGCTTGTTGAAAAGGTATATGAGAAGCGGGCAAAAGGTTGCATTGCAAAAAATTAGCCTGTAGCTTATTGTAAAAAATGTTTATTACCTGCTTTGGGCACTATATACTACCAGCCGTTTGCTTAGGCACTACGGTTAAAGATGAATGATCGATCTGCTAAATAACTCAGGGCGATTTGTTGTAAAAATCATGAAATATGATGCTTTTACAAACTCTATTTAGCTATTGTTATTTTTACCCTTTTGCCTTTTATTTTTTCGTTCCTGATAAGCTCCAATGCAGTACCAATTTTAGATTTTCGTACTGCCGCAAATGCCATAAAGTCTTTTACTTCTATCAGGCCTATCTCATCTTTTTTCAGCTGGGCTTTCTGAGATAAAAAACCTACTATGTCAATTTTATTGATCTTATCTTTTTTGCCTGCACCAATATATAAGGTACTCCACTTGGGCTTGTCTGGAAAGGAAAGGGCTTCTGTCAATTGTATAGGCTGTTCTGACGGGGCAAAATATTCAGGTATTTTTTCACCCTGGGTATAAATAACATACACATTTCCTGTTGCTCCATTTCTGGCGGTGCGTCCATTGCGATGGATAAATGCGGCTTCGTCTGCAGGCAGGTGATAATGAATGATATTGCGAATATTAGCCACATCAAGGCCCCGGCTGGCAAGGTCAGTGGTTACCAGAATATCTGAGCTGGTATTACGAAATTTGGTGAGTGCCAGTTCCCTGTCCTGCTGCTCCATACCGCCGTGGTAGAAGACATTGAGCAATCCTTTGTCAGTCAAAAATTGACTGGTTCTTTCTACGGAATCCCTATGGTTACAAAATATAATGGTAGATGTATTCCTTACGTAACAAATCAATTGAAGTAAAGTCTCCAGTTTATCTTTATCAGGAGAAAGTACGGTATTAATAACAAGGCCATCTGTGGTTGGTGCCTCGCCAGAAAGAAAATTAAGCGTTTTTGCCTGCTGCATTTTCAAAAAATCGGGAATAGTTTCAGCAAACGTTGCAGAAGTAAGCATACGCTTTTTTACTGCTGGTAATGCATCAATAATAAATCGCATTTCTTCCAAAAAACCTAATTCCAGGCTTTTATCAAATTCGTCTACAATTAAGTATTCGATTTGCGATAAATCAATGTTTCTCCGGCGAATATGATCTGCCATGCGGCCGGCAGTAGCTATGATGATGGCCGGTGGTTCTATCAAACTATTTTCTTCAATTTCTCTTTTATGCCCACCATAACAAGCCAATACTTTAAAACCTGTTTGCATCAATTTCAATACTCCTTCTATCTGTAAAGCCAGCTCCCGGCTGGGCACCAACAGCAATGCCTGCACCTGGCTGATGTTGTCTTTAAGCGTAGCCAACATCGGCAGCAGAAAGGCCAGGGTTTTGCCTGATCCGGTATTGGATAAAAGGATGATGTTATTATGCGTTTCTGCGGCAGCAATGGTAGCCACCTGCATATCGTTCAGCTCTTTTATTTTTAAATTACGTAAGTACGCATCAGTATTATTGATCTCATTCATCCGGCGAAGCTAAACTAATTTAAAGTGAATAATAGTTTCGCTTTAAATTAGTGATATAACTGACGGATTTATTACCTGGCAAAGGCATTCCAGTTAAGTGCAGTAATATTTACACTTGTCGGGAGACATTTGCCCCTACATAAATAATGATCAGCCATAGTAGTTTACTGCACCACTTTATTAGCGCAACAGGAGCTGGCAAAAGCTTCTGGTTTGGCTTTAAAAGAGAAGCCCATTCCGGTTATGTAGCCGATGGCTTCTTTTAACGCATCATTACTTTTGTACAAGGGGCTGGTATTGATGTCTACATGCACTTCCATATCGATACTATGATCGGAAAACACATTGCTTAAATGATAAGCTATTTCAATACTTCTGGATACTTCAGTCATCATACGTTGTTTGATGCTCATTTTTTCGCGCGTGGTTTCGTTGTTTAAAAACATAAAGCCACCGCGGCCTTTACGAACGAAAACGATAACTGTAGCAAATTCTGTCTGGGAGCCTTTTACCTGGCTGTCGGTGCCAATGCACACTTTGAGTGTGTGGCCTAATTCTTTTTCGCGGAGTATGGCGCCATGTACCTCGTCTGCAATGTAGTTCTTGAGGTACTCGCCCGTCAACTTCCTCCATTGTTTTGTTTGATGCTGCATGGAAATTAGTGTTTCACAACGTTATTATTTATTCGTTATATAAAGCAAATAAACTTATGCACAGCATGTGAATGGATGGAATACCTTTTTTGGCATAATATTTATCTTCTTAAGTTAAACTGAAATTATGAAAGCTTTACAGCAACTACACATTAAGATTATGTTATCATTAGTAGCAGGCCTCGCTTCCATAGCCGCATTAGCCCAGGATGACACTAAGAAAATAGAGGTGGACATTAATACCAAAGGAGCCGGTGATAGTGCCAATAGTTTCTTTATGCAGCCCTGGGTTTGGGTTGTAGGCGGGGCTATTTTTATCCTATTGTTGGTGGCACTTCTAAGGGGCAACAGGCGTAGTGATTAGAATAATGTGTATTGCTGCCCTGGCCTTTTAAAGCTGTTCAGGTTAAGTCCCGTGCGACCTTCATTCATATTATAGAGCTTTCCATACTTAGCATATTGCTGGGCCACTATTTCGGCAATGCTGCCTTCTCCGCGCATGCGCAATCCCCACCGGCTGTCGTTTACTTTGCCATTATGGCTTTGCTCTATCAGATGCCATATCTTGTCGGCGCGGTCAGGGAAGTTTTTGTACAGCCAGTCATGAAATAAAAACTTGATAGCGCCGTTTAAGCGTATAAAAGTGTAGGCAGTAAATGTGGCTCCGGCTTCTGAAGCCGCTTTCATGATCCGCTGCATTTCGTGTTCGTTTAAGCCGGGTATCATCGGCCCCATCATAATGCCCATGGTTACTCCCGCTTTGCTCAACTCTTCAATTACTTTTAAGCGTTGCATGGCAGTGGTGGTGCGGGGTTCCATAACGCGGCGCAGATCTTCATTAAAAGACGTAATAGATACCATGGCTCTCACCAGATTCTTTTTCGCCATATCCTGCAGCACATCTTTATCATCTAAGATGCCCGAATTTTTAGTGAGAATCCCCACAGGCTGGTTAAACTCGTTACATACTTCCAGTAAACCTCTGGTCAGCCGGTACTTTTTTTCGGCCGGCTGGTAGCAATCGGTATTACCACTGAGCATAATGGGCATCACTTCCCATTTAGGGTGCATGAGTTGCTTGCGTAGTAACTGGGGCGCATTTTTTTTGACAATGATCTTTCTTTCAAAATCCAACCCGGCGCTGTAACCCCAGTATTCATGCACATTACGGGCATAGCAATAAATGCAGCCATGCTCGCAACCGGCATAGGCATTCATGCTGTAAGCCATGCCCACATCCGGGCTTTCCACTTTGTTAACGATCGTTTTTGCTTCCTGTTCAATATACTGGGTTGCCAGGTTAGGCTCATCCCATTCATCGATGGCTTCTACATGTTCCTTAACCCGTTCATCTTTTAAAAAACGATTGCGGGTATTGATCTGGGCGCCGCGTCCCTGCAGGTATTGCTGCTCTTCTTTTTTGGAGGATACGGCTACTTTAAAATGATCCTGCTTTAATTTCTTGTTCATCTGCAAATACTGCTGTTAGAGGGGTTACTGGTAATTACAAATTGCTAAAACAGTACCGCCTGGGAAGCGCCAACTGCCATCCCCTGAAACTCAAACCGGTGAACCAATTCGTACTTCTGAGCCGGAGTGGCTCTTCTTAGTAAAATCATTGAATGGGCAATAAACCTGCCGCTGAATGACTGATGGCTATACGCCAGCCAGCCTTGTTCGTACTGCCAGGGCTTTAACCTCCGGGCAATGGTTATATGAGGTTCCATAATAAAATGGGGTGTATTGTCCTTCTCCATTTTCATCAAACCCTGTAGATGGGTACGGATATGCTTTACAAGGTTTTGCACCGTACTTCTCGAAGCCACGTTAATATAAATAGTGTGGGATGGAAAAGAGCCATAATCCCGCAGGTCGATGGCGATGGGAGAGAGCTGCATAGAAACCCTATGCAGCTTCTGAATAATGCGGCTTTCAAAGCTGGTGTATTGCCTGTAGTTGACCAGGGTGAGATGTGGCTTACCCTTCAGCGCCTCGGGAGCTTTGTATTGATCGTAGAAAGCTTTTTTGATTTCGGTGATGGCATCGCTCAGATCCTTACGCGGTTCAATAAGTAATAGGTATTCAGCAACGGCCGGTATTGTAATAGCTGCAGACATAACGAATGTTTATAACTAAAAATATTAGTACAATAATACTAATAAAATTAGTAAAACAAAAAATTACTTTTTTAACACGGTACTAAATGCTTTGAGAAAGGAGCACACGAAAAAGGTCTGAAGAAACGCTATGGCTGGAAACTGTTCTGCAGGGAGCCTGGCTAGTTAGCCTTGGCGGGGACAATCATTTCGAATTCCGGGATCAGCACCTGGAATCTTTTACGGAGATCGAGATTTTCCATTTCATAAACACCTTTCATTTTGCCCATGTCGGTGCTGAGGTTGCAGCCGCTCATGTACTGGTAGCTTTCTCCCGCCTGTAATACAGGCTGTACGCCTACAACGCCTTCGCCCTCCACTTCCCGGTATACACCATTGCTGTCAAATATATTCCAGTGACGGCGCAGCAGTTTTACGGGATGAGCGTTGTAATTTTCCAGGGTGATGCGATAAGCAAACATATACTCATGCTGCAACGGATTGCTGTATTCAGGTTGATAAAAAACCTCTACATTCACCATTATGCCTGCTGATATCATGCTGCTCATGAAAAGTGCGTTTTAGTAAAAATAGTCATTTTTACTTTAATTTTTTTGACAAACCTTATCTCGGTATCATTCCGATTGTCGCGATCATCGTATGGATCCCGCATTGAACCTGCCTTGTGGATAGATTTCTTAAAGATAATAAACAACATGGAAATGTATAAGAGGCCGATTTCGAAAACTTAAGAATATCTATCGAAATAAAGTAGGTCTGATCCGAAGGCTCACTATGCGCATGGCCCCTGGTGTAACCAGGGGCAGATCATGTACTGAATGCGGCCCCGAAGGCGTCGAAATATTTTCATCAGATTCTACACCATTTTCAATGAGCAATCGCTTGTATGTATCGTAAAATGTTTCATTTTTATGATGCTTCTTTTGATTTTTGACATAGTTAAGAACAATATCCCTTTCTTTTATTGAAAAGGTAAGGGTTCCGTAGCTTTCCTGCCATCCACGAAATTCAGGAAATAGGCTTCTGTTTTTCATCCATATATTACTGGATGCTTTGATATCCCTGACATAATCCGCTAGTGATATTGAGGGATGAATATCTGAAAAAACATGAATAGGGTCTTCTATGCCGTTGATACGATCGATTTTACATGTTTTATTCTTTACAATACCCCAGATGTACTTGTAAAGTTCTTCACCATGTGCTTCTGCGATTGTTTTACGTCGGCTTTTAGTAGCAAAAATAATCTGGTAGAAAATCTGACGGTAGCTCATGATAGCTGTTTCATAGGTTATAAACATGATGCTGTCTCGTCTAATTTACAATTCATATTCGAAAGTCCTTACTGCTTTGCCACATTCGACCCCTCCGGGGCCGCATCCACTAGGCATCTTCTTTCCCCCAGCTGACGCTGAGGGTTATGTATATGGCACCCTTCGGGCACTTCAGCAATAATTGAAGAAAGCCCGTTACAGTAAAACTCCGGAAATAGGTCTTATGATAAATATGGAGCGGAAAAATGTCTCAGAGAAAAGGGGATTTTTAATTGCATTCAGGTACTGTGCGGCAATTTTGAACGTGCTCTTGTCTCAACGGCGCCTGCACCGGTTCAAAGAAACAGAGGCCCTGATTTTTTGCAGGATGATTGTGAATAAGGACGCCGTCTGTAGCATATTACTTTCGCGTTCGAAAGAGGGAACGCGGCTTGTACTTTGAAAAATATGTTAACCGCCACTTTTTTTGGTGTTCACATAACCATTTTTTAAAAACCACTGAAGCAGTTTCTCCCGGTGATCGCCCTGAATAATGATTTCACCATTCTTTGCCGAACCACCCGTTCCGCAAAATGATTTGAGTTTTTTCCCCAGGTCTTCCAGGTCTTTTTCAGTACCAATAAAGCCCAGTACTACTGTAGCTGTTTTACCACCGCGATGTTTGGTTTCCAGCTGTAGCCTGAGCTTCTGCGCTGCAGGGGCCAGTGTGGATGCAGCCTCTGAATCCTGCTCAAACTTAAAATCGGGATTGGTGCTAAATACGAAAGGACTATTCGGTTTATTTTTTGACATGGGGAAAGTTGAAAGGTTAAGGAGTTGGTAAGTTGAGTGGCAGGGAGTCATGGCTACCATTAAATTACCGCTTTTAAGCTCAGATCAAGACTGCGGGCCTGGTGTATCAATCCGCCTACACTTACATAGTCAACACCCGTCGCCGCATAGCTCTCTATGGTTTCCAGATTGATACCGCCACTGGCTTCCGTTTCAAAACGGCCTGCGATAAGTTCCAGGGCTTCGGTAATTTGTTCGGGTGTGTAATTGTCCAGCATCACCCGGAAAACCTTTCCGTCTCCAATCTCCATTACTTTTTTTACATCGTCTATGGATCGGGTTTCTACTTCAATTTTAATATCCAGGTTGTTATTAACTATATAATCATAGGCTTTGTTGATCGCTTTTTCAATTCCTCCTGCATAATCGATATGGTTGTCTTTCAACATGATCATATCGTACAGGCCAAACCTGTGATTGACGCCGCCACCGATGCGTACCGCCTCTTTCTCCAGCAACCTGAAATTAGGCGTGGTTTTTCGTGTATCCAATAACCGGGTTTTGTACCCTTTAAGCTTGTCGGTGTACTGTTTAGTTAAAGTAGCAATACCACTCATGCGCTGCATACAGTTAAGCACCAGTCGCTCGCATTGCAGAATGGTATGCTCATGCGCTGCTACCTGAAAAGCTTTTTCCCCGGCAAACATCGGCTCGCCGTCTCTTTTAAACACTTCAAAACTGCATCCGGGCTCTTTATATTCAAAAATGAACCGGGCTACATCTACACCGGCTAAAATGCCATCCTGCTTGATTTTTAAAACAGCGCTGCCTTCTTCTCCCGCATCGATACTGGAACGTGTGGAATGGTCACCACTGCCGATGTCTTCCGACAACGCCTCTGCTACCAGGTGTTTTAATTTTTGTTGAAATTCCTGCGTCATAATAAGTGCAAGATAAACGATGCTTTTTAAATGGAGGTGTTGCAGTTCCGTTCCGGAAATGCCCGGGCTGTATGGCGTAGTCTTATACCTGGTTTAATATACCGATAAAAAATGCCTCCGGCGGGAAGGCATTTGTCAATGAGTGAATCAAAATCAGTATTACTCAATCAACTGGAAACGTAATTCTTTGATAACTTCTTTGCTGCCCTCTTTTTTCATGAAAATATTGACCCGGTAGTTACCACCACCGGTAGACAGGGTACCAATGGCATATTGCCCGTTAGGCGAATTACCTTTATGTTTTACTTCAAAACCCTTAACGCTGTTTTTGGTAAAGAAGTCTTTTATGGCTTGTTGCGCTTCCGCTTTACTGTAGTTGTTGCTCTTATCCATAATGGTAAGCGAAAAATTAGCTCCGGCATTATCAGTCACCTGTACCGCATTGCCATTTTTGATACCGGTTACCACGCCGTCAATGTTCTGCGCATATAATGCTGAAGTAAATAAAATCGAACCCGCAAGCAACGCAATACCAATAAACTTTTTCATATGTATATTTTTTTTATTGATTCGGCAGAAAAATATTGATAACTGGAAGCAGGAATAATATTTTTGTGCTTTGTTTCATGTTTAATTATTAAGATATTTTTTCAAAAGTGCTAAAAATATGCCAGACTGCAACTTTTGTTCCCCCGGCATTCTTTAACTTTACGCGCATTAATAATTTTATTAAATATATTAATTAACTGATAATCAACTATCAAAAAAATGTCAACCGCACAAAAAAAAGCTATTTTAATTATAATGGACGGCTGGGGCTTAGGAAAAGTTGCATCTGCTGATGCCATTCAAAACGCTAACACTCCGTTCACCAAATCTCTATACGGTAAATACCCGCATACCACTTTAACCACTTTCGGCGAGCTGGTAGGTTTACCAGAAGGCCAGATGGGAAACTCAGAAGTGGGACATCTTAACCTGGGAGCAGGCCGTATCGTTTATCAGGAATTACAACGCATCAATGTTGCCATAAAAACCGGGGAACTGGCAAAAAACGCAGAATTAGTAAGAACGCTGGAGGCAGCAAAAGCCAGCAATAAACCGATGCATTTGATGGGACTGGTTAGTGACGGCGGAGTGCATTCACACATTAATCACCTGAAAGCATTGCTGGATATTTGTAAAGACCATGGGCTGAGAGATGTATATATACATGCGTTTACCGATGGCCGCGATACCGATCCTAAAAGTGGGCTGCATTTTATGGAAGACCTGCAAAATCATATTGACGCTATTGGTTTGGGTAAAATTGCCACGGTTAGCGGCCGTTATTATGCGATGGACCGGGATAAACGTTGGGAAAGAGTTTGCAAGGCCTACGATGCATTGGTAAACGGTGCGGGTGATACAGCTACCAGCGGGGTAGAGGCCGTAAAGCAGAGTTATGAAGAAAATATTACCGACGAGTTCATTAACCCAACTGTAATTGTTGACGCTGATAATAAACCGGTAGCCACTATCATGGAAAGAGATCACGTACTATGTTTTAATTTCCGTACCGACCGCTGCCGTGAAATAACTGAGGTGCTGACCCAGGCCGATCATGCCGAATTTGGTATGAAACGCCTGAACCTGGATTATACCACCATGACGGTATACGATCATAAATACACCGCCGTCTATTCTATTTTCAGAAATGAAGATCTCACAAAAACATTGGGCGAGGTTATAGCAGAGAATGGATTGAAGCAAATACGTATTGCGGAAACAGAAAAATATCCGCACGTAACCTTCTTCTTCAATGGGGGACGCGAATTGCCATTTGAGGGGGAAAGCAGGATACTCAAGGCGTCTCCAAAGGTAGCCACCTATGACCTGCAGCCGGAAATGAGTGCCAACGAATTAACCGAAGCATTGCTGCCTGAAATTAAAAATCAAGCTGCAGATTTTATCTGCCTGAACTTCGCTAATGCCGATATGGTGGGCCATACAGGTGTGTTCTCTGCTGCAATTAAAGCGGTTGAGACGGTGGATCACTGTGTGGAGCGCGTGGTTACAGAAGCTTTGGCGCAGGACTATGTGGTGTTTTTGACCGCAGATCATGGCAACTCCGATTTTATGATCAACGACGATGGGAGCCCGAATACGGCCCATACGCTGAACCTGGTGCCTTTGTTTATTATCGACAATAACTGGCGTGGTGCCATAAAAGAAGGCAAGCTGGGCGATATTGCACCAACAATCCTGAGCTTTATGAAATTGCCGATACCGGTTCAAATGACAGGAGCAGTACTGGTGGATGCCGCATCGTTATAAGCAATTTTTAATAAATAGCAATGCCTCATGGTTTCGGTGCCGTGGGGCATTGTTATTATTGAGTCCATTCAGAACGCAGCAATGAGTAGCGTATCAGGCCCCCAAGGCTCATTATCCGGTCCCGGTGAAAGATATTGAAGCCGGTGTCTAAGCCCTCAAGGTTCAGCTTTTCGCATTCGTCAGATACCGCTCCGGTTCTGTTACCGATAGCATGTGAGATGCACATGGTAAGAATCTGGATAAATGCGAACAGTTATTGCCTGCCTGACCCAACAATCTGCGGCATGGCCAACCGGTTAAATGCCAGTATTGTACTTTCATGGAGAGGGATCAATCATTTATAGATATAAAAATGCCCGGCAGATACCGGGCTATTATTGAGTAAATGGTCACGGGTTATTGAATCGTGTAGTTTTGCTGCTGCGTATATGTGTTGCCGTAAACATCTTTTACCCGCACATGAATCGTGTGTGTGCCCGGCGCCAGCTTTTTATTAACGGGTGCCGACCACAAATGGTCTGTTGCTACTGGTGCCGAAGGGCGTCTTCCCTGCAGCAAAGTCGTTGTTTCATCCCATCGGGTTACCATATCGAGATAAGTATAATCAAATGTAGAATCGCGCAGCATTGGCGCCCATTTTCCTTCATCAATTTTGTATGCTACCATATCTTTTTCAGATCCCATAAAGAAGTTGGCATAAAACGGGGCAGCGCCGCGGCTATTATGTGCTACAATCTTCGGAGCATATATCCTGATCTGGTAGGTGCTATCTTTCCCCGCCACTTTGTAGCGCAGGTTGTATTTATTGTCTTGTATGTTTAAAAATGCATACCCACGTGGCGTACCGTCTCTCATAGTGCCGTCAGGTATCCCCGCAGCATTCAGCTCTCCTGAATACCAATCCCCGGAAGTGGTGCCTGCATTATACTCGTGCAGTGCCGGGTTTTTACCCTGCCAGCCGTCGCTTTTTTTATAATAAATCTGCTTTTGGAAATGGGTATGTGCCGACATCAGCAGGCAATTGTCAAAGTCTTTCAACAGGTTAAACATAGCTTGCCTGTCTTCCAGTCTTATCGCATCACCCCCTTCGTTGCTAAAAGGTATATGAAAGGAAATAACCACCAGTTTGTTTTTGTCAACCAGGGCCAGGTCATTTTTTAAAAATGTTATCTGATCCGGACGCAGGCCTCCCCAGTAGCCTTTTCCATCGCGGGGGTCGGGATAGAGAATATTATCCAGGATAATAAAGTGGGTATTGCCATAGTTCCAGGAGTAATTGTTGGGGCCGAAATTTCTTTCAAAAGTTTCATCTGATAAAGAATCGGTAGTGGCTTCATAGTTCATATCGTGGTTACCCATAACATTGTACCAGGGCAATTTCAATTGGGTCATAATTTCCTTGTACGGTAAATGAAGATCCAGGTTGTCGCCTACAATATCGCCGAGGCTGATTCCAAATTTTACGTGGCTGCCTGCACGCACGTCATCTACAATACTTTTGGCGAAATAGCCAAGCTCCTGGGCGTTGTAAGGTTGCGGATCGCCAAAAACCAGTACGCTGAAGTGGGAGGGTTCCTCTTGTTTGTACAATGCAAAGTTCAGACTTTTCGGAAGGGGCCGGGTAGGTGCTACCCCTTTGTATTTAGTAGAAGCGGATGAGCCCTGTGGTTTATGAATATAGTAAAACTCCGGCAGGTGGTACTGGTCCTTTTTAAACTGATAACCTGTGGGCTTAATGACAAAAATGATAGCGTCGTTACCCGCAGGAAGTTGATACCGCCCGTTTTTATCGGTTACGGCAATGTCTTTGCCATTCGAGACGGCTACTCCCGGGAGGCCGGTTTCTTTTTTATCCAATTGGCTGTTATTGTTTTGGTCAATATAAACATAGCCTGTGACGTTGTTTTGAGCAGCTGCGGTTAAACAAAAAGTCAGCCCTGCTGTTACAAAAAGTTGTTTTAACATGATTTCAATTATTTTTTAATTGCTGGTAATATGAGCTGTAATTTTAGCTTGGAATGGCGGCAAATGTATAAGTTCACTATTACCCCAGTATTAAGTTTAGCGTAATCATGCTTATCATTGTGTTTTAATAAGAGGAGTGATTCACATGACCCAGGAAGAATTCTCGAAAATAGCGTCCACTATCCCATTACAGCCAGGCATCTACAAGTATTTTGATGCTACGGGCAAGATTATATACGTAGGTAAAGCTAAAAGCCTGCGTAAACGGGTAAGTTCCTATTTCAATAAGACGTTTACTAATTACAAGACACACGAGCTCGTTCAACGGATTCACAAAATTGAATTCACGATAGTGAACAGCGAGCAGGACGCTTTTTTTTTGGAAAACGCGCTTATTAAACAATTTCAACCTCGTTATAATATCAATCTTAAAGATGATAAGTCTTATCCTTATATTGTTATCAAGAACGAACCCTTTCCCCGGGTGTATTTAACCAGGCAGCCGGTAAATGATGGTTCTGAATACCTGGGACCCTATACTTCTGTTTTTAGAGTGAGAGAATTGCTGGAATTTATCAGGAGAGCTATTCCCTTAAGAACCTGTACGCTGAACCTTACCGAGAATAACATCGCAAAAGGGAAATTTAAAGTGTGCCTGGAATACCACCTGGGTAACTGTAAGGGGCCTTGCGAAGCATATCAGACCCGGGGCGATTACGACGGGAATATACGGCAGGTGCGGGACCTGTTAAAAGGCAACCTGTCGCCGGTAATCAGGCATTTTAAAGAGGAGATGAAAGCGCTGGCGGCGAATCTCCAATTTGAAAAAGCGGAGTATACCCGTAAGAAGATTGCCTACCTCGAAGACTATTACCAGTCGCGGTCTGTAGTAACAGGTATGAAAGGGGGGGATAAGGATGTTTTCAGTATTCTGAAAGAAAAGGATATCGCCTATGTGAACTACCTGATGGTAAGAGGAGGTACGATTGTGCAAACGCAAACCAATAAACTGGAAACACATCTGGATGAGCCAATAGAAGAGATACTGGTGTATGCCATTCAACATCTACGTTCTACTTTCCATAGCAATACGAGAGAGATCGTAGTGCCGTTTGAAATAGAATATCCTGAGCAGGATACGGAGATCGTGGTGCCCAAAGGCGGAGACCGGAAAAAGCTGGTGGAACTTTCTGAAAAAAATGCGGGTTACTTTATAGAAGAGCTGAAGAATAAAGAGCGATTGAAGATCGGCCGCAATATAGACCAGATCAAGGTACTGGAGGAATTGCAAACCGATCTTCAGTTGCAGGACCTGCCTACCCATATTGAGTGCTTTGATAACTCTAACTTCCAGGGTAGCTACCCGGTAAGTGCAATGGTTTGTTTTAAAAACGGTGTACCCAGCAAAAAGGATTACCGGCATTTTAATGTGAAGACGGTACAGGGGATTAACGATTTTGCTTCTATGAAGGAAGCCGTATACCGTAGGTATAAGCGATTGAAGGAGGAACAGCAGGATTTTCCGCAGCTGGTGATCATTGACGGTGGCAAAGGACAATTAGGAGCGGCAATGGAAGCCATTGAAGAGCTGGAGTTGCATGGGATGATTACTTTGATAGGGTTGGCAAAAAATGAAGAGGAGCTTTTTTTTGCAGGTGATAAAGAATCTTTAAAGCTACCCTATAACGGGGGCAGCCTGAAGTTTATCCGTTTTATCCGCGACCAGGTGCACCGCTTTGGTGTAACTTTTCATCGCCAGAAACGTAGTAAGGGTACTTTTAAAAATGAACTGGAAGATATTAAAGGCATAGGCAAAGCTACAGCTGATCAATTGTTAAAAGAGTTTCGTTCGGTCAAAAATATCCGGGAAAAAACTTTGGATGAATTAGCTGCAATTGTAGGTGCCGCCAAAGCTAAAGTGGTATGGGATTATTTCCGGTCTGCTGACAAGCCGAAAGTTGAACATTGATCCATACGTCTGTTTATTTTAACCGCCAGGGCATGAAGAAGGCGATGGTGGCAGCTACCCTGTTAGTACGGTTTTCTTTGCCTCATAGCGCCATTGCGGTTAAATTTCTGTATGCATCATTCGTTAAACTCCTTGAATTGTTGCAATAAATCGTTAACAGAGAATACGGGGCGCTGGCAGGCGTAGTTCTGGCACAAAAACAGCGCAAGTTCTTTATCAGTCGTTTTGTCTTTTAAAAGCGGGAAGCTTTCGTCAGGTTGAGGAGCGGCCATCATAACGCTGTGAAATAAAGGCTGTGCCAGCAGTTCACTTAATGAACTTTCATAGTTGCCGATTAGCACTACTTCTTGGGTTCCTGTTATTTGCTGGTAAACACCTGCGAGCCACACACCGAAGGAGGTGGGATACTTAACGGCAACCGAGCTCAACCCCTGCGTCATTTGATAGGAGCGCTCCAGCCATTCTGTTTGATCTAAAAGAAGCCCGAGTTCTAACAGGTTTTGAGCCATCACCGAGTTGCCGCTTGGGGTGGCGCCATCGTATACTTCTTTTTTGCGAACAATAATATCGGTTTGTTGTTCGGGCGTATAATAAAAATAGCCGCCAGGTTCTGAAAAGTCGGTAATTACTTTTTCGCAAATCGCTTTCGCGTGTAACAGGTAATCTGTGCTAGCTGTTACCTTGTGTAACTGCAGCAGCGCCTGGATAAGGTAGGCATAATCGTCGAGAAAAGCAGGGTATTTTGCTGCTCCGTTTTTCCATACGTGTTGCAGGTTGCCTTCTGGCGTTTGAAAGGCAGACAGCAGGAATTCCATATTCTGGATGGCTTTTTGCATATAATTTTTATTGCCCGTTGCGGCGTAAGCTTTGCTGTAGGCTGTATTCATTAATGCATTCCAGCTTAAAATGATCTTATCATCCAAAGCCGGCTTAATGCGTTGTGCTCTTGCCTCGAGCAAAGTGGCGTTACATTTATTCAGCAGCATCTGTAGGTCTTCGATTTTGTACTGACGGTTGGCCGCAAATACGGGCAAAGGCTCTAATACACGAAGGATATTTCTGCCTCTTTCTGAGACAGGCCCCTCATGCCAGTTCCCATTGGCCGATATATTATAATAGTCGCAATAAACTCCTGCATCGGGGCCTAACAATTGCTCAATTTCTTCCAGATGCCATATGTAATACTTGCCTTCTTCACCCTCGCTGTCTGCATCAAGAGCCGCATAAAAGCCATTTGAGCTGTCGAGTAATTCGCGTTCTACAAATGTCAATGTATGGTCGATAGTTCTTTTGTAATATTCGTTTTTCGTGATGGCATAAGCTTCACTTAATGTTGTTATGAGCAGCGCATTATCGTAAAGCATTTTTTCAAAATGAGGCGCCAGCCATTCGGGATCGGTTGAGTAACGGGCCAATCCGCCGCCGATCTGGTCGTAAATACCCCCTTCGATCATTTTATCCAGGCTGAGTAAAGCCTGTTTTAACGCCTCTTCAGCAAGTTGTGGACTTCTTTCTTTTTCAAATGTGTAATAGCGTAATAGGAATTGAATGGAGAATGTTTGGGGGAATTTAGGCGCTGCTCCAAACCCGCCCCATTGCTTGTCTGCCTGCTTCAAAAGATTTTCGCAGGCGATGTCTATCTGATCCAGGTTCATAGCTGCTTCATTGACGTTAATACCGAAGCTATTGGCCTGGAATAAATGTTGCGTAAGGCCGTTCGCCTGCGCTTCAATATCCGTTCTCTGGTTTTTAAAAGCATCGGATACTGCTATGAGTACATCCCGCCAGGACGGCCGGTTCATTACTGCTTTAGGTGGAAAATAAGTACCTCCATAAAAAGGCTTTTTATCGGGCGTAAGAAATGCATTGAGTGGCCAGCCTCCGCTGCCCGCCATAGCCTGCACGGCATCCATGTAAATATGGTCCAGGTCTGGCCGTTCTTCCCGGTCGATTTTGATATTGATAAAATGTTCGTTCATCAACGCTGCTGTTGCTTCGTCTTCAAAGCTCTCCCGCTCCATCACATGGCACCAGTGGCAGGCTGCATAACCAATGCTAACCAAAATAGGTTTGTCTTCGGCTATTGCTTTTTGCAAAGCCTCCTCTCCCCAGGGGTACCAGTTTACCGGGTTGTGTGCATGTTGCAATAGGTAGGGGCTGGTTTCATTGATGAGTGCATTGGGCATGATTAAAGTTTAAAGTTCAGAGTACAGGGTTTCAATGGATATTCAAAGTTGCGTAAACAGCTTTAAACCTCAAACTTTAAACCATAATCTTAAATACGGACCTTTAAATCTTAACTTTAAAACTTTGAATTGTACCCGCCCATTTACTTACCCCACCCCCATTTTAAAAAAGCAGGCATCGCCAGCCCCCAGGTAGCTATATCATGTTTGCCCTCATCCAGCTCCAGGTAGGTGATATCTTCAGGGCCATAACCTTTGGTAAACAACTCTCTAATATGATCCAACGTGTCATCGATCGAATCGATAATGCCGTTATTGTTCCGGTCGCCGCTTTCGTCCAGTTTGCCGCATTCAAAGAAAAATTTCAGGCCCGGGGCGTATGAGCCCTTGCGTATTTGCTGTTGCATAATGCGATGCTTGTCATCATTGTATTTTTTATCCTGCTGGTCTACACTCCGCCACCAAAGCGAGCCCGAGAAAACCCCTGCTTTGGAGAATACATCCGGGTGATTCCAGACGATATCAAGGGCGCTTAGTCCTCCCAGGGAAAAACCTGCAAAAGCAATTTCTTTAAACTGAGGTACCTGGTAGGTTTTTTTGACAAAAGGAATTAACTCTTTTAAAATGAACTTGCTGTAGGCCCCGGCTTTAGCACCGCGGCCCAGGTGATCTTTCTTTTTGGCGACCCCATATTCCTGCGTTCTCTCGCTTCCGGCTGATATTGCTACAGAAAGTACCGGGTAAATGGCATTTTGCTCGTATAAAGTATGAAGTATTGTATCATATCCCATAGCCGGCATATCCTGTCCGTCATTGATGAGCAATAAGCTGATGGATGCCGGGTTGGCAACATTTTTAGGAAGAAATAAGCTTAACGTAACTTCTCTTTTTAAATGTGTTGATGGTATAATTAACGTATCGGTAACCAGTTCTAATTCGGCTGCAGTATCCATTCGGTCAAAAGTAATAAATGTATTTTCAATATTATTTAATTATTAATTACAGTATGGATGAGGGTTTAATATTTGATCAGAAACAATTTTTGTTGATATCATTTTAAAAAATATATTTGATAGCGTAGTATTTTCATCACGAACATTTTGAAGACCATATAAATAGCCGTACTATAATTATTGTATCAACAAACTCGTTAAACATGAAAAAAATCGGTATTCTGCACGGAAAGGAGAGGTCGTTTCCTGAAGCTTTTGTGAGCCGGGTGAATAGTAAGAATGTGGAAGGTATTATTGCTGAACCCGTAAAAATTGAAAAGGCATTGCAGGGTGTAAGCAGTGGTTATTCCGTGATCATCGACCGTATATCTCAGGATGTACCTTTTTACCGCACCTGGTTAAAAAACGCTGCTCTTACCGGAACTGCTGTTATCAATAACCCTTTCTGGTGGAGCGCCGATGATAAATATTTCAATAACTGCCTGATGACACAGATCGGCGTACCCGTACCTAAAACAGCTATACTGCCATCCAACGAAATGCCGGATGACACCAGTGCCGACTCGTTCAGCAACCTGTCTTACCCGTTAGATTGGCAGGGCATTTTTGAAGAAGTGGGGTTTCCCGCGTATATGAAACCCTTTGCCGGCGGTGGCTGGAAGAACGTGTACAAGCTGAGTACCATGGAGGAGTTTTTTGAAAAGCACAACGAAACCGGGCAGCTGGTAATGCTGCTGCAGGAAGAAATTATTTTCGAAGAATACTATCGTTGTTATTGTATTGGAGGTAAGCATGTGCGTATCATGCCTTACGAGCCACGCAATCCGCATCATTTGCGTTATAAGGCAGATTTTGCGCCCACTGAAGAGAAGCGGAAGGAAATGACGGATATCGTTTTAAAGATTAATAAATACCTCGGCTACGATTTCAATACAGTGGAGCTGGCTTTGCGCAACGGGGTACCTTATGCGATAGACTTCTGCAATCCTGCACCTGACGCAGATATTGCCAGTGTAGGTGCTGAAAACTTCGAATGGGTAGTAGAAACCTCCGCCGGCTTTGCCATTGAAAAAGCATTGGCCAATCATGGCGGCGACAACCTTACCTGGGGTGAATACGTAAAACAAAGCGCGGGTAAATAGAAATCCGGGGTGCGCATGTGATGATGTGCTGTTGCACGCTTCGCATAAATGGCCGTTTGATGGTCTTCGGTTTTGGAGCAGGTAGCCGGCATCAGTACATAGCATATCAGCTAATAAGCATATTGGCAAATTAAACAAAATGGTCTTAAATTATAAAACATTTACGCTGGGTGTAGAGGAAGAGTATATGGTGCTCGACCCTGAAACTTTCGAACTCAAGAGCCATGAGCAGCGCATCGTTCAGGAAGGACAGAAAACCATCAAGGATAAAGTAAAGGCGGAGATGCACCAGGCGGTAGTGGAAGTGGGTACGGATATTTGCCAGGACATTGATGAGGCCCATAAAGATGTTTCCGTTTTGCGTAAAACCATACACGACATTGCAGGGAACCTCGGATTAACTTTAGGTGCATCGGGAACGCACCCCTTCAGTCACTGGGAAAAACAACTGATCACCGATCATCAGCGTTACAATGAAATCATTGCCGAACTACAGGAAGCTGCACGCAGCAATCTTATCTTCGGTTTACATGTGCATGTAGGAATGGAAAGCCGGGAGCTGGCCAATCATATAGCTAATTCCACGCGGTACTTTCTGCCGCATATTTTTGCGTTGAGCACCAACTCACCTTTTTGGGAGGGACGCACAACCGGATACAAATCTTACCGTACCAAGGTTTTTGACAAGTTTCCGCGTACGGGCATCCCGGATGCTTTTGAAAGCATCGAGGCGTACGATAATTATGTGAAAATGCTCATCAAAACCAATTGTATCGACAATGCTAAAAAAATCTGGTGGGATCTGCGGGTGCATCCTTTCTTCAATACCGTAGAGTTCAGAATATGTGATATCCCCATGACGGTGGATGAAACTATTGCGATCGCAGCCCTGTTCCAGGCCATCTGCGCACGTATTTACATGCTGCGCAGCAAAAACCTGAATTATATTCAATACTCACGGGCGTTGATCAATGAGAATAAATGGAGGGCCAGCCGGTATGGACTGGATGGATATCTGATCGATTTTGGTAAAGAAGAAGAAGTGAATACCCGTGCGCTTATATATGAACTGCTTGACTTTGTAGATCCTGTCATACCTCATTTGGGCAGCAGACACAGGATCGAATATGTTCACAAAATATTGGAGAATGGCACGGGGGCAGACAGGCAATTGGCTGTTTTTGAGGAAACCAAAGATCTGGCCCAGGTAGCTAAATTTATCAGCAACAGCTTTTTACAGGGGATATGATTCTATGGTGAAAAAGGTACATGCTGTACTTCATAAACCGGGCTGAACAGGTAGGTTTTATTGGTTGCGATCTCCACACAACTATATCTTTTCGTGCGCTTTTTTCCTTTTTGAAAAATGCGGCCATCTTTAAGGCGGAAAAAATCGCCTTCAGGAATGGCTTCCACAAGAGCATATCCTTCCTTTCTTAAATCGTAGCGGTAAAGGATACGTTGAAGGCCTTCTTCTGCGCAGGTAGAAGCACCGGGGTTGTGTAAAGAAGCGAGCAATTCACGTTCAATATCTGCCGGGAAGATCTTTTTTTCAATAAACCGGGCTAATATCTGGCCATACATGGTTTTCCATTCTTTTCCATGCGCCTGAACACGATTGCCATATTTTTCAAACGTAACCAGGTGTGCCAGTTCATGTAACAAGGTGATCAGGAATGCGTATTTATTCAGATTGCCGTTTACACTGATGCGGTGATGTTGGGTGTTAATACTATGCCGGTAATCGCCTAAAACCGATTTCCGGCTTTTAGCAATGGTTAAATGTACTTTGTAAAAATTCAGATAAGCAACAACCGGTTCGAACGTATGCTCAGGAAGGTAATCGGCCAGCTGCTGCAAAGGAACTTCCTTTTTAGCCATTCTTATTACTCCTCAAAGCTTTTTGTAATGAAGAAACTTCTATCACATTGTATAATATATAAATTCCGAGACTGGCAAATAACGAAACCTTGTTTACTTTTCCGTCCGTCCAGTAAATATAAACGAATGCTGCAATAGCACAGGCGAAAAGCCGTACAATAAATCCGGTATAAAAGACCCGTACAAATACATGCGGGTTAGGGTTACTGATGGCTTTTAGAGCGTTTCGTACTGTAAAAATCCCGATTAAAAACAAAATGATATTGGCTACAATCAATACATTAACATCGGCACCAGCCTTTGTCAGCATTTCCCTGAAAATAAGAAAGAAAGCGCTTAATAATACAAAAACCAATATCATCAATTTAACCGGATTATATCCCTTTTTGCCTGTGTCCATTATTGTTTTCCTTTTTTCCCTGTTTCTTTAATGAGTTTGTAAAATGTAATAGCCAATACTAGCAAAGGTAAGGCTACTGTAAATAAAGGCGATAACTCAAATAGTCCGTCAAGTTTTATTCCGCCGTAAACGGCCAGCCCGATCAGCACCAGCAATTGAGCGGTAATTCCCAAATAGCGGAACCAGGGGCTATACTTTTTTTGTTGCAAGGAATGATATTTGCTCATAAACGTACATTAAATTTTTTATCCGCCATTCAATTGGGATGGCTAAAAAATTTACGGGTAGTTCTTCCTGATAAAAATGGTCATGTATTTTCACGAAAACGCTACCTGAAACCGGCGGGAATGCAGTAAATCTGGACATCCGAAAGTGGTTTTGAACTTTAGGAAATAAATAATTAATTTAAAATGTAGATTTACTGCAATTTTGCTTCACATAAGGACGAATTTTAAATGACATATTGAATGAAGAAATCGGTACGAATATTTTGGCGGCTATTTTTTATTGGGTTTATATTATTTATAGCGGTAATTCTCATGGCCAATTACGGTGTGTTTGGGAAAATGCCTTCGATTGAGGAGCTGGAAAATCCCACTATCGCCCAGGCCTCTGAAGTGTATGCCAGTGATGGCACTTTAATGGGCAGGTATTACCTGCCTTCTGGAAACAGGAGTATTGTTAAGTATAAAGAGATTTCCCCCAATGTAATTAATGCATTGGTTTCTACCGAGGATAAAAGGTTCTACGAACATTCGGGTATTGATATTAAAGGAACCTTGAGAGCTGTTTTTTCCGGGGGGGCGCAAGGTGGTGGTAGTACCATTACCCAGCAGCTGGCGTTAGCTTTGTTTAATAAGAGGGCCAATAACCCGCTAAAAAGGGTGATACAGAAATTAAAAGAATGGATCATTGCAGTAAAACTGGAAAGAAATTTTACGAAAGAAGAGATACTGGCCCTGTATCTCAATGCAGTGGCTTACCCTGACAATGTTTTTGGTATCAGGAATGCCTCCAAAATATTTTTTCAGAAAGAACCCAGTACATTAAGTGTGTCTGAAGCGGCTCTTTTAGTGGGCAGTATTAACGGGCCGGGAATTTACAATCCCCGTCGTAATCCAAAAGCCTCCATGGACAGGCGTAATCTTGTACTTGAAAGAATGTCTGAAAACGGGAGTATTTCTTCCACTGAAGCCAATCAGTTAAAAGCCCAGCCTATAGATATGAGCCGTTACAAAAAGCCCAGTGAAGATGTTGGCTACGCTCCTTATTTCAGGGAAGTATTACGCGATGAGTTGAAGAAATTACTAAAAGAAATTTCCAAACCCGACGGGTCATCTTACAATATTTATAATGACGGACTGAAGATATACACGACCATCAATCCCGTAATGCAGGTATATGCAGAAGAAGCCGTTGCTGCGCAGGCGCCCCAGTTATACCGCAATGTGATCCGGCAGGGGTTCGTAAAAAATGGCAACGTATGGAATAAGCGGGATAATATATTAGAGGCTGCTATGAAAGCCAGCGACCGTTGGAAAAACTCGGCAGAGGATGGGCTAAGTGACAAAGAAATCAGAGCTACATTTTTTGAAAAGACACCCATGAAGGTTTTTGCGTGGAACGCAGAACGCTCTAAAGATACCATCATGACGCCTTATGATTCCATCAAATACCACCGTTTATTTACGCAGGCTGGTTTTATGGCAATGGATCCGCTGACAGGGGAAGTGAGAGCATGGGTGGGCGGAATCGATTTTAAAACCTTTAAATATGACCACGTAAATATTAATACCAAGAGGCAGGTAGGCTCTACCATAAAGCCTTTGCTGTACGGCGAAGCGGTTGAAGAGTTAAACTACACCCCTGAAACACCGGTACAGGACGTTGCCCAGTTTTTCCCTGGAAACGGATGGGTACCTGCAGGAAAGGGGTGCGGAGGCGGTACGATGACAATGGCTAACGCCCTGGCATGGTCAAAAAACTGCGCTACTGCTTATATCATGAAGCAGGTGGGACCGAAACGTTTTACAGACTTCCTGCAAAGGATAGGTGTACCAACAAAAGTGCAGCCTTTTCCGTCTATCGCATTAGGATCCTGCGAGCTTTCTTTGTTCGAAATGATGTGGGCCTACTCTATGTTTGGTGGCCGCGGTTTTTCTACTAAACCTTATTTTATCAGCCGTATAGAAGACAGGAATGGTAATGTAATTAAAAGATTTGATTATAGTGCTAACAGGAGGGAAGCTATCAGTGAAGCCACCGCTTATACCATGTCGAGAATGATGCAGGGTGCAGTAGTGAAAGGGACCGCGGCCGGCCTCATGGCACGATTGGGTGCTTCGGAGATGGCAGGTAAAACCGGTACCACTAATGATAATAGTGATGCCTGGTACATGGGTTTTGTGCCTCAGTTGCTGGCCGGTGTTTGGGTGGGAAGCGATGATCGTTTCATCAGGAATGAAGGAGCGGGTGGATTTGGAGGGCAGGCAGCGCGGCCTATATGGGAAAATTTCTTTAAAAAAGTATATGCCAATAAGGAGCTGGGAATTTTGAAAGATGAAAAATTTGTTGAGCCGCCAACCATGAGTAATGAGGCCGTGAGCGCAGATCCTTCCTTATATGTAAGAGATGATTCGGGTAGCGGACCCGCCGCGGCTGGCGAGGATATGGGCGTAGGTACCGAGGAAGACTACATGCAGAACAATAACGAGTATATAGGGCCCGAATCGGCGCCTTTACCCGACGATCCTAATAAGAAGAAACAACCCGTAAAGGATACCAGTGCTAAAAAGGAAAAAGCAATTGGCACTATAGAAGAACCTAAAAAGAAGAAGGGGCTCTTCAAAAAAATATTCGGGAAAAAAGACGATAAGAACTGATAAAACGGAGTTTTTTCGTTTTTTAATGCTGATACTATCAGGCCCGGCTACTCAACCACCGCGTAACCGGCCCGTCTGCTACGGAAGAACTGGTAATCATCTGTAGCTTGTGTAGCGCGGATGTTCAAATCAGATGAATAGTCTTTGCACTTCGCACGTTATATTTGCACGAATTTTTATTCATATTAAATTAGTTTATTGTATATGGCAGATATTTTCGAAAGATTACTGAAAAATTACGGCCCTATCGGTCAGCACCGCGAAAGAGCACACGGATATTTTGCATTTCCCAAACTGGAAGGTGAAATAGGCAGCAGGATGAAGTTTCGTGGTCAGGAAATGATTGTATGGAGCCTGAACAACTATTTAGGTTTGGCGAATCATCCCGAAGTACGGCAGGCCGATGCTGAAGGGGCTAAAGATTTTGGATTAGCCTTGCCGATGGGTGCGCGAATGATGAGCGGAAACAGTAATCATCACGAACAACTGGAAGCGGAACTGGCTGAATTTGTACAAAAAGAGGATTCCATCCTCGTCAACTTCGGCTACCAGGGAATGGCAAGCCTTATTGATGTATTATGCAGTCGCCATGATGTCATTGTGTATGACGCGGAAAGTCATGCCTGTATTATCGACGGATTGCGTATGCACGCCGGGCACCGCTATGTTTTTAAGCATAATGACCTGGAAGACCTGGAAAAGCAATTGCAACGGGCTAGCTCATTAATTGAAAAGCAAAAAGCCGGAGGCATCCTGGTAATTACTGAAGGCGTGTTTGGAATGGCAGGCGATCAGGGAAAGCTGAAAGAAATTGTAGATCTGAAAGCGAAGTATGAATTCAGATTGCTGGTGGATGATGCACACGGTTTTGGAACTTTGGGAAAAACAGGTGCCGGGGCAGGTGAAGAACAGGGCGTTCAGGATCAGATCGATCTTTACTTTTCTACTTTCGCGAAATCAATGGCGTCTATAGGGGCATTTATAGCCGGCGAAAGGAAAATTATTGACTATATCCGTTACAATATTCGCAGCCAGATCTTCGCAAAAAGCTTACCTATGCCATTGGTAATAGGTAATTTAAAGCGCCTTGAATTATTGAGAAGCCAGCCCGCGTTGAAAGATAAGCTCTGGGAAAATGCACTAAAACTTCAGAAGGGATTAAAAGACAGAGGCTTTGATATCGGTAAAACAGATTCGGTAGTTACCCCTATTTACATGAAAGGCGGCGTTGAAGAAGCTACGGCAATGGTAATGGACCTGCGTGAGCATTATAAAATTTTCTGCTCCATCGTGGTTTACCCTGTAATTCCCCGCGGACATATCATTTACAGGTTGATACCCACAGCTGCCCATACCGATGAAGATATACAGTTAACCCTGGAAGCATTCACCGCGGTAAAAGAAAAATTAGACGCAGGTAGCTACAAAACCAATGCGATACCTGATATGGCTGAAAAGAAATAAATACCCAGCCTTGACTAGTCCTAAAAAAGTTGACTGGTTTATAAATGATTTGAAGATATAAAATCACAAGAACTTTTCAGGTTCTTGTGATTTTTTTTGCGCCATGTTTTGATCTTTAGCCGTTGCTGATTGTGCATGGCTTGCGGAGTAAGCATCTGGCAGC
>JBQGCI010000211.1:0-9252 GCA_052038405.1 Acinetobacter pittii
TGACAAGCCAGCTATTACGCCCGTTGAAACTAACGCCGGCAAGGAGTCGCCTTTTGTAAAAAATATCAATGCAATGCCATTAACGGCCATTAAACCGGTTTGGCTGGATTACAATACGGCCATTCAGAAAAGCAAAATAGATAATGCTGAAGTGATGCAGGTAGCCAACAAACAAAATGGCCTGTTCAACCTGAATTTCAGGTATGAAATGGGTAAGTGGAACAATAAAAAACTGCCTTTTGCCCTTGAATACCTGCAATACCTGGGAACGGACAAGTATACCTCAGAAGAGATCAGTAAAGCATTTTATCAACTGGCCGCCAGTTTTTCTGCCAGTGCGGGCAACGAAGAGAGCAATATTTCATTAAACGGGTTAAATGAGAATTTTTCGCAGGCGCTGGAGCTGCTGGAGCATCTGTTACGCAATTGCAAACCAGACGCCGCCGCACTCGAAGGATTGAAGAACCGGATGCAGAAAGCACGTGCTAATGCCAAAGCCAATAAGGGGGCCATTATGCAGGGGCTGGTTAACCAGGCCACGTATGGTTCTAAAAACCCGTTCAACTACAATTTGAGCGATTCAGAACTGAACGCAATAACTGCTGAGGAGCTGGTAGCTATTATTCACAGTATGCCTTCGTTTAAGCACCAGGTTCTTTATTACGGTCCGCTGAGCCCGGCAGCTTTGAGTGCAGCAGTTAAAAAGGTGCACCAGACACCGGCAAGCTGGACAGCAATACCGGCGGCAGAGAAGTTTACAAGAGCCGTGCAGGATGAAAACAAAGTATTCTTCAGCCATTACGATATGGTGCAGGCAGAAATGAGCTGGGCCAGGAACCTGGCGCCGTACGACTTTAAAAAGGAAGCAGTTGTAGACGTATTCAATAACTATTTTGGCGGTGGTATGGGCTCCCTGGTTTTTCAAACTATCCGCGAATCAAAGGCTTTGGCTTACTCCACTTACGCATTTGTAAGTACACCTGCTAAAAAAGCAGATCCTTTCTCTTTTATTGGCTATGTAGGCAGCCAGGCCGATAAATTACCTGAAGCAGTAACTGCAATGAACGAGTTGATCGATGTATTACCAGACAGGGCTAATGCCTTTGAGCAGGCAAAAGGTAGTTTGTTGAAAGACCTGGAAACAGACCGCGTTGAAAAAATGGGTATTATCTACAGCTATATTGCGAACCAGAAAAAAGGATTAACGGGTGATCCGCGCAAGGCAAAGTACGATCAGGTAAAGGCGATGAGCTTTAAAGACATCCAGTCCTTACACAACCTGGAGCTTTCGGGTAAAAAATATAGCTACACTATCATTGGAAATGAGAAAAATATCAAACAGGAAGATCTTTCCAAATATGGTGCATTAAAAGTACTGAACCTGGAAGAGCTGTTTGGATATTAATAATTACGATTAATTGATTTAAAATCCTCCTCGCCACTACCGGGCAGGAGGATTTTTCTTTGCACCAACAAAAAAGGCGCAGGAAACACTTCCTCCGCCTTTCAATATGATCTTAGCCAGTAGTATTATACCGCTGTTAATAAAGCGTACATGTAGCTGAAGCGGGAACTTTCAGGAACCAGCAAAAACACCTTATCCCCCTTTTTCAGTTTGCCGCTGTTTAATAATTCGTCCACCATAAAGTATACCGAAGCAGCTCCCACATTACCAACATAGCTCAGATTTACAAACCATTTTTCATAAGGAATAGTATGACCCAGCTTAATATGCTCTTCGTAAATTTTATCTTTAAAGAAGTTGCTGCTCATGTGCGGGCAATACCAGGTAATATCATCGGGGTTCAGGCCTCTTCTTTCAAAAAGCTCAGGCAGCGGTTTTCCACCCAATGGAACAATATTGGGGCTTAACAGCTTAACATCCTGTTTAATGCTCATGATGGACTTTTCGTTGAGCTCTTCGTGACTAAATTCCAGGTAACTTTTCAAAGTGCCGTCTTCCAGTTTTTCTGCACCGCAGTACATGCAGCTCTCCATATCATCGGCATAAGAAATGCCTTCCACCCACTCTACTTTCAAACTCAACCCTTCCTCATTGGGTTTATTGCTCAGCAAAAAGGCAGACGCACCGTCCGATAGCATCCAGCGCAAAAACTCTTTATCAAAGCTGATATAAGGATTTTGTTCCAGTTCCTCAAGTTTATGCACTTCATCCTCAAACTGGTTGGCTACCAGGGAAGCAGAAAATCTTTCGGATCCCGTTGCTACAGCAATAGCTGCATCGCCGGTTTTAACAGCCATATACGCGTATTTAAACGCGTGCATACCGGCACAGCAAACGCCGCTGGGAGAAACAACTTCTAACTTGCCTAACTCCGGCAACCAGCCATGAGTCATTACTCCATGCGAAGGCATGATCTGATCTGGTGAAGAAGTGCCGCAGGAAAGCACATCTACCTTCCTCATCCCTTCCGGCTCGGTTTTAAATAGTTCTTTAATGGCCTCTGCCGTCAACTGCGCATTGGTATGTGTGGTTTTGCCACCTTTTTCCAGTGCATAATAACGGTTAGTAATACCATTGTTTCTCAACACAATTCTGCGCGACTTAGATGGCTTGCCATTAATATAGCCAAGATACTCCTCCATCTCATCGTTACTCACGGGGTTATTTGGAAAATAATGTGAGGTACGGTTAATATAAACTTCGTTCAATGACATAATTTTTTGATCCTTTTTTATGAGCCCGGCTGATGAATATCAATCATCGGTTTTGCCACGCCCGCCTGTTTCCATTCGGGCAGGCTCGTTTTATCGTTGCGGTCAAACGGCGTCTTCTCCATTTCCAGTGAATAACATCCAGCTAACCTGTCAGATACGTTCTCTATATTCTATTCCCTGGTAATACTGCATCTGTCTCCTGATCTTCTGCTGCGAAAAGGGCCGGAAAAGTACTAAATCTACCGCTAAAATAATGGGAGACGCTATCAACAGTGCAACGGCAAGATAATATTTATATACAACAAGTATAATTTTCCTTTTCCGGGGGAACTTATTAATAAGATCCACCCATTTCTGAAATATTTTTCCTGCTTTCCTTTCAATAAACATCAGCGAGTATTTTACCGGCGCAGCTCCCATTTTACTGAGATCTTGCTGTAAACCTTCCCAGTTATTTGTTCTCAAATAATCTTTAACCACATTCCCGAATTTGGACGCTCCCGAAATGTCTTTTTCCGACACACCTGGTTTCGGGAAGATGCCCCATTTTCTATCTTTCCGGCCGGTTCCCAGCCAATGGAAAATGGTGAAATAACTTAAATGATTCAAATGCCTGTCTACCAATGCAATATTGCCCACCAGTTTGGCGCCGGCTTCCTGTAACAGCTTTTTGTTTTTTTCCTGTGCATTGATCCACATATTGCGGCAGCCGCTGATCGTAATCACCGGTGTTCCTTTAATAAGCGCTTTGAATTTTTCGTCCTGCAGAATGGAATTAAAAGGGATACTGGGCGAAAGATTCCAGGGCTGCCAACCCAATATAACCAGGTCGTATCGTTCTTGCCTGGTTTGCCAATGCTCCAGCGCGGTGGGTATCATATTTACCGATTCGGGCACTGTGTCAAAAAAAACAGGTATCGACCACGGGAACGGAAACGGGTGCTCCGTTTTTATTTGCAGGTATTCTACCTCATTGCCGTCTGCAACAACCGGCCGCAAAAAACTCTCTACGATGGCCCTGGTTTGCCCTGATTGTGAAAAGTATACGGCTAAAATTTTCTTTCCCATAATATTACTATTGCAGTCCCTTAAGCGCTTTGGACGTTTTGCTATATGATAAAACCGCTTTTTGCACCGCATCGGGGAAAGATTTATAAGAGGCTTTTACCAACCGGGCATCGTCAGCAATATTGCCATTATAACCCACAATTTTGGGGGCATTTTCCTGTATCATCAGTCGCAGAAATCTATACTCAGGGTTCTTTACTTCCTGGCTAATAGCCCCTTCCAGCAGCTTATGTCCCTGCTTAAACATGGAAAGTTTTTGTCCCGGTGTTTTCTGAGCTCCCGATTTCCGCATTAGTAATGCTCCCTGGAATGCGGTTTTGTCATTTCCTGTCAATGTATTTACAGCCTCGAGCTGCTTATTCCAAACTGCGGCACTGTTAGATGCCATTGCCTGGTAAAAAGCCAGCTTGCCGGATCCCGTTTGAGCATGCGCTGCAAAAGACATTATTGCAAAAGCAATAAGACAACCGATTATTAATTTTATTGATACCCTCATACACAAGTCTGCAAATTTATAGAATATACCCTTTTTATAATGAATAAAGTAAAACAATACATTTTATGTTCGCTCCGGTATTATTTTTGTCAAACCATTAATAACACAATGCCCTCTAAATACTCTCATTTGCAATGAAGTCTTTAGATATTGTTCTACTTTAAAAGACTTTATCATGCTTAAGATGAAAAAAATCGCTTCGTTGGTTGCCTTGTTGTGCTGCCAATTTTTAGTTAACGCTCAAAGTGGTTATAAACAGGCCCTTGGCCTTCGGTTTACTACGCATGCAACATTTGATGTGGTAGCGGTGTCGTACAAAAGATTTGTTTCTGACCATAGTGCATTGGAGCTGAATCTCGGCTACGGCGGGAAAAGTTATATGGTCCCTAATACCGGCGGAACAACCAGTCACTCCCAGGCCTATAGCGTATCGGGATCCTACCAATACCATGAACTCATCGAAACGGCCTCCAATGAGAACCTGCACTGGTTTGCAGGTGGCGGTCTGAATTTCTTTAATATATCCTCGAAAAACAATGGGTATAATGGGTTCGGAACCAGCATATTTGGCACTGCAGGTATTGATTACAAGTTCAAAACGTCTCCTGTAAATGTAACGGCAGACTGGAGGCCTACTGTTTATATTGCTGCTCCTTCCGCTTTTTTACCCATCCAGATCGGTACCCTGGGGTTGGCTGTCAGATATACTTTTTAATTTATTTCCCTGCTTAGTTTATTTTTGTTGCCTTGTGGGCAACGAATCAATAATACCGGCTGCTGAAGCAGCAGGGTCTTTCGAAGATTTACGGGTATGTGTAATCATTCCAACCTATAACAATGCGGCTACTATAGCCACAGTTATTTCCGACACTTTGCGGTATACCGGAAATATTATTATAGTAAACGACGGTTCTACTGATAAAACGGCTGATATTTTATCAGGTTTTCGGGGTATAACTGTCGAGTCTTATTGGCCCAACCGCGGCAAGGGCATGGCGTTACGAACGGGGTTTAAAAAAGCTATTGCGTTAGGGTATGAATATGCCATCACGATCGACTCGGATGGGCAGCATTTTGCCAAAGACCTGCCGCTTTTTATCGAGCAACTGAAAACCGGGGGGCCAGCCCTCATTATGGGAGCCCGTAATATGGATACGGCTGATAACGTACCCGGTAAAAGCAGTTTTGGCAATAAGTTCAGTAATTTCTGGTATAAGGTTGAAACAGGTATTGAACTGCCTGACACCCAAACCGGTTACCGGCTGTACCCGCTGGGTCCCATCAGTAAAATGAGTTTTTTTACCCGTAAGTATGAGTTTGAAATAGAAGTAATTGTTAGGCTGGCATGGGCAGGGGTAAAGGTGAGCTCGATTCCCATAACAGTATATTATCCGCCTAAAGAAGAGCGAATCAGCCATTTCAGACCGTTTAAAGATTTTACCCGGATCAGCATAGTCAATACCGTATTGGTTACCGTCTGTTTTTTTTATATATGGCCGAGAAACTTTTTCCGGAAGTTCTATAAGAACAAGGACTGGAAACTGGAACTCAGGCAGATGCTGCTAAGACCTGGAGAATCCGATATTAAAAAAGCGAATGCTATCGCGTTCGGAGGCTTTATGGGTATTATTCCCATCTGGGGGCTCCAGCTGTTGGTTGGTGTCTTTTTGGCGCACTTATTTAAATTGAATAAAGCGCTTTTTGTGCTGGCTGCCCATATCAGTTTTGCACCGATGATACCGGTGATCATTTTTTTAAGCTATAAAATGGGTAAGCCGTTTATGGGCACCCGGGCGGTGGATATATCGCTGAACAAACAGCTAACGCTTTCTAAAATTGGCCAAAACCTGGAACAATATATATATGGTAGTCTTTTGCTTGCCCTGGTTGTGGCAGTGGTATTTTGGCTGCTTACCTTTATGCTGTTAAAGATTTACAGGAGCGCAAAAAAATCGTAACACCCGTTATTGTCAATGGCCCACGGGCAGCACTACGTTCTGGCTTCCATATAAGTTGGAAATTTAACTGGTTCCCCCACCGGCATTTGCTCACCCGGTAGGAGGCGATAGCATTCTAGCTATTGATCTAGACGATCGTTTGCCGCGGCGGTTATTTCATATTCCTTTAATCAATAGGGTAACCCTGTACTTAAACCAACTACAATCGATATTTTTGCCGCTGTTTTCTAAATGCAGAATATCTTTCTATCCATATTTGATTTTTTCGCGCGGAATAAGTTAGCCTTATATGCAACATTCGCCGGTACATTAGCGCTTTTTACTTTTTTCGGACTTCGTGTTAAGTTCGAGGAAGATGTATATGCCATTATTCCTAAAGATGAGAAAACAGAAAAACTCACTGAGGTGTTTGGCAATTCAAAATTTGCTGATAAGCTGGTTGTGATGGTGTCATTGAAAGACAGCAGCGTGGCAAAACCCGATCAATTGGTAAAATATGCAGATATCTTTGCTGAAGAGCTCCGGCAAAAGGCGGCGCCATTTATAAAAAATATAAGGTACAAAATTGATGAAGCCTTTACTTACTCCCTTTTTGAAAGTATACAGCAACATTTACCCGTATTCCTGAGGGAAGACGATTATAAAAAAATAGATACACTGCTACAGCCGGCTGAGCTAAGCAGGTCTATGAGCCGCAGCAGTTCTATATTAGGTATTCCTGCTTCTAACCCTATCAAAAATATCGTATTGAACGATCCTTCGGGTATTTCATTCCTGGCCTTAAAAAAGCTGCAGCAATTGCAGTATGAGGATAATTTTACTTTACACAATAATCATTTTGTAACAAAAGATAAAAAGACACTGCTTCTTTTCCTGGCCCCATCTTTCCCTGCGGGCAATACGGGTAAGAACCAGCAGTTCTTCCAGTTGATCGATCGGGCTGTGGATAGCCTGGATAAAGCAGGTTTTGCAAATGTGGAAACCCGGTATTTCGGAGGGGCCGTCGTATCACAAAATAATGCAGCCCAGCTCCGGAAGGACACCTTGCTGACGCAGGGCGTTACTGTACTTTTTTTAGTTGTATTCCTGGGCATTTACTTTAGAAAAAAGCGGGCGCCGCTGTTAATATTGTTGCCGGTAATCTATGGTACGGCTTTTTCTTTGGCCGCTATCTATTGTATTAAAGGAAGTATTTCGGTGATTGCGCTGGGTACGGGATCCATCGTATTGGGTATTGCAGTTAATTATTCTTTACATGTATTCAACCATAGCCGTCATCACCCTGATATTAAAGAAGTGATCAGGGATCTCTCCTTCCCGCTTACTATTGGTAGTATCACCACCATACTGGGCTTTCTTAGCTTGCAATATGCAGCATCAGATATGTTGAAAGACCTGGGACTGTTTGCCGGCTTTAGTCTTATTGGCGCGGCAGTGTGTTCGCTGGTATTCTTGCCTCATTTTATTCGTTCCGACAAAAACCTTGTCGTAAAATCATCCTGGCTAGATACCCTTTCTTCTGTCAGGCTCGAGTCTAATAAATGGTTGGTAGCCGCTATTATCGTCATTACCATTGTGCTTTACCCGTTTGCCAGAAAAGTAGGCTTCGAGCCCGATATGATGCAGCTGAATTATATGTCGCCCGGGCTGAAGCAGGCCGAAGCCAAAATGAATAGTATCAGCGGAGCGGCTTTAAAATCGGTATACATTGTAAGCGAGGGCAAAAATCTTGATGATGCTTTAGAAAAAAATGAATTCTTACAAAGCCAGGTAGCCGGCCTGAAAGCAAAAGGATGGATCAATACCAGTTCTGGTGTGTCCGATCTTTTTATGTCTGATAGTTTGCAGCGGTTGAGGATCAACAGGTGGAATGCATACTGGACCGAAGCGAAAAAGCAACAGGTGCTTGCTCTTGCCATAAAATTAGCTCCGGCGTCGGGTTTTACGGTAGATGGTCTTGATAATTTTAAAGCCCTGCTGAGCCGGTCTTATGAGCCCGTTACGGCTCAAAAACTACAACCGTTACGAAATAGCTTCCTGGATGATTACATTACCGAGCAAAACAGTAAAGCATCAGTGGTTACTTTAATTAAAGTGCCTGGGCAGTATAAGGCGCAGGTGCTGACGGAGCTGGAAAAGCGCCCTGATGCCACCGTGCTTGACAGGCAATACCTTACCTCCCGGCTTACGCAAATGGTTAACGATGATTTTAACCGAATCGCCTGGATCATCTCCATTATCGTAGCGGCTATGTTATTAATAACCTATGGTCGGATAGAGCTGATGTTGATGTCTTTTATCCCTATGGCAATCAGCTGGATCTGGATATTAGGCATCATGTCTGTTTGTAATATCCAGTTCAATATCGTAAATATCATTATTTCTGCTTTGATCTTTGGTTTGGGAGATGACTATAGCCTGTTTGTAATGGACGGATTGCTGAATGAATATAAAACAGGAAAGAAAAACCTGGCTTCCTATAAATCTTCCATACTGTTGTCAGCTATCACAACTGTAGCCGGTTTAGGAGTATTGATCTTTGCTCAACATCCGGCGCTCAGATCTATTGCATTTATATCAGTTACCGGTATTCTTTGTGTGGTAATTATGTCGCAGATCCTGATCCCGTTCTTCTTTTCCATCGTGATTAAGAAAAGGATTGACAAAGGCTTCCATCCCTGGACACTCTGGAGCTGGAGCCGGTCGGGATTTTATTTGTTCTAATTTGGCTTTGTAAGCCTATTATTAACCGTCTTAGGACTATTCTTCATAAAGCTTAAAGTTGTCGGACATAAGAGAGGTAAGTTTGTCTACCATTATCTTTTGTCTAAGTTTTGCATGTCCGTGTTGTATATTATGGGCAATTTCCGAAAGCGGCAGATTAACCCACAGGCCGAGCATTTTAATCAGCCAGCTGTCGTGATTGCCAATCATCAATCCTTCCTGGATATATTGCAAATGGCGATGCTAAACCCGAGGTTAATTTTATTAACCAATCGTTGGGTTTGGAACTCCCCGGTTTTTGGGTGGGCCATTAAAATGGCAGACTTT
>JBQGCI010000212.1:0-2653 GCA_052038405.1 Acinetobacter pittii
ACTTTGGTTTGTCGGAAGCCGATGCCGCAACCATTCGGAAGGCTCACGCGGTTTTGCCGGTAACGGCTTTGCAAAGCGAATATTCGATGTTTTGGCGCGAACCCGAAAATGAGATCATTCCCACGTTGGAAGAATTGGGAATCGGCTTGGTTTCATTCAGCCCGTTGGGTAAAGGATTTTTAACAGCTTCATTAAAAGAGGCCGAATTGAGCATGGGATTTCCCCGTTTCAGCAAAGAAAACAGGGCCGCCAACCAGCCTTTGGTTGATTTTGTTGCTGCCATAGCAAAAGACAAAAACGTTACGCCTGCACAAATGGCGTTAAGTTGGTTATTGGCCCAAAAACCTTTTATTGTTCCCATCCCGGGTACCTCCCGATTGCATCGTTTACAGGAAAACATCGGCGCCACCAACATTGTACTGACCCATGCCGAATGGGACCAAATTAATGCCAGGTTGGGGACCATTACAATTACAGGCGAACGCTATCCTGTACAAATACGGGACACAGCAGCAGCGCGTAAATAGCCCATACCGGACCGGAATGCCCGTAAGGGCTGTATTCCCTGGTTAATCATCCTTGTGGTCTGCAGGCACGCGCGAACATCTCAGCTTTTAAAGATGAGGGAGCAGCCGATTGGAGGGGTTTGCCGGCTTTGAGCGGTTGGGGAATAAAAGGAGTAGAAAATGAGCAGATAACCTGGTCTGAAATGTGAACCTGGGCATGGACGGCGCCTTTGTTGGGTTTTCATCAGGCAGCGGTCCATGTTTTTGATACATTTGGGGTATTTATCGATATCATGGTCCGTCTTTATTTATATATACTTTTATTCGTTGCGGCTGCCTGCAGCGCCCGCCGGCAACCGGTTAATGGAATGCCGGTTACTCCGCCGGCTGCTGAAAACATACCGGCAAAAGATACGGTGTATCCTCTAACGGAGATCCGGGAAGTATTTACCGATAGTTTGGAAATTGGCAAAAAAGGACAATGCAAAATAGAACTGATCAAACACAGGGTACTGGAAGATACGTATGTAATTATTAAATTTTATACCCGCGGCGGTAATAACTGGTGGTTACAAAATACTTATCAATATCCGTGTAATACGGCTATGGAAATGCAACCCGATCTGTCAGATTTTAATAATGACGGCTTTAATGACATCACCTTTATATCGGCGCAGGCTGCGCGCGGAGGAAATGAAGTGCGACGGCTATTCGTTTATGACGACAAGGAACAGCAATTGATTTCCATCGTCAATTCAGAAGCCTATCCCAATATGGTTTATAACAAGGCCCTCGATTGTATCGATGCTTTTATGCTGCATGGGGGCAGTTCAACCCTATTTGCACATATAAAAGGCGATAGTTTAAAAACCTTTGCCATGGTTGATAATGGCAGTCGCCGAACCGTTTATAAAGTGGATTCGCTGGGTGCATTGAATCTTATTCGGGAAGACAGCATCACCGATCCGGAAGATATTTTTATAAGGTACGAAAACTATCAGCCCTTGAAAGCATATGCCGAATAAACGGCATGGTCTTTTTGCTGTTTAGAAATTTTCAGCCTTCGTTGGTGTTTTTCACCAACGAACCTTTCTGCCGCCCGCTTTTTTGTTGGCAACTCTTATCAGCAGCAAGCATACAGTTTACAGCCTGCTCTGTTGGTGGAGAAAAACAACAGCGGCAGGGAATGTCAAATTAGCCTTTCATTAGCTGCGATCGATAGTATTATTTAAAATCAGCTTCAGATACCTGTTCATTGATCAGTAGTTTTTCGATCTTTCCAGTTTCAAGATCCCCGGCGTCACCAAATTTCAAAGTGGTGTAATAAGTAAGTTTGCCAAACTGCTTAAAATCGCTGTATTCCGATACACTTAAGCGGTCTTTTTCGCCATTGGCTATCGTTTCTTGCCGTAACTGGTGGAAGTTGTTTTTACTGAAGTATAGCAATTTTTCCTCGCCGTTAATGCAGGTCGCTTTTATTTTATAACACGGCTCTTTATTTACTTTTGCTTCTCCCGCCAGGTCAATCGTATAGATAGAAGAATCGAGATAGTCCAGCTCATTGAAAATATTTTTCTTATAAGCCTTATTCTTAAACTCATCGGGGTCGGCTTTTTGTTTTTGCCCATCCACCATTTCATAACCCGTGATGCCATCATAAAAGTTGTGAAAAACAATCCGGTTATTGTAAACAATCTGGAAAGCGCCTTTATTAGGCAGCATCTCTTTTGTTACCCATACCACTGATCTGCCCTCCATTTTAGTGCTCATTTCGCAATACAGCGTACGGATGCTCAACAGTAGCTCTTTTCCTCCCATAGCGTTGATAGACTTATTAATAATAGAAGCGGCATCTGGCTTTTCGTTTTTTTGAGCATTGATATGGATTGTAGAAGTTAAACTTAAAGATAAGCCGCAGATAATTGTAAGCAGTTTCATGGTTGATGAGTTGTTAAATAATAAGACTGCAAAATAATCGATTGACTGGATATTGATGCAATAATTAAGTGTTAAGCGTAGGTTGTTGAGTGATGGCTGCATTATAATGTACCAACAGTTCGGAAATTGGGTATAGCCGCAGACGCCAGAAATGCCATAAATTTACGGGTATGTTTAGCATGGTTAACCGAAAGAAATTATTGGAGATC
>JBQGCI010000213.1:0-1817 GCA_052038405.1 Acinetobacter pittii
ATGCGCCTGCAGTGGGTTCAGTAATAGCTTGTGTAACCTATAACAAACAGGTATCAAAATTATTATTAAAGATGGCTTATACACCCCTTCCCGCCAGTGGAGACACTGGCCGGGGTTATGCTAAGGTTTGTGTCTTGTAAACCAGTTCAGGCAGCTTTCAGTAAAATTGATGCCGGTTTATTATTACCGGGCAGGCTTTAGCCAAACATTGCGGGTTACTGTATCAGGAGTTTGTAACTTTGCAGCTTGCTACAAAAATCGGCTCATACTTTATTGGTTAAACAAACGGCTACGGAGCTGGGGTTTGACTATTGCGGTATTGCAAAGGCGATGCCACTGGATGAGGATGCCCGAAAGCTGGAAGCCTGGCTGAATAAGGGTATGCATGGCCAAATGAAGTATATGGAGAACTATTTTGAGCTGCGTGTGGATCCTACCAAACTGGTGCCGGGTGCCCGCTCTGTCATTACTCTTTTACTTAATTATTTTCCTGACCGGGAACAAAGCAACGAAGCGCCGAAAATAGCCAAGTATGCTTACGGCAATGATTATCATGAGGTGATCAGGGGCAAACTCAATGAATTTCTTTTTAGGATCCGCGAAAAGACGGGCGACATACAAGGGCGGGGTTTTGTTGATTCGGCCCCGGTACTGGAGCGTAGCTGGGCCAAAAGAAGCGGTATAGGATGGATAGGAAAAAACGGTAACCTGATCACAAAGCAAAATGGTTCCTTCTTTTTTATAGCTACGCTGATCACCGACCTGGAACTGGATTACGATGATCCGTTTGCCAAAGATTTTTGCGGCTCCTGCACACGCTGTATTGACGCCTGCCCTACAGATGCAATCCTTCCTGATAAAGTGGTGAACGGCAGCCGCTGTATTTCGTATTTCACCATCGAACTAAAAGAGCTGCTGCTGCCGCAGGAAATGAGCGGCAAGTTTGACAACTGGATGTTTGGCTGCGACACCTGCCAGGATGTTTGCCCCTGGAACCGGTTCAGCAAACCGCATTCGGAATCAGCATTTACTCCCATTCCGGAGATATTAAATTTATCGGATAACGAGTGGCAGGCAATGACAGAAGAAAGCTTTCGAAAAATATTTAAACACTCCCCTTTAAAAAGAAGCAAGTTTAAAGGCATTCAAAGAAACCTGAATTTTATAAAACAGGAATAAACGGGGAAGGCGCGGAAATATCAGCATTCGTTACCCTGCTCCATTCAATTATTTTTTAAGCCCCTGCAGTCCGCGGGAAATCAGGTCTCCGTAACTTTTATCCAGCATTAAGCTTGAGAATTTCTCCCAGGGATACCATTTCAATTTGAAATCCATATAGCCCTGCAGGGCCAGTGAATCATTGCGTTCATCTTTATTGATCTGCCAACCGCTGATAATGGGACTGGAGCCTTTTTGCATCAAAACCACCACGCTGCTGTCGGTAGATTCACTAATATTCAGCCGGATACCGTTTGCCGTTGCTTTTACGACCCTTCCCGCTTCAACCTGTTCGTCGCTTAATACCACATTTTCAAAACCGGGATACCATTTTTTCCATTGCGAAAGATCGCGCACCTGGTTTAACACGCTGTCCCGGTCATTGGCGAGACTGGTCATTCGAAATACCCTGATTTGAGAAGGAATAAAAAAAGCTACAATGCAAGCCATTGCAAAAAAAACCAAAGCACTGATCAGGATAAGTTGAATGTATCGCATAAGAGAGTGTAAGTATAAAATATTAAATGCTGAACTTGTTTAAATTGTTTAACTGAACCATTCCGTGAAGTACTTTCGCTACAGATCCCGCAGCAATTGAT
>JBQGCI010000214.1:0-23254 GCA_052038405.1 Acinetobacter pittii
TATAGCTATATTGCGCCAGCCCTGCGGTTGGTAAGCAGCATCAAACCATTTTTCTTCCCGGCCTTTATCAACCGTCGTTTTAGCAACGCCCCCGCTAAAGTTACCGGGTTTTCGACGTAAACCGTTTGAATAGGCAGTGTCCTTATTTCTGGCAATAATGTCAAGCTGGGCGGGAAACGCTGCAAAACCTTTCTCGCTTGTCCATGCTTCAATGGGCGTGCCCCCCCAGGTAGCGTTGATGATCCCCACCGGAACATGATGCGCCGCTTCCAGCTGCTTTGCAAAGAAATACGCCACCGCAGAAAAATCCATCACGTTGGCAGAGTTCACATGCTTCCACGAACCAGCCGGAAGATCAGCCGCCGGTTGTTGCATATCGGTGACATTAGGAATTTTAAACTGCCTGATGTTGGGATTATTGGCCTTCATAATTTCATCAGCGTACAGTACATCGTGCTGACGCATCATATGCTCCATGTTCGACTGCCCCGCAAATACCCACACTTCGCCTATCAAAATATCCTTCAGCACTATTTTATTTTTGCCGGTTATTTCCATCTGGTAGGGGCCACCGGCCTTTGCCGGCTTCACCTGAACGGTCCATTTACCGGATTTGTTCGTGGTGGTTTTATACGATTGGTTATTGAACCGGATGGTGACTTTTTCTCCGGCTGAGGCCCAGCCCCAAAGATTGATTTTGGTATCCCTTTGCAAAACCATGCTGTCCCTGATAATGCGGGGCAGCTTTACCTGGCCGACAGCGGATACTGATAAACAAAGTAAAAGTCCGGCGATGAGCAATTTAAACATGGGCTTTCTGTTTCTAAATACTAAAATTATCGAAGGATGATGGTTCTTTGCAGCGTGTTACTCGTGGTTGGAATATTCACATGGGGCTGTCCACCGCCCACACTCACGATCAGTTCCCCTCTGGGAAACAATGGTTTTCCGTTGTCTCCTGTAATGGCAAGGTCCTGGGGCCCTACAACAAAGGATACCACTTTTTGTTCTCCCGGGTTGAGGTGTATCCGTTTAAAACCCTTCAACGCTTTTACGGGTACTTTCAATGCCTGGCTCCGGTGGCTGATATACAACTGAACGACCTCTTCTCCCGCTGTCTTTCCTGTATTGCTGACAGTAACATTTACGGGAAGGCTTTTTCCGGTGTGGGTAGTTGCAGGAAGCTGCATGTTACTATATTTGAAACTGGTGTAACTTAACCCATATCCAAAAGGGTATAAGGGAACACCCTTAAAATAACGATAGGTACGGTTGTTCATCGTATAATCTTCAAACGGGGGCAAATCGCTATCACTTTTGTAGAAAGTGAGCGGTAACCTGCCGGCAGGATTATAATCTCCGAATAGCACGTCGGCAATTGCGGTACCCGCCGATTGGCCGCCATACCAGGCGTTAATAATAGCCGGGATATGTTCGCTTTCCCATGGTGTGGCAATGGCACTACCGGTCATCATAACAAATATAACCGGTTTACCCGTGGCTTTTAAAGCTTTCATGAGTTCGGTTTGTACCACCGGCAGTAAAATGGAAGTGCGGTCGCCTCCGTTGAAGCCCGGATAATTCACCGGCATTTCTTCACCTTCGAGTTGAGGCGATATACCGCCTACAAATACAATGGCATCAGCATCTTTAACTTTATGGGCTAAGGCGTTAAAATCGGTTTTAAGATATTCTCCCGGACTCAGCCTTACATGCGCTTTCAGGTCACCCTGCCAGTATTCCAATACCAGCTTATACACCGCATCTTTCTTTGTTGCAAGCTTAAACCTTCTGGCGCCCCAGCGGTTTCTTTCCCATGCATTTAATACAATGGAATCGTTGATGTATAACCGGTATCCGTCGTCAGCTTCAACTTCAAAAGTAATACTACCATCTTTTTCCGCTGTATAACGGGAAGTATATCGTGCCGAAAAATTATTGGCTTTGATATCGCCGATTACATTTTCGCCCTCCTGCCAGGAGTGGTGGGGAATATCTTCCATGCGCGTAACGGGAATACCCTGTAAATCACGGTTGTTATAGTATTCGGCCCTGAAACCTTGTTTACCATCTATATGAAATGGTGCAGCGTCTGGCAGAACGTTAAACAAAGTATCGTTAGTAAAATTTATGGCTTGCTCATATAGTACTTCTGCATCCCCACCCAGCTTATTCCTGATGCCGTCAAGCGCTGTAACAATTTCAGAAGGTGTACCATTGTAATTGCCTAATACGGCAATGCTGTTCTTCGCATTGGGCCCTATTACCGCTACTTTGCGTACCGACTTTTTCAGAGGCAAAGTATTATCCTCGTTTTTAAGGAGCACAATAGATTGTTGCGCCATCTTCAAAGCATGCGCTTTGTGAGGTGTGCTTTCCAGAACGGAGGCCGGCGTTTGCGCAAAAGGAACCATCGAAGGCGGATCAAACATCCCCAGGCGCATGCGGATCATAAATAGCCTTTTTACCGAAACGTCGATTTGTTGTTCCGATATTTTGCCGGTTGCAACGGCGTTGATCAGCGACATATACGCATTGGTGCCACATTCTACATCGGTGCCGTTGATAACAGCATCTACTGAGGCTGCTTCAGCATCAGGATGCGTTTTATGATGTTTAAAAAAATCATCAATACCCCAGCAGTCAGACGTTACGTAACCGGTAAAGCCCCACTGTTTGCGCAATATATCCACCATTAACTCATCGCTGCCACAGCAGGGTTTTGTTCTGAACGCGTTGTAGGCACACATGACACCCGCAACACTGGCGTTTACGATGAGCTCTTTAAACGCGGGGAGATAAGTGTCCCATAAATCGTAATTACTTACATCCACGTCGAAACTGTGGCGTTGAGGTTCGGGGCCGCTGTGCACTGCATAATGTTTGGCACATGCCGCTGCTTTAAGGTATTTGCTGTCTGCTCCCTGCAAACCTCTTACAAAGGCTTTGCCGAGCATGGCCGTCAGAAAAGGATCTTCTCCGTAAGTTTCCTGTCCGCGTCCCCAACGCGGATCTCTGAAGATGTTGATATTAGGCGTCCAGTACGTAAGTCCCAGGTAGCGCTCGGAGGTACGGCCTGTTTCTACCGCCTTATTGTAAACAGCCCGGCCTTCGAGGGCGCTCTGGTCAGCCATGGTGTAAAGAGAAGTGGTATCCCAGGTGGCGGCCATCGCAATGGCTTGTGGATAAACCGTGGTTTTAAAGGGCGTTCGTGCTACGCCGTGCAACACTTCATTCCACCAGTCATGTGCCGGTATCGCCAATCTGTCGATCGCGGGCGCATGATTAAGCATTTGTGCTACTTTTTCTTCGAGCGTTAACCGGCTCACCAGATCATTCACCCGCTGTTCAAAATCAAGGCGATGATTCCAGAACGGAAGCTGGCTTTTGTCTACCTGCGCCGATACCGCCAGGGTAGCTAACAAGCCGGTAGTAAAAAGGATTTTTTTTAGCATTGCATTCATTTAAAAATAAAGTTGTTTACACTGGTAAACCGGTCTGTTCCATACACGGGTAACCTTAAGTGTAAATAACTACAGTAGCTGTTCTTTGTAAATGATGAACCGGTTAACCCAGTACTTGTAAATCCTGGTAGGGATCTAAGGTTTTGATAAAACCATTTTCGTCGTGTTCAATTTTGGCAACTTTTATGCTGCGCAGATGAGTTACACCCTTGCTTAAACTGCTGTCATGGTAAAAGAGATACCACTCGCCTTTAAACTCAGCGATGGAATGATGGGAGGTCCAACCCACCACCGGGTTTAAGATACGACCCGTGTAAGTAAACGGTCCGTACGGATTGTCGCCAATAGCATAGCATATATAATGGGTGTCACCGGTAGAGTAGGAGAAGTAGTATTTACCCTGGTATTTGTGCAGCCAGGATGCTTCAAAAAAACGCCGGTCTTTGTCGCCCTGCAATAAGGGAATACCGCTTTCGTCAACGATGACAACGTCTTGGGCAGGCTCCGCGAATTCCAGTAAATCACCAGTAAGACGGGCTACTTTGGCGCATAAGGCAGGCTCATTGTCTTGAGGCAGATGAGCAAATGGACTATCGGGTTCTGTCGCATTAAAGCTACCCCTACGCCAGCGTTGCAATTGTCCGCCCCAAATACCGCCAAAGTACATATAATAAGTACCGTCATCATCTTTATATACTGCAGGGTCTATTGAAAAACTATCTTTAATAGCTTGGGGTTGGGGTGTAAAAGGACCCGTTGGCTGGTCGGAAATGGCTACACCTATTTTGAAAATACCATCATACCCCTTAGCCGGAAAGAACAGGTAGTATTGGCCATCCTTTTCATGGGCGTCCGGCGCCCACATTTGCTTTTCGGCCCAGGGGACATCATTTACATGTAAGGCGGGGCCGTTGTCTACCGCTTCTGCACCCGGATGATCCATAGATATTACGTGATAATCTTCCATCGCAAAATGGCTGCCCAGGTCGTCGAAGGCGTCGCCTGCATCGATGTCGTGTGAGGGGTAAATGTAAATTTTTCCATTAAATACATGGGCAGAAGGATCGGCCGTATAAATATGCGAAACCAGCGGACTTGAGATGGCTTTTTGATTGAGTTCCTCAAAATTGATATGTTGTATACTTTCTTCAGGCATGATGAATGGGGAATAGGAATTAGTAAATAGTAAACAGGGAATGATGTCAGCTTTTAGATCGTTTGGCTTTCAGATCAGTCTCTATCTGTATTTCCATCTTTTTGTTGATGGAATAAAACAGCAGCAGGCAGCAGGCCGCCAGAAAAGGGATGGCAGGAAATACGCTTACCAGCATTTTGGCGCCCGTGGCAACCGTTTCCGGCTGGGTAATCACCTGTGTGGCCTCTGTGGAAATATAGCCATAACGGCCTATTATAGAGGCTACAAGGGCACTGCCTACACTTAAGCCCACTTTTAACCCAACCATCATAGCGGAAAAAATGATCGCTGTTGCCCGGCGGTTATTTTTCCATTCAGAATAGTCGGCCACATCAGCGATCATAGCCCATAGAATGGGCGTGCTGATACCATAGAAAAAGCCATGAAGTATCTGCGATAAGAACATTATACCCACGGATTGTGGCGGGTAAAACACGAACAACAGTACAAACAGGGTGGAGATGAATAAAGAGATCAGGAACACATCTCTCTTACCATATTTATCAGCGAACTTCTTTGAAAAGGTAATGCCCACGATCATCATAATGATGCCTCCGGCATTGAAAAGGCCGAAACCCGCCGATTTGGGGTCTTCTCCAAAGAAGTTCATACCAATGGAGTTAAAGAACCCGGTAGCAGGCGCTATAAAATGTTTCAGGCTGTTTTCATCAACATAATTATTGAAATAATAAACATAGGAGCCTCCTTTCATAGCCAGTGTTATAAAAACTAAGGTGGTAACCAATAACATGATCACCCAGGGGCGGTTCCCAATAAGATCTTTCAGATCATTTTTTAGCGTGGACTCCTGCTCGGCTGTTGGTATGACCCGTTCCCTTGTAGTAATAAAGGTAATCAGCAACATAACGGTTCCGATAACCGCCAACCAGGTCATCACGGTTTCAATGCCCGCCGCCTTATCACCTTGTCCGACTGAAAGGATAATAGGAAGCATAAAAACCTGAACGAAGAACTGGGCAAACATTACTGCAACGAACCGATAGGAGGAAAGACTGTTTCTTTCTCCCATATCTCCGGTAATCACACCGCTTAAAGCCGCGTAGGGAAGGTTGTTGGCTGCATATAAAAGTAATAGCAGAGAATAAGTGGCAGCTGCATAGATCATCTTGCCTTTATAGGAGAAATCGGGAGTACTGAAAGCCATGAGTGCACAAATACCCAGCGGTATCGCAGTAAACAAAATCCAGGGCCTGAATTTACCCCACCGGGAGCGCGTTCTATCCGCTACGGCACCTATTAAAGGATTGAAGCCGAATCCGGCTATTAAACCCACCACCAGTGTGATAACTGATGCGTCTTCGGGCTTCAGCCCGTATATGTCTGTATAAAAGAACGCCAGATAAGTTACCAACGTCTGGAAGACAAGGTTTGCTGCCAAATCCCCCAGGCTGTAACCTATTTTTTCTGTCACCGACAGCTTTCCTGATCCCATAAGCTTACAATTGAATATTAGTAACGAAATTCAGATGATGAGACTTCTAATTTAATAAATTATTTTTTTCCTTTAAGTGCCACAACGCTATAAAAGGCTGGTTTGGGTTTACCCTGCCGGTCAAATAATAACGGGTGATTGGTGCGTCCCCTGATCGGCCATCCGTTTAGCCAGCTTTGTCCGTCATGCACGCCCCACATCGTAACGCGCGATATCTGATCGCGATATTTCAGAAACAATGTAAACAGTTTCGCGTAGTCATCGGCCAGTTGCTGCTGCACCGAATCTGGCAATCCATTTGTATAGGGATTAGATTTTTCGTTGGCTTGCATACGCTGGCTTACTTCAGCGCCGGTAAAGTCTCTCGGCAACACCTCGATATCCAGCTCTGTGAATGCTACTTTGATCCCCAGGGCCGCATATTGTTGTATACTTTCTTCTATTTCTTTGAAAGGTACTTTTCCCACATGCCAGTGCCCTTGTATACCGACGCCATCAATTTTTACGCCGGCAGCCTGTATTTTTTTAATAATGGTGATACATCCTGCGCGTTTTTTCGGTTGCTCATTATTGTAGTCGTTATAGTACAGGTCGCTCTTGGGGTCAGCCTGAGCCGTTAAACGAAAGGCATCAACAATATAATTATCTCCAAGTTTGTTGAGGTATGCTGATTTTCGCAGGGTGCCATCTTCATTCAGCGCTTCGTTTACCACGTCCCATGACTGAACTTTGCCGGCGTATCGTCCAGCCACCGTTTTGATATGTTCCTCAAAAAACGTTCTTAAGGAATCGGCGCTTTGGATGCGGCGGGTGAATGCCGGCATCTGGCTATGCCAGATCAGCGTATGTGCATTAATAGCAATATTATTTTTCTTGCCGTATTCGATCAGCGCGTCAGCCTGGGTAAAATTGTATTGGCCCCAGGATGGCCGCATTTCTTCCGCTTTCATCAGATTTTCGGGTGTAGCCGCATTAAATTGTTGAGGAACCAGGGTGGCAGCAATGGGATCGCGGCCCTGTACCTGCGGCCAGCTTAACGCCGTACCTATTAAAAAATCCTTCTTGAAAATCTCTTTTAAAGACGGGGTATCACTGCCTGTTGCATTTTTTGAAGAACTGCAACTGCCTAACATTAAAACAGCGCACGCACCTGCGACTACATGTGCGGCTGATTTTTTAAAATACATGCTCATTTTATTAAAGTTACTTTTTAAGGAGTGTTTCCTCAGGGCCCAGATAGCTGGGTTTAAGGCCTCCCAGGTTAATAATTATCTTTTGAATTACCACGCCCGGATCCTGCGTGTAGATCCGGATCAGCTGCTTACCGGAAGCAGCCAAACGATGCCGGGTAATTTTTGTGTTCACGTTGTTGGTCACCCATTGCGACCAGGCTCTTGAATCAACTGTCTCCGGATTAATGGAAACATTTTGTGGTTGATCGTCATTCACTGTTATAGCATACTGCAAACCCGTTTTGGTATTTTGGAAATTAAGTGCAGGCGAAAGGGATACCTGTACATCAACCTCGCCTTTGCCGGAAGTATACACTTCATACTCAACATAAGGAGCCCTGGTTATATCGGTAGCCGCTGTTTTTGAAAGATCCGGAAAGAATGCCACCGCATCACCCTGCCTGGCAATACCCGGGATCATTTTCCATTTAGCGTTCCCTATATTTTTTTTACGCGTATAGTTAGCGCCACCAATGGCAACATAGCCATCTTTTTCATAAAACAAATTGCCTTTTGCAGTTGCGGGGATAAGGGAAACGGAAGTCCTGGATGCCTGTGCGAAAGATGCAGGCTCTGCCGAAACCGCATTTTCTACATAGCTTACCTGCGGCATTCTTTGCACACGTGGTTCCGACCAGGAAGTATATCCAATTCTCTTCTGCGCCATCATATGGTTCCATTTGCCGCCATTTAACCGGTGGTATTCCACATTGATTAATGAATCCTGAGTATACAGCTCTTTCACCTTGCTGGCATACCGGTTTGCCAATGAATTGTTTTGTTTTGCATAATACTGGTTCCAGGCCAGGGCGATGTACATGTTTTGCAAATTACCGTAAGCTTTTACAGGATGCAATACTAATTGATAAAATGCATCTTTATGCGTAACAGGCATTTTTTCATTCAGTGTCTGAGCTTCTTTCAGCAGGCTGTTCCACTCATTGGCGATCCTGTTGGCTTCATCATAATTTTCGATGCTATAGGTCCTGGCTTCCAACAGCTCCGGCTTTCTTCTGGATGCATACACCGCATATTTCTTCATGATCCCGCCAATTTGTTTTGCCCAGCCATTCCCAAATTGCCTGCCAGCCCATTGGGTGTAATAATTGTCGAGATTATCCGCATTCCATTTTTTTACATCCCAGGCGAGGTCTAAGAAGAAAGACGTCGGCAACTCCATTGGCTTCAGGTCTCCCACGTTTACGATCCAGATCTTATCGACACCGTGTTCATAAGCGAGGTTCATTTGTTCCCAAACTCTGGCGATATTATTGGTATTGAGCCAGCGGTAACTTCTCGGGCCTCCAACGTAATCAAAGTGATAATATATGCCATATCCTCCGCTTCTTTTGGGGGCATTTACTGCAGGCAACCGCCGTATATTTCCCCAGTTATCGTCGCACAACAATAAGGTTACATCGTCGGGTACTTTCATACCCATGTCGTAATACTCCTGCACTTCTTTATACAGCGCCCACATCTGGGGCGTTTCCTTCGCTGGCTTCCCGGTTACCTTTTCAATAATATTTCTCTGGTCCTTTATAATGCCTTCCAGTTGTTCATAGTTCGCCTTCATGCTGCCCATATCGTGCATGGCCTCATCTCCGTCTCCCCTCATACCTATGGTTACCATATTATCAAAGTTCCTGTTGCGGCTAAAGCCATCTTCCCAGAATTTTTGTAAACCGGATTTATTGGTATGATAGTTCCATGCTGCATTTCCATACTCTTTTTTATGTACCGTCCACTCTTTTTGTGCTCTCATCATAGGTTCGTGATGCGAAGTGCCCATTACGATGCCGTATTCGTCAGCCAGGCGCGGATTGACCTCGTCATCTTCATTGAAGGCTTTACCCCACATGGCCGGCCATAAGTAATTCCCTTTCAGGCGCAGTATCAGCTCAAACATGTGCTCATACATTTTACTGTTAATGCCGCCAAATTTCTCACGGGCCCAACCTCCAAAGGCAGGCTCTTCATCGTTAATAAAGATGCCTCTGTATTTAACAGAAGGTGAGGAGTACCCATAAGCGCCACTCTTAAAATAGGCGGTTGCCTTCTTCTTTACAGGCACATCTGCCCACCAGTACCAGGGAGATACACCCAGTTGTTCAGATAGCTCAAATACACCATAGGCTGTTCCCCGCCGGTCGCTCCCTGCTATCACCAGTGCGTTTTGCAACCCGGCAACAGGAGTACGCACCGTTTGTAAACCGAATGCTTCCCATTGATTTTGTATCTTGCTGATATCAATTTTCTTTTGCGCTGCAAGATGCCTGATAATGGCCGAGCCTGATAGCGAACCTATAATGATGACCTGCTTTTCAGATGACGACAGCGAGTTGATGATAGCAGGCTTTTTGCCCGTGATCATTTCAATATCTTTTTGAAGCAATGCTGCTGTCCGATGCACTAATTTTTCATCTGCGGGATCAACATATATAGACGTCGCTTTTGCCGCGGTAGCTATCGGGAAGTCAGCCCCGGTGTTCTTTTCAATAATAAAATGCTGTGCCTTTATGAACAGGCATGTGAGCATGGCAATAGTGGTCAAAAATTTTCTTTTCATCTTTTACTTTTCCTTGATAGATGATCATTTCGCATCAGTTAATATCAGGTTGACCGGCGTGAAAAAAACTTACGCTTCTATGAATTATAAATTTCCCCCTATGCCGGGAGCAAAGGGGAATTTTAATGATTGATAATAGCTGAGATCCCCGTCAGGTTTTTTAAAACCGGGAGGGAAAGGCATTTTAGAGAAAGTCTGAAAGTAGAGCAGGCATGCATTGCGCCACCATAGAGCTTCCCGTTCCTGTATACCCAACAGCATTTTGACATGCTGAAATCTCTCCTTATCTACCAGCTTGTCCAGGCCATTCCATGTTTGTTGCATCCATCTAACAGTATCCACGCCTGCCTGGTACCGGTAGCATAGCTCATTCCAAAGTGTTCTGCCCGTATTGATTTTATAGTTCCAGGGAACATGGTGAAACCATAGCAGGTACCGGTAATCACAGGTATTGATATCGCTCCATTGTTGCTGTACTTCGGGCGTATACTGCGCAAGGGCATTGCTTCCTGATTGGGTTCGGTCAAAGCCGATTCCAACCGGATCCGCTTTATGGTAATAAACTGGGTTCCAGTCTGCCCGACCTGCATTTTTCACCCATGGAGCTGGTCCGTAATGGTGGCTGGTACCCATGATATGATGAAGTCCTAACGGCGTCATATAGTTTACAACTGTTTCCCTGGATAACAGCATGATCTTTTTCACCGGGTTTACAAACTGGTTGTCGTTATTGAATGTTTGCCGGAGCCAGTCTTCTGCAATTGCTTCCGATGATAAATCATAATCCCATGCCAGTCTTCCGAAAGCATACCAGTTGGCCTGTCCGAAAAGATGTCCGGTCCAGTTTCTGCTATTGCCGATATTGGCTACCCCGGCGATGCCACTTACCTGATGCCTGTCTACAGTTCCGTCAACAACTTTCGCAATTCTTGATCCCCTGCCTTTCGAGTAGGTATCAGCATCGAGGCATTCCTTGAACATGGGAGCAAGGTAAGCCAGTGTGGTAGACTGGCCTACGTACTCCTGTGTAATCTGAAATTCCAACATCAGGGGCGTTTCAGGCATCGCACCGAATAAAGGTGAGAAGGGCTCTCTCGGCTGGAAATCGATAGGGCCGTTTTTAACCTGAACCAATACATTCTTTTTAAATTGGCCATCGAGCGGCTTAAATTCGGTATAAGCCTGTTTAAACCGGTCGCCGGAGGCTATTGTTTGTGTGTGTGCACCAGCCGATCCTTCAGTAAAATGTTCCTCTTCTTTTTGCACACGTACATCATACACAAAGGCACGCCACATCACAATTCCTCCGTAGGGCTGAAGCGCGTCTGCAAACATATTGGCTCCGTCGGCATGTGTTTTTCCATAACCCTGCGGTCCCGGCTGTCCTTCCGAGTTGGCTTTCACCAAAAAGCCTCCGAAGTCCGGGATCAGATCATAAATTTCCCTGCATTTGCTTTTCCACCACTGAACCACTTCCCGGTTCAGCGGATCGGCCGTTTTTAAGCCGCCAATTTCAATGGGCGCACTGAATTTGGCAGTCAGGTACACTTTAATGCCATAGGGTCTGAGCACATCGGCCAATGCCTTAACCTTTACAAGGTATTCAGGCGTCAATACCTGCGAATTGGCATTTACGTTGGTAAGTACGGTGCCATTGATACCGATGGAGGCATTAGCCCGCGCGTAGTCAATGTATCGCTGATCTATATAACCCGGTAATGTGTGCCAGTTCCAGATCGAAATTCCTGCATATCCTCTTTCCACGCTACGGTTGAGGTTGTCCCAGTGATTCAGCACGCGGTTTTTAATTTTAGGAATACTGGTCACTGATAAATCATTTATAGGCTGATGCGTTTGAATTAATTTGATAAAAGAAAATACACCGTACAAAACCCCTATATCTTTATTGGCAGCAATTACAATAACATTCGCATTACCCATTTTCCGGCTCTGTATGATAAAACCCTCTTCGCCCAAACTGAAATCTCTTGAGGCCCAAAGGGCTTTGATCTCTTTTGAACTTTGGGGTGTGCCTATTAAAACGGCATTGTTAACACTTGCGCTCAGACCCGGTATTTTTTTATCCAGCAGGGTCTCCAAAGCCCCCCGCAGCTCTTGTTCTGCGATCCTTAAAGTAGCCGACTGCGCATTCACCAGTATGCCGGAAATGTTCTGATTATATTGGCTCCTTATCGCTGCTGCGTTAATTTTTTGATATCCCAGCCATAGTTGATAACCGTCATTTGCTTTAACGGTAATAAATAGCAAGCTGATAATAAATAGAAGTATACTTTTTTTCATAAAATATCTATACAGAGACGGGTGTTGGTACTTTTGGGACCGCCTTTTGAGAGGACTGGCGGACAATTAATTTTGAACTGATGATTACAGTATTGATCTGGCTGATATTGCTGACACCTTTCAGATGATTAATAATAGAGCGTGCCGCCACTTCACCCATTTCGATACCCGGGTAATTGATGGTGGTAAGGGTGGGCGCTACTAAATGAGAGATGGCGTCATTGTTAAACCCTACCACCGCAATATCTTCTGGCACCCGTATGTTTTGCTCTGTAAGCGTTTTCATAAAAGCTGCAGCAACGAAATCGTTGGTAATGAATGCACCGTCGGGTAGCGGCTTTGTTTTTAACAGTTGCTTTGCCGAATGAATACCAGCATTTTCGCTCAAATCGTTAATGATCACCAGTCTTTCGTCTACTGGTATATGGTAGTCGAACAGCGCGTCTTTATAACCCCGGTACCTATCGGCATATACGTTACGGGTAAGACTGGAGGTTACGTGGGCGATTCTGCTGCAACCCTGGTCAATAAGATGCCGGGTGGCCTCGTATCCGCATTTATAATTGTCTATCACCACCACTGTATAATCGTTGTTTTTTTCTACCCTGTCGAAGAAAATGACGGGAATACCCCGGTCGCTGAACTGTTTGAAATGGTCGAGGTTTTTTGTTTCAAATGCAAGGGAGGCGATCAGGCCATCAACGCGTTTATGAAACAGGTTCCGGGCATTGGCCAGTTCTTTATCATAACGCTCCGATGAATGGGCTATAATGAGATCGTAACCCTCCTGAGCAGTGACCCGTTCTACGCCCGAAAGCACCGCGTTAATAAAGTTACTGTTCAGCTCATGGATCATGAAACCGATTGTTTTGGTTTCCTTGGTACGAAGATTACGGGCGAAAAGATTGGTTTGATAACCCAGTTCGTTGGCCAGTTCAATAATTTTTTTCCTTGTTTTCTTGTGTACGGCCGGATCATCCTTCAAAGCTCTGCTCACAGTAGCTACCGACACATTGAGTTCCCTGGCAAGGTCATACATGGTAATATCTTTACCCTTATGCATATGGCAATATATATGAGGTTTTTGTAAAGATATCGAAAAAAAAATTGCAATCGGTTGCTTTATTTGTTTTTTATATCTTAATTTAGATATGGGAATGTGCTTTTTCAAACAAATCTTTTTCAGAAATTCCGTTGGGTTTGTATTGAAACGTAGGACTATCCTGGGTTTCCCGTGTAGTTGATGCTTGTTTTATGAATAGCTATGGGTTGGTAGGTTGGTATGAATATCGGCAATTTTGATGTAAACGAACGGCTATAAAAAATCTCGGTTTTTCTAAGTTTAATATCTAATAACGCAATCGATTTACTTTCACCTTTTAAACACTATGATCATGCAAAGCTTGCTATTAAGAGTTGCTACCCTTCTTAGGTGGTGCAACGGAAGAAGCTACAAACCCGGCAAAATACAGGGTGTAGTATTTTTATCACTCTTTTGTTCAGTTGCATACGCTCAAACCATTCGTGTTAAGGGCCGGGTAGTGGATGAAACCGGTGGCCCCATTGTAAATGCATCTGTTGCAGCAAAGGGTGCAGTCACTATTGGCACCACCACTGCCGAAAACGGGCAGTTTGAACTTTCGGTAGCCGCTAATGCCACACTTGTTATTTCATCGGTAGGTTACCGTACCACAGAAATTGCAGTGAATAACCAAACCGAACTCACGGTTACCTTATCTTCCGAAACGGCAAACATGGATAATGTGGTCGTTATAGGATACGGATCCGCCCGCAAAAAGGATGTAACGGGCGCCATCGTATCGGTAACCGGTGAAACACTCCGGGAAGTTCCCGCACCCAATATGCTGAATCAGCTAAAGGGCAGGGCCGCAGGTGTAACCATAGTGAGTAACGGGTCTACCCCGGGGTCACAGGGACAGATCCGGATCAGGGGAAACCGGTCTCTCACCACCAGTTCGGGCCAGGCTGATGCGCTGGATGGCCCTTTGGTAGTAGTAGACGGTATTCCATTCGGAGGGTTGAATGATATTAACCCCGATGATATTGCTAATATGGAAATATTGAAAGACGCCTCCGCTACAGCTATTTTTGGTTCGCGGGGGGCCGGCGGTGTCATACTTATTACCACCAAGCGGGGGAGAACCGGTAAGCCCGTACTTAGCTATGACGGCTATTATGGTATCACAAAAATAATGAGCAAATATGATGTAATGAATGGGCCTGAGTATGCTCAGTTTAAAGCCGATGCGGCCAAATATAACCGAACCAATCCGGGAACATCAGGATATTTGCTGACCCAGAAAGAACAGGCGGCGCTCGATGCGGGTATTTCTACCGATTGGCAGGATTTGATTTATAAAACCGGTTTTATGACCAATCATCAGCTTGGCCTGCAGGGCGGAATAGAAAATACGCAATACTCTTTAGGACTGGGTTATTTTAACGAAACAGGCATCATTCCTAACCAGGATTTTCAACGGTTTAATATAAGGGCAACCATCGACCAGAAATTGGGTAAACATGTTAAGATAGGATTGAATACGCTCAACACTGTATCTTATCAAAATAACCCGGGCGGTGGCGGTGTTCCGGGCGGATTGGTGAGACTCACCCCTCTGGCTCCTGTTTATAACAATGACGGGTCATTGAATATTAATCCGGCTGATGGTTCGATCGATGCAGCACAGGTAAGCCCAATGACCATTATAACGAAAGATGATGCCATCCTGGCACGTACCAGAACCTTAAGAACCTTTAACAGCCTGTATGCAGAAGTTAATATTTTACCGGGTTTAAAATATCGGTTTAATGCAGGGCTTAATTTTAGCCAAACCAATTACAACGGATATTCCGGGCCGCTTACTTATTTCAACGTAGCAACAATACAGTCTTCTTCCACTGCTGAAATATCCAATACAGAGTACTGGGATGTTAATTTTCAAAACCTGATCTACTATGATAAGGTGATCGCTTCAAAGCACCGGATCAATTTTACGGGTCTTTATGAAGTAACAAAAAATCACTCCCTCGGCAGCCGGTTCACCGTAACCGGTGTTCCGGCCGATTATATTAAGACCTCGAATTTTTCACTGGCAGCAGGACAGCCCCTGGCCAATTCCGATTTCGGCAACTCTTTCGTGGAAACCGGGCTTTTATCTTATATGGGCCGGTTGAACTACGGGTTTGATGATCGTTACCTTTTAACGCTTACGTTAAGAAGAGATGGTTCTTCCACGCTGTCCCCGGGTAATAAGTGGTTTAATTATCCCGCAATAGGCCTGGGTTGGAATATTATGGAAGAAGGATTTATGGAAGGGGTACAAAAAGTGTCTAACCTGAAACTGAGAGGTGGCTGGGGTATTTCCGGTAACAGGAATGTTGGCGCTTATGCCACGCTGGGCGCATTAACTGCAGGTTACTACAACTTTGGAACAGGAACCGCTGGTCAGCAACTGGGATATACCGTTACCGCGCTTCCCGCTCCCAATCTGGGTTGGCAGTCTACCGCTCAGTTTGATATCGGGCTTGAATTTGGGCTTTTCGATAACCGCGTCAGCGGTTCGGTAGATTACTATCATCAAAAAACGAAAGACATTCTCCTGTCGGTTCCTTTGCCACCCAGTAACGGAGCTGGCTCTACGTTAAAAAACCTGGGAAAAACAGAAGGTAAAGGTGTGGAAGCTTCAGTAAGTGTAGATATACTCAGAAGAGAACAGGGTTTTAACTGGAGCGCCGATTTAATCTATTTCTTCAACAGGGAAAAGATTGTTGAATTAACTACTCCCCAGGAGAAAGAGAATATAGCAGCTGGTTGGTTTGTTGGTCATCCGCTGACAGTGATCTATGATTACAAAAAGACCGGCATCTGGCAGTTAGGAGATGTAGACAACGGAAGTCTTGCCAGGCAAACCAGCCCGGTGCAATTTCCGGGACAGATAAGAGTTGAGGATGTGGATGGCAATGGTATCATTGATCCTAAAGACAGGCAGATCCTGGGTAATTTTCAACCCAAGTGGGAAGGCGGTATCACCAACCGGTTCAGCTATGGCAATTTCGATGCATCTGTTATCATGTACGCCAGGATGGGTATGAAAGTGCTGGTGCCATATCTTACCGGTAACTCAACCGGTTCGGGCGGTTACGCATTTTTCAACCAAAGCCGGGTGAACCAGGTAAAGGTAGACTACTGGACTGAAGATAATCCTACCAACGCTTTTCCTGCACCGGATGCAGGCAGCGCCGTTCAGTGGTTTGGCTCAACATTAGGATATTATGACGGCTCATTTATTAAATGCCGTGGTATCAATATAGGTTATAGTTTTTCTAATAGTCTTATAAAAAAAATAGGGATCAATAATGCAAGGGTGTATTTAAATGCTACCAATCCGTTTATTATTTATTCGCCATTGGTAAGATCGGGGCTGGCTATAGATCCGGAAGGAAACGGATATGCAGGAACCGGTACATTGAATCCGCAGGGTGCCAGTGAACGCGGAACGCCTGAACGGCAAATCGCGGTGAACCTCAATAACCCGCCGGTGCGACAATTTACCCTTGGCGTTAATCTTAAATTTTAAATCTACTACAATGAAAACGAAATATACCATCATCATTTTATTGGGAGTCTATTGGACATTTGCTGCAGGATGTAAGAAGGTACTGGAAGAGAATCCTGAGTCGATATTAGTTCCCGGTTACTTTAATAGTCCGGCGGGAGTACTGGGCGGTATCGCCGGAGTTTATAATGATATTCGCTCACAATGGGGAACCGAAGGCTTTACCAATGAAATGCAGGCCGGAACAGATGAATTTATCCGGGGCGAGAGCGCAGGCGGAGCAACAGTGTTTGATTATAACGGCTTAAATGGCAGCAATTTCGGGGCTGCCTGGGCTGTTGCTTTCCAGGATATTAATACCATCAACGGCGTTTTACAGTATGCGCAAACAGTTTCATTGAATGAAGATCTCCGGAAACATTATATAGCCCAGGCTAAATTTTTGCGCGCCTTTTGGTACTTCTATCTGGTACAAACTTTTGGCGATGTACCCTTACATACCGAGTTTATTACGGAGCCCTCTCAGGCCGCGTCACGCCAGCCGGTAGCCCAGGTATATGAACTGATTTTAAAAGATCTTACAGAGGCGGCAGCTGATCTGCCCAATAAGCCAACAGCGCCCTTTTTAGGTAAAGCAGCAACCAGGCCGGTAGCCCAGTTCTTATTGGCAAAAGCATATCTTACAAGGGGGTGGTTAACCAATAATCAGGCAGATTTTACACAGGCAGCCACTATTTGCGACAATATTATTGCTGCAAAAGCAGATCATGGGCTGGATTTGTGGGAGGATTTTGGTGATGCCTTTGTACCTGCTAATGACTATGGCAAGGAGACGATGTTTGTGAGTGATCATGTGCTCGATCCCAAGTATGGTTATTATATAGTAGGATCCGGCGCCAGTGGCGGGGCCGCACAAAATTTGTCTCCCTGGTTCACCAACTGGAATTATCCTAATAATAGCGGTATCAATTCATACGTAAATACTTCCAATGGCCGGTTGGTGAATAACGGTACATCGGGAATGATCAGGGACTCCTACTATGGACGTCCTTATGTAAGAATGCGTCCTAACAGCGCTATATGGACGAGCGGCGCCAATTCGGGTAAAAATTACTTTTTAGATCAGGCCTTTGTGCGCAGGGATGTGGATTCGCGCTATAGCAACAGCTTTTACTCGGTATATATCGCTAATACGGCTGTTACCAACAATGCCAGCGCTGCCAACAATGCCCGGGGTATTACTTATACGACACAACCCGGCGTTGATACAGCTGTTTGGTTGCCCGATTTCGACGTACCCGGTGCGCCTCAGTTTGTTGGTTCCAGGCCATTCAAGGGAATTGTGGTGCCTCCCAAATTCTGGCACACCGGCATTTTCCCTGCGCTTAAAAAATACATGGATCCCAGCCGGGGCGCCAATTTTAATGACCCGTCTACAAGGCCCTGCGTTTTGTACAGGTTTTCTGATGTGTACCTGACAGGTGCTGAGGCCTATTTTAAAGCAGGTAACACGCTTAAAGCTGCAGAGCTAATCAATGTGGTTCGGAAAAGGGCCGCTTTCCGCAAGTCTAATAGCGCGTCTCAGAATACTGCTGCTGCCAATGCCATGACGATTTCGGCCGCCGACGTAACTTTGGATTTTATACTCGATGAAAGAAGCCGTGAGTTTTTTGGTGAATGGCAGCGCTGGCATGATCTGGTGCGCACCCGTTCGCTGGTAAGACGGGTACAGGCCTGGAACCCCGAGGCTGCACCTTATATCAAAGACTTTCACCAGTTAAGGCCCATACCCCAGGCTCAAATCGACCGGGTAACCGAAGGGCCGCCTTTTCCGCAAAATCCTAATTACTGATAATGAAGTAACGCCGCCCAAATGGGCGGCGTTACTTTTATATAGCTGCGCCGTTTAAAAAATACAATCGATTTAAAATAGTTTCCAAAAAATAACCGAAAATATATTAGTGTGCCCCAGCTGGTCCTACCCTGCAGGCTGGGAATGGCATCATAATGCAATCGATTTTAGTTCTAACCCGCAAACCAGTATTATTAATTAGAACATTAATAGAATGATAATCATATAATTAATTGTACATTTTTTTACTTCTTTGTTTTTGAAATAAAAAATAATAAAAAAAATTACAATCGATTGTATTTTTTGTTAAAATGTCTTAACTTAGCGGTATAATTGTTTTAATGACATTTATACTAACGGTTGTTTTAGCTAAATATGGCTGCTTATCCAATGCCAGAAGAAGGCTCTTCGTATACTGCCTCATACTAAAATAAATTGTTCTTGTTCACTGCATTTTTTGAATGTGTAACGGGCTTTGGCCCCATCATATAATTCTTAATAATAAACCATGCTTAAGTACAAAATTCTGAATGACCGGGTGATTTGGGAGCTATTATCACCAGTGTAAGGCTATTATCCAAGTATTGCCATTGATAAAACGAATGTTTCAAACATAAATATGATATGAAAAAATACAGTTCCAGTTGGTTTCAAACCATAAACGATTTTAGCTGCGTCTTCGCCCCGGGGAAACTTTTTTTAACTACCTGCTTAATGCTATTTATGACAGTAATCTCGTCAGCCCAGAATAGGTTACAGGTAACCGGCAAAGTTGTAGACGAGAAAAATGAACCCGTTGTAGGGGCCAGCATTACGCAAGAGGGTTCAACCCGGTCAACAGCTACCCGTGCCGGTGGTTTATTCACATTAGCTGTAGCAGATACCGACGCCGATATTATTGTGACCGCCGTGGGCTATAACAGTAAAAGTATTTCATTGAAAAACGGAATTACAGGGCTTTCCATTCAACTGGAGGTTGTTCCGCAATCAATGGATAACATTGTAGTGGTAGGTTACGGCCGTCAAAAGAAAGAAAGTTTGGTGGGCGCTATTACGCAAACTACCGGTAAAGTATTGGAAAGAACAGGAGGCGTTACCAATTTGGGTATGGCCCTAACAGGTAATTTGCCTGGCGTAACTACCACTTCGTCTTCAGGTATGCCTGGCGGTGAAGATCCCCAGATTCTTATAAGAGCGCAAACTACGTGGAATAATGCACAACCGCTGATACTGGTTGACATGGTAGAGCGCTCTATCAGTTCTATTGATATAGCCTCGGTAGAAAGTATTTCGGTTTTAAAAGATGCCTCTGCTACTGCGGTGTTTGGGGTAAGAGGTGCCAATGGCGTTATACTTGTTACCACTAAAAAAGGTGTGGAGGGTAAAGCCACAATTAACCTCCGCGCTAATACAACCGTTAAAACCGCTTCGAGGTTACCCGGAAAGTACGATGCATACGATGCGTTGAGTTTGAAAAACAGGGTTATCGAAAACGAATTGCTGGTGAACCCGGGTGCATGGGGTGGTATACGGCCTGAAGAAACGCTTTTGAAATATCGTTTTCCGGCGAATGATGCAGAGTGGGACCGATATCCGAATGTAGATTGGCAGAAAGAATTGTTTAGAGACCATGCGATGTCTTATGGAGCCAATGCCAACGTTTCCGGAGGCACAAAATTTGTAACTTACTTTGCGTCTGTTGATTTTGTGTCTGAAGGCGACTTGTTCAAAACCTTTCAGAACAACAGGGGCTACAAATCGGGTTATGGCTACAACCGTGTGAATGTAAGAAGCAACCTGGATTTTAACCTGACCAAGACCACCAAATTTTCAACCAAGTTGTTTGGCTCTAAGGGTGAGCGGTTACTACCCTGGGGTGCCGGTACCGGCGATGGAGAGTATTTCAGGGCCGCTTACCGCTCTTCCCCTGATGCCATGCGTCCGATATACTCGGATGGTACATGGGGCTGGTACTCCCCGCGCAATGCCGATGTTCCTAACTCTGTTTATGACATCGCTATATCCGGCCTGCAAAAAAGAACCAATACGCAACTTACCTCAGATTTTATAATAACACAGGAGTTGGATATGATAACCAAAGGTTTGAGCGCAAGAGCCAATTACTCTTTGGATAATACTTTTCTCGAAAGAGACCGCGGCGTTAACGACAACTTTAATGGTCCGCAACGAAAATGGATCGATCCTGAAAATGGAAATGTCGTTCTGGAATATGCACCTGATGCAGGTACCCAGTTAGACTATACCGATATGGTTCGTTGGACCAATCAATCAGGCTCGGTAGACCGTGGGGCAACCTTTCGGAGAATTAATTATTCAGCGCAGTTAGACTACAACCGGAAATTTGGTAAGCACAATGTTACAGGTTTAGGACTTTTTTTGAGACAAAGGTCTGCCACCGGCGGCAGTTATCCAACTTATAGAGAGGACTGGGTGTTTCGGACTACGTATGTATATGACTCAAGATATATACTGGATGTAAATGGAGCCTACAACGGATCGGAGCAGTTTGGACCTAATTACCGTTTCGCGTTCTTTCCTGCGGCTGCGGCAGGTTGGGTGATCAGTAATGAAAAATTTATGGAAGGTGTGAATTTTGTAAACAACCTGAAACTTAAAGGTTCGTGGGGCCGTGTAGGACATGATAACCTGGGCACACGATGGTTATATGTTGATCAATGGGGATTTGGTGGTAATGCACAAATGGGAAGTCCGCTGCAAAACACTCCCTATACCTTTTTTCGTATTAACAGCTTAGGTAACCCCAATATTTCCTGGGAGACTGTTGAAAAGAGAAATTTTGGTGTTGAGTTCGATCTTTTTAAAGGACTCTTCTCGGTTAATTTCGATTACTTCACTGATCATAGAACGAATATCCTCATTGGTGGCAGCAGCCGTGCCATTCCAACTTATTTCGGTGTAGCGGCACCACCGGCTAATTTAGGCGAAGTAAAAGGCAGAGGATATGAAGCTGAATTAAAATTTAATAAAAGATTTGCTAACGGAATCAGACTATGGGCCAACACCAATATGACCCGTGCGTTGAATGAAGTAATTTTCCGTGACGACCCCGACTTGTTACCGTTATATCAAAAGCAGGCAGGCTGGCAGCTGGGCCAGGCCCGGTCACACATATCCAGCGGCTTTATTTCGAGCTGGGATGATATTTATGGAAGCACTACCCGTACATCGGGGAATGGCCTCAAGTTACCTGGCGATTACAATATAGTAGATTTCAACGGAGATGGAGTGATAGACCGCTTTGATTCGGCGCCTTACCAATATTCGGGAAGTCCTCAAAATACCTATAATGCCAGTTTGGGTATCGATTACAAAGGTCTGAGCTTGTTTTTACAATTTTATGGAGTGAACAATGTGACACGGTATGTTGATTTTCCAACATTTAATACCTATTCAGGTTCGAATACAGCTTTTATTGAGGGAACGTATTGGACTAAAGAAAACGGGGGTGGGGCTATTCCGTTGCCCCGTCAGTCAACGGTTGTTCCGGAAGGGGGAAATGGTACCCGTTACCTGTACGACGGTTCTTATGTTCGTTTAAAAAATGCTGAAATCTCTTACACGTTAACCGGTAAAGCGATCAGCTTTATAGGTTTAAGATCCTGCAGAATTTATTTAAATGGTAATAACCTGTTTTTGTGGACAAAAATGCCTGATGACCGCGAGTCGAACTTCGCCACAAACGGCAGCGGCAGTGGGGCTTATCCCACGGTACGTCGTTTTAACATGGGAATCGACATAAACCTGTAAAATTATAGAAAAGATGAAAAAGTATTTAATTAAGATATGGCTGCCTATCGCCATCTTATCGGTTAGCGTATGTATTAGCTCCTGTAAAAAATACCTGGACAGGCCGTTAAATGTCGATATTGATCCTACAGAAGCTTTTGAAAGTTTTCGCAACTTTCAGGGTTTTACAGAGGAGTTATATAGTGCTATTCCTATGATGACGCGTGTGGGATCGCATAACAACTGGAATTTTGGCGACGATGAAATGTGGGAGCCTACGGAAACCAGATTACTGGCTTATAATATCGACCAGGGCGACTACTGGGGATGGCAGAATGCAATCTTTGGATCGTGGTTTAAAAATGGTGGTAATCCAAGCCACGCTACGGACAAAGGGACCAAGGGGAATTTATGGGGCTTGGCCTGGTATTCGATCCGTAAAGCAAATATCGGTATTGCGAACCTAGACCTGTTACAGGCTACTGATGAAGAAAAACGCCTGATCGAAGGCCAACTATATTTCTTTCGTGGATGGTATCATTTTATGATGATGCAATATTGGGGAGGATTGCCTTATGTAGATATGGTATTGCCCCCGGATCAGGCACCACGGGTAGTACGACTTAACTACCAGCAATCTGCCGATAAAGTTGCAGCCGATTTAAGAAAAGCAGCAGATCTGCTACCGGTAGACTGGGATGAAATTCCGTCCGGTGCGGCTACGAAGGGGGCCAATAACCGCCGTATTAACAAAATTATGGCACTTGGGTTCCTGGGTAAAAATCTGCTGTTGGCGGGTAGCCCATTAATGAACCAGGAGTCTACCGGAAATTCGGGATACAA
>JBQGCI010000215.1:0-4314 GCA_052038405.1 Acinetobacter pittii
TGGTACTGGTTAACAGGATGTTTATACTGGTTTCGATACCAACATTTACTTCCCTGGTGAGATACCCAGCATAGCTCACCGTCAAAACGGTACTGGCATTGGCCACCTTAAGTGTAAATACTCCCTCTGAGGATACGGGAACATTCTGATTGGACCCTTTTATTACAATGTTGGCTCCGGCCAAAGGCTGCCCGCTCGATTCATCGAGTACCAGCCCCGTCACCGTTCTTTCCTGGGCCGTAGCCGAAAGGAGGCCAAAACACAGCAATAACAGTAATGCTTTTCTAAAAAAATGCAGATATTTCATATGCTTTACAATTATTAATGACAAATTATTCAATCGTGTAAACGTTTACATAAACGGTTAAAAAAAATCAACGTGTGCCGCATGATTTTCTGATCATCAGCTCAGGCTTTATAATAAGACTTGCAGGTGGAGCCTGCGGACTGGACAGTCGTTTGTAAAGAAGCTCAGCAGCCTGTTGTCCCATTTCATAGCCAAATTGTTTTACAGCCGTTAATGCCGGGTTTAGAGAGGTGGCCCAATAAACATCATCAAATCCTACGATAGCGATCTTCTTTGGAATCTTAACCTTATGCCGGTGCAAGGTTTCCAGCGCACCCAGTGTCAGCAGGTTATTCGCTGTAAAAATGGCTGTGGGCCCGTTTTTGAGCGCCAGTATTTTTTCCGTGAGTACCACCCCACTTTCATAATCAGACTTTCTGCTGAAGATCAATGCCGGATCCATCTTTAGCTTATGTTTCCTTAAGGCAGCCTTATAGCCTGCAATACGTTCGTGCGTAGTAGGAATTTCCATATCGCCTGCAATATGGGCAATGCGCTGGTGGCCGAGGCGGATCAAATGCTCTGTTGCCATGATAGCGCCGAGTTCATTATCCGTTTTCACTACGTCAGCTTTCAGGCTTTTTAAACCGCGGTCGATACAAACAACAGGGATGCCATCTTCTATCAATTGCTCAACTTTTTCTTCTGTAACGGGCGTAGTAGCTACAATCAAACCATCCACTGACTCACTCCGCAGAATATCAATATATAATTCTTCCTTCATGGGATCCTGTGAAAAATTCCCAATGATCACCGTAGTGTTCTGGCTGTAGGCAAACTCCTCCACTCCCCTGATAATGTCTACGTAATAGGGATTTTGTATATCGGGTATTAAAAGTCCTACCAGGCGCCGCCGCGCCGTTGTTGCCCGCAGACGTTGCGCTACCCTGTTGGGTCGGTATCCCAACTCTTTGATGGCCTTCTGTACGGCTAAAGCTGTTTCTCCTTTTACTTTGGGATCTGCATTGATCACCCTCGATACGGTGGCAATAGATACAGCAGCACGGCGCGCTACTTCCTTTAAACCGGATGAAATAGTTTTCGGCATGAGAACAATCGTTGAAAAATGTAAACGTTACCAAATATAATACATACAGAAAATGATTCCAAATAAGTTTGGTACTTGTCTGTTAATATTTCCGATATAACAGTATTGTGAAAACAACGGCTTTCAACATAAACATTGAGAGCCGTTGTTCAATGGTCGCTCCTTTTAGTAGCCCGTGTTCTGTCCAAATTCTGCCGCATTGGTAATAGCGTCCAGTAACATCTGCGGAATAGGCCGAAGAACATGAAAAGGTTGAATTAATGGAATATCTTTATTATATGCTTTTACATAGTCATACAATTTACCCGTTCTTTTTAAATCAAACCACCTGATATGCTCGCCACAAAATTCCCTTGCCTTTTCTTCCAGTAAGAAGTCTATCGTCATTTGTGATTCGCTAACAGCCATATCGCTTTCTCTGCCGGCAATTGCAGCGCGCCTGCGAATTACATTGACCAATTCTGCAGCTCTTGCCTTAGATCCACCAGACATCATCACCTCACATTCCGCTGCTATAAAATACATTTCGGGTAACCTCATCACGATAACATCTTTGGTTCCAAAATTTGAATTGGGCGCCGGAAGATTCGGATCGTCGAATTTTGTCAGGGCCGGAAAGCAGATATTAAACCTCGCGTTAGTAGAAACCCTGTCACCGTTGTATATATCATCAATATCTACCACTGCATAAGGACGGGTTCGTTTGTCGGCTACTTTTTGTTTGGTATACATCAGGGCTATTTCGCCCTGGTTGATCCTCGTACCTACCATGCTTGCCGGCTTTTCAAAAGCCGCCAGGTCATCAGCTGTCCAGGTATAATTACCGGCGTTCTGGTTATAGGTTTCCCTGAACCATGCCCGGTATCGCCCGTCCACCTGGTCGTTATATAATTCAAGTAATCTGCGGGTGGGCATCATACACATGGCGCCAGATCGGGCATTATTATCGTTTCCATATGCCAAATTTTGGATCACACCGGCTTTAGCCGAATACTTTGCCTTGAACCACATGTGCAGGCGATTAGGATTGTTAGGCTGGGGGTTTAAAGACTGAACAGTGGAGTGCGTCACCACAAACATGGCCTCTTTATTTGTTTTATTGCTCGCAGGCGCAAACACCTCAGCCGGATTGGCATACAACGACACTTTCAGGGCAGCCTGGTTATTAATTACATAAGTAGCAGCATCCTTCGCTATTTGATAGTAACGATCTTTTTCCGCCTGCGATGTTTCATAAGCCACCCTTGTTATGGCTACTCTCGCCTTTAATCCATAGGCAGCTTTTAAAGTGGCCCTTCCAATATCCGTTGCCGGTACCGGATCAACCGGTAGATTGGCGATGGCTAGCTCCAGGTCCTGTAACATTAAATCGTAGAAGGCTGAAACAGGGCTCCGTTGCGCAGTAAGTACCGCTGTTTTGGTTTCCTGTGTACGTAAATCCACCCCGCCGTAAAACTCAACAATATGCCAGTAAGAATAAGCCCGAAGGAAATGAAGTTCACCTTTGCGTGCTTTTTTTTCATCGGCCGAATTATAAGGCACAGCATCAATCCTATCAATGCCTGCATTGCAATAGTTGATAATTTCATACAAACGGTTCCAGGTATTTCTGAGCTGGCCTGTGCCGGATGTCAGTTCTTCATACTTGGTCATTTGCCGGCCATAACCGCTGTTGGCTATATTGATCCAAAGATCGGTGCCTCCCTCCGTTAGCATAACGAGGTCCTCACGACCGTAAAACTGGCCGCCATAATTTACATAGGCGGAGTTAACCAGCGCATTCATTCCTTCCTGTGCAGCAAATACGACGTCGGCTGTGGTGCCTCCGGGATTAAACTCTTTTAAACTACAGGAATATAGCATAACTGAACAATAAAGGGGGATCAGTTTTTTATAAGGAAAATATTGTATCCAATTTTTCATATAATATTTTTTGAAAGCTTGTTAATACCATCCAAACCAGGAGGTTCAGATCGTTTTATATCATTGCGTTAAATAGCACTTCTAGCTACTATAGACTTACATTCAGGCCCAATACAAACTGGCGCTGAAGCGGTGATTTAGCAGACCCGCCTCTTTCCGGATCGTAATTCCTTACGAAGTGGCTTCTTGCATGCGTAAAGAGATTGTTACCAGAGGCATAGATCCTCAGGTCTGACATGCCCCATCTATTCACTGCTGAAGCAGGAAATGTGTACCCCAGCGATACCGTTTTCAGCTTTACGTAAGAAGCATCTACGTAGTTCAATGCCAGGTACCCCCTGTAATTATAAAAATTGGTATTATCTGGTCTTGGAAAATCATTGGATGGATTTTCCGGTGTCCAATAATCAAGATAAGCCGGCGCATTGCCTTTGCCAGAAGGATCATAAGCACCCGTAAAATCATAAGTCATCATATGCCCCCAGCGGCTAATGATATAGACCGTAAGATCGATGTTTTTGTACCGGAACGTGTTATTCAATCCGGCTGTCCAGCGTGGTGAAGTGGTACCGATATACTGTACATCATTGATCTCATCTATTACAAAGTCTCCATTCAGATCAGCCAGCTTGATATCACCCGGTTTGAAAGGCTGTGTTTTGGCCGCGTCTTTGAAATAGGTTGCCGCTTCAGCAGCCTCGTCCGTTTGCCAGATACCCAATCTTTTAAAAGTATAGAATGTCTTTAAAGGATGACCGATCAGCAAGCTCTCTGTCTCCCGGTTGACGGCACCGATAATATCCCGTCCATCAATCAAATCCAGGATTTTCTCAGTGTTATGTGCAAAAGTGATGTTGGTTTGCCAGTTAAAGTTTTGCTTCCTGATATTTACAGTAGTCAGATTTAACTCGATGCCCTTGTTGCTGGTAGAACCAATATTCTGATAGATCTGAAAGGGAGTGTTATTACCACTACCCATAGAAGTAGGCAGTGTTCG
>JBQGCI010000216.1:0-5554 GCA_052038405.1 Acinetobacter pittii
TTACGCCGATCAAACCAGCTATTCGTCCGGAAAGTGCTGCGCTTAGGTTAGCTACAGGTATTTTAATGTCTTCCATGTCAACTGTAGACTGAGCGCCAACCAGACTGATCTTTTTTTGCTGACCAAAACCGACGATCACCACCCCATCCATATTGTTGGACGTGGCTTCCATAACTATCTGTATATCGATACGGTCGTTAAACATCCATCTGTAATCCTTGTAGCCTACAAATGTGGCTACCAGGCTGTCGCCTTTGGCTGCCTGAATCGAAAAAACTCCGTTTTCGGCCGAGATAACAGCCTGTTTGGATCTTAAGTTTTCAATAGATACACCAATCATAGGGGCATTGAGTGGATCTTTTACCGTTCCCGTGATGGTAATTTCCTGTTGCGCATACAAGTCTGGCAGTACCAGAATGTTGAACAAAAAAAGGAAAGCCCACACTCTCAGCAGTGTTTGTTTTGTCATTGCTTTGCTTGTTTTTAATCGTATGTTAGAAAATCAGTTAAAATCGTATGGGGCGATCGGGGATGACCAAGCCTGTATGGGGCTTGCCGTTATCATTTTATTTGATGGGCTGAAAATATTTAAGGATTCGATAACATCTTAATAACAAAACCTCAACAAATTGTTAACAGACTTTTAATATTGTGGTTAATTGTTTTTCTATTGTAGTTTAGCTTATCAAATAATAGAATGTACTCTGCTATATTTCGCATACGATTCATCGCTATCGGCAGTTTTTTGATACTGGCTGCTGTACAATATTTCCTGGTGTATAATACTTACAAGCTGAAGAACGACCAGTTCTTTTTAAGCGAGGCTGCACAAATCAAACAGGATTACAGTAACGCTATCCGCAACGACAAAATTTTCCCCGGCGGACAGGAGATCATCGATGCTTTTCTCAACCGTAATATGTATGAGATGGAGCGTTTGCACCAGGCCGCGCCAGAGCAATTTCAGGTACTCGCTAAAAAAGTTGTAGATAGTATTGGAAACAGTTTAAGAGGCGAAAATCAGGTCGACAATATGATGGCTACAATTATTTCGGACAACCAACTGGAAGCCGACCTGGTATGGCTTTCCACCATTGATCATATAAGTGTTACTTTCAACGGCCAGCAATACGTGACTCTTTATGATAAATCTCAAACCTACACAAATATTAAAAACGCTTATACAGGCAAAGGGTTAGTAAGAGGCGGCAGCCTCGGGGATATCGGTTCTTCTAATTTGGTGTCGAGTATTACTATCAGCACACCTACCGCCTATTCCAACCGCATTGGCTTTTCGTTATACACCGATACGCCGCATCGTACCCGGGCTATTATTACGCGCATGTGGCCCACCTTCCTTTTATCTCTTTTTTCGATCCTGTCGTTAGCCATATTGTTTTACATCACTTTCAGGAACTGGGCCAGGCAAAAGAAACTTGCCGATATGAAGTCTGATTTTGTGAACAGCATCAATCATGAGTTCCAGACACCATTATCTGCTATTATTGTAGCCAATAAAACTCTTGAAAAAGACCAGGTAAAAGAAGATAAGCAAATGGTAACTTCATTAACAGGGGTGATCGGCCGGCAGGCGGAGCGGCTGAGTAACCTGTTCCGGCAGGTTATGGACATTACCATGATGAATGAATCTACTTTGCAGAAGGAGCCTGTTGTAATAGAAGAACTGCTGAAGGATGTGGTGGACGATTATATGATTCAGGCGGATAACAGCAAAGTGGAAATTGCATTTGAGGAGCCTGATAGGCCACGCCATCTGGTTTTGCTGGATCGGTTTTGGGTGACCACCATGATCATCAATATCATCGAAAATGGTATCAAATACAATACCAGTGCCATTAAGCGCATCAGTATCTTTACAACTGAAAGCGGGAAGGCACTTACCGTTCATATTGTGGATAATGGGGTAGGCATACCGGCCGGAGAGTTTAAAAATATTTTTGATAAGTTTTACAGAACCACCCGGTCCATAGAGAATAAAGCGGTAAAGGGATTGGGTTTAGGGCTTTATTATACGAAGCTGTGTATAGAGGCGCACCGCTGGAAATTACATGTGGATACGGTTGAGAAATCAGGAACTGACTTTAGCATTGTTATCCCTTTGTAGCAAATAATGGTTATTATTAATATAGTATAGATGAAGAGCAGAATTCTTTTTGTAGAGGATGAAACAGACCTGGGCAACGTAGTGACACAATATCTCCGGCTGATGAATTTTGAAGTGGATCTGAAAGCCACTGCTGAAGAGGCTTTAGACACTTTTAGGCAAAAGGCGGGCTATTATGATTTGTTAATAACAGATGTACAACTGCCGGGGATGGATGGTTTTGAGTTGGCTGCGGAGGTTAAGAAGGCGCACGATACCGTTCCCTTTCTTTTTTTGACCGCCCGGAACGAAAAGAGAGATCGTATTGCCGGATTAAAATTAGGTGCAGATGACTATATCAATAAACCTTTCGATATAGATGAACTCGTGTTGAGGGTTACCAATATTATTCGTAGAAACAGCAAGTCGGTACCCGCTGTGGCGGACGCTGAAAAGGAAAATATACTTCATATAGGCGATATAGTTTTTCGCAAAGATGTATTTAAAATATCGGTAGGAAGTGCCGGTAAAAGTATTTCCCTTACGGTAAGAGAAGCCAGCTTGCTCGAATATATGTACCAGCATAAAAATACCGTAATTAAGCGGGAAGATATTTTGATACAGCTTTGGGGCGAGAATGATTATTTTTTGGGAAGAAGCCTGGATGTATTTATATCCAGGCTACGTAAACTGCTCGCTGAATCTAAAAAAGTAAAGATCGAAAACGTGTATGGTGTGGGATTTATATTTACAGTGAAGTAGTACCTTTAATAAAACAGGTGCATGTTAGCTACAGTTCTGATCGTAATGGGTGTATCCGGCAGTGGTAAGTCTTCTGTAGGTAAAGCTATAGCCGAAGCCCGTCGCGGTATCTTTATAGACGGAGACGATCTGCATCCGCAGGCCAATATCGATAAGATGAGCCAGGGGATACCCTTAACGGATGAAGACCGGCAGGGGTGGCTGAATACTATTGCGCAGCAAGCCATGAACATGGTGGAGAGAGGAGCCATGGGTTTGCTCACCTGTTCGGCCCTCAAGCGCCAGTACCGCAACCAGCTTCGTTCGCGCATTAGTTCCCTCCGCTTTTTATACCTCAAAGCGTCCTACGACAAAGTGTTGCAACAGCTGCAAGCCCGTAAAGGGCATTTTATGCCAGTGAGTTTATTGAAGAGCCAGTTTGATTTGCTGGAAGAGCCGGATGAAGGCGAGGAGGATGTGATTACGGTTGAAGTGCAGGATAGCCTCGAAGCAACAATCGCAACTGCTTTGAAGAAGCTGGATTGATATGGATAGGGCATGCGTAGCCAGCTTATGCTTGGCTGCAATAAAAAAAGAATCAGCCGCTGGTAGCGGGGAAGGTTTTGATCCGGGTTGAAATGACTATCCGTATGACAGGGGACTTGGCGATAGGGAGTTAGAATGCTGTACCGAAATGGTGCCGGTACAGCAGGAACTAATAATTGATACAATACCGGGTGTACTGATGCTTCAGGTTGGGCGAATGCCATTGATACGTAATTACAATAACGTACTACCCCTAAATGGCCGAAATTGATAGAGGCCTGCAGTATGCTTAACTGAGAAGCTGAAATTATAAAAAGTACAAAAAGCAATGCATCAGTGGTTTTTGCCAGACAAAATGGCGGCGCATTAGACGGTTCAGCAAATGCTCCAGGAAACCGGGTGCTCTTCTCCTGGCACTCTAACAGCAGCGGGTTTACCGGATAGTAACTATTGGGGCGGTTGTTATGGCCGTATCTTTTTGTTTAGGGATATATGTTCAGTGCGTTGATCTGGTCTTTGTAACCGGAGGGAAGCAGGATATTTTTAAAGAACCAGTCCATTTTCAGCACCCGGCTTACCCTATAAACCTGAACTGCCGGTGTCAGCAGCGAAAAGGTACTGAAATCAAGCCGGCTTCTTACCTGTTGGGGCACTACCAGTTTCTGTGCTTCAACTAACACTTTAAACCGCAATGCACCCAGGTGTTTTTTGTATTGTTGGAATAGATCTTCTGTGTACGGGCTTTTCTGCAGGTCGCGGTCGAGGTGTGCTTCGCGCACAGGGATCCACTCATTATAAGTGGCGGGCAAACCGGGTAAGCCCATACGCGAACCCACCCTGTAGAATACGTTATGTACTTCTTCTTTTTCTTCAGCGGTTAGAGGTCGTTCAAGCAATTCATATGCTGCAACCGAGTAATAGATCAACATAAAAAGTACATCCCTGTACGCCCAATCCGGAATGGCAGACCCGCGCCTGTGTTCAATAGCCTGGTGTATCTGAGTGATCGCGTCAATGGCCTTAAAAGCGGCTTCTTGCGGTGCAAAAACAATTTCCCGCGCATACCGCACCGTAGAGAATAAGCGACCGATGGGATCTGCGGGTAGCTTCCGGGTAAAGTACAGCCAGTCTACCGATTTATTTAAGGCAAATTCTGCAGCGGCTCCTGAAAAAATGAACAGGATCGTGTCGCTCTTTCCCCAGATAGTACGTACTATAGATCCTTCTTTAACGAAATAATCCATCAGGTTACTTTTACAATACCTCTAAGTTAGAATAAAGTTGCAGAAACACGGTCGGATCTTTGGTGCCTGATTGAACGCAGTAAAGGGTAGCTCACCCATTGAAGTCTAAAGCAGCACCAGCACTATAAACGATAGGGCTGGATATCTCTGCGACGATGTCAAACAAAGCAGCACCCTTTCCTGAATGTACTGCTTCCGGCGGCTCATTATCCCTGGTATATTATGGCTTTTTCAAATGCCTCCCTACCGGTTGAGCGGCTCTTATCCGAAGCCGCTCTACAATATATCATTGCAGTATCCAGACTGTAAAATTCCATCCCATTTACATAAACAGGCGAGCGGAAGCTCCTGTGCTCACCAATGCTGCTTTATCAATTGTTCCAGGTCCTCCCGCGCTCCGCCGTTATAAACCTTTTTAAATCCGCTATCCCTGAGTATGTTGGCTGCTTTTACGCTTCTTAAGCCGTGCGAACAATAAGTAATATAACTTTTCTTCGGATCCAGTTCTTTATAGCGTTCGCGGATGGTGCCCAGTGATATATTTACGGCTCCCCTGATATGCCCGCCGGCATATTCTTTTTCGGTTCGCACATCCAGTATCAGGGCTCCTTCTGCAATTTTGGATTGTAGTTCTTTGGAGAGATGGGCTGACCTGTATAAACGATACCCGGCATATGTAAAGGCACTGACCAAAGTCAGCAGTAATGCTGTTTTCATATCAGGAAGGAATGAGTTTCAGAATTTTCTTATCAATGTAAAAGGTACCGAAAGGTATCATACAGGCAACTAGTACCTTCCAGGTGGTAGTTGCAAACTTCCAGCGCTGCTCTATTCCAACACTAAGCGTATTGATAACAAAAAGCACGAAAAAGGCGCCATGAACAGGTCCCAGGGTTTGCACGGCCGCAGGGTAGTTAAA
>JBQGCI010000217.1:0-4230 GCA_052038405.1 Acinetobacter pittii
TCAGATATACTTTAGTAAGCCAATCCGATACGGCAATAACAAAATGTTCTCTACTTGCATACCCGGCGAGGAACATAGCAGGGTCAAAATGAATTACGGCCTATCTGCCGATCGAATCGTTGGCAGCACCTTCAAAAGTACTGGTGTCTCCGGCCGAACTTCTGGAGGTATCCATTCCGGGAGTCGTGTTCATCTCGCCCGCTCCCGGTGCGGTTGTGTTCATGTCGCCGCTTCCCGGGCTCATTGTGGTAGTATCGCTCATTTCAGCGTCCTGGTTACCTTCGTTGTTGCAGCTGGCCAGAAATGCCAGGCTCAGGGCAAGGAATAAAATTTTCATAAAATAAATTGATGGTTTAAAATAATAAAGTATGTACGTTCCAAAATTCGTACCGCGCTGTTCTTACGGTCATAATCATAGGATCTTTTTACGAAATTGCTGTGTTACGGGGAATTAAAGCAACAATCTGGAGATACAGCCCATCAATAACCTGCCCGAAACCAGTTACGCGCATGATCAGCGTCATATCCTTGTAAGCGGCGTTCTTTTAATTTACACCTCTTTTCAGAAAGGCTTATTATTTAAACAACTGGTCATGAATTATTCTGCAAGTATCCAAAATGAATTAAAATACATCAACAGCGCTGATTTTAAACTAGGCACATATATATACATGGGCATGGGAAAACTCAATGGAAGAACCGTGTGCATCGCCGTAGCTTACAAGATCGATTATTGCATCAAAAAGTCGGAACAATTTGTAAAAGACGATTCCAATATTACCTTCGATCATATCAACAAGGTCAGAACGGGTGAGCTAACGGCCTGTTGCAGGTTTGATGTATCAATCCGGTAAGGGTCGGATCAATAGCTTAGCGCCAGGTAAGTACCTATTTCACGAATGCCGGTTTTTGCTGTTAACAAGGGGTCACAGCCCCCGGCTGCGATTGCCAATAGTTGCGTTCAAAACCGATAGCTTACCACCTGAGACTTGGCATAGGCAAGATTCTTAAAGAGCGGGTTTGTATCTTTTTCAATACCAGCATTTTGGCCCGGGATTTGTAAAATACTTGAAAAGATTGTTTAGCCAATTACGCTATTAAACCTATATATATGCATCTGGAGATTACAAATTGGATCACTATACCAGTAGATGATAAGCACCGGGCGGGCAATTTCTATAATCAGGTTTTACAATTACCTGCTGATCAAATACATAACGAAGATACCCCTGTTGTTTACTTTCCGGATACGGTCAATGGCGGATATTGCGGGAGTATGATAGAGCGGAATGCGGCAGCAGAAGAACTGAAACCGGCGTTAATTTATATTTATGCTTTTGGCGACGTAGACGGGGTAGCCGGCCGGATTATAGCTTGCGGGGGCCATATTCTTTCTATAAAAAATGATGTGTATCCTGAAGAAGGTGTTTTTATCATTTTTGAAGATACCGAAGCTAATAAAATAGCGTTTGTAGGTTTGCGCGCAGCGCAGGCCCGGAAACATACAGCCTGATTGTCTTAATTTTTACTAGTTTCGCCTCCCGGTAAAAAACCTTACTGGTATTAATAAATGATTCAGATAAATTCCACCTTGTCGTACCCTGCATCAAATGCGGTATTTTGTTTTGCATTAGCTTCCGAAGCGGCCGAGGTATTTACAGGACATCCTGTGCTGATTACAGGTATTGGCAAAGTGAACGCAGCTTATGAACTCACTAAAGCCATTTATACGCGTCAACCGGCTCTTATCGTAAACCTGGGATCGGCAGGAAGTAACCATTTCCCCAAAGGCAGCGTAGTATGCTGTACCCGGTTTATACAAAGAGATATGGATGTAAGGGGATTGGGATATGAATTATATGAAACACCTGTATCCGACATGCCGGTCATTCTGGAATATGGCCTCGTAATGGAAGGCCTTCCCGAAGCGGTTTGCGGAACAGGAGACAATTTTGAAATGGGACATTCGGCTACCGTTTATAATGTAGTGGACATGGAAGCTTACGCGCTGGCCTCGATCGCTATGAAAGAGCGTATACCTTTTCTATGCCTGAAATATATTTCCGATGGTGCAGATGGCGATGCCGCCGAAGACTGAACGGTTCAGGTACATAAAGCTGCGATGGCTTACGGAGATATATTGAAACTGAACGTAACAACACCGGCCCGGTAAATCTACAAAATTACCAGGCAGGCCCGCTGTCTTTCCCTTTACAGTGCACCCCTGTTACCCTTACAAAACTTTTTTTTGTGCAAAGATCTTCTATAAGCTGCTTAACGCAACCAGGCTTATAGACATCTCGTTTCGCTGCCAATATTCAATCGCAACAGGGTATCCGCCGCCACCGGTATCGCCATGCTCAGTAATATGGTAGAACAGCCTGCGGGCTAACGTGAAACAGGCTCAGCGCTTTTTTCGGGATGGCGGTATAACGGTTGGGTCCGATATCTGCAGATCCCTGAGAACGGCCCTTGTAATGTTCTTGCGACATGCTGAAAAGTCGGCTCTGTTATTTTTACGGTCTTGTAGCAACTGGGTAGCAAAAAAGTAAACCTTTCCCTTCCTCTCCAAATAACCCACCCACCATCCGGTATTCAGGCCACCGGCCATGGTCCAGCCCGTTTTAGAGCGCATAATACCCGATGGATTATTTTCGCTGACCATTACCCGTTTTACTATATCCATATTGCGCTTTGAGAACGGAAGTGTTCCCTCATAAAGACGTTGAAGCAGCCGCACCTGTTCGATTGAAGATATAGCCAAACTGCCAAAATTCCAGAAATCGGCTTCGGGGAAGGAAACATCGCCATTGCCATAGCCACAGCGAACCAGGTAATCTTTATATATATTCCGGTCGATCCTTTTCGCCAGCTCAACAAAAGCCCAGCCTGCAGACACCTCAAATGCATCTTCCACACTAATATCATGATAAATGTCAGGACGATAGCCGTATTTTACCGTGTCGGTGGCACCCGGCCATTTAACTATATAGTGTTCATCGGGAATAGTTTTGGTTTCCAGAAAAATCAGCAGGTTGATAATTTTAAAGGTTGAGGCAGGTAAATAGCGGATATTAATATGGTTGCTGTCAGAAACAGTCCACTGCCGTTTTGAGTTATCGTAAATAACTACGGAGCCGGTTACGCTACATAAATCAAAGTACTGCTGAATTTGGGGCCGGACAACCAGGTTTTCGGCGGGCTGAGCCAGCAAGCCGAAGCCATTTAAAGTTACCAGCAGCACGGCGGCAACACCTGATAAAAATTTTAAAAAAGTTCTCATCTTGTATTTTTATTCAACAGCCAGCCTGATCATTCCCGTTGTTTGAAGCAGGGCGGTCATTGGATACTTACCGGCCTCAACTGCATTGGGTTTACAAAATAGCAGTTTCCCTGCGTACATACAAACCAGGTTTATCAACATTCATACAGCAAAGCCGGTTTCCTTAGATAATTGCTAACCAGCATACTTCCTGTTGTCTACTGTAATATCTTGCTGTTTCCGCGAATAACAGGTAAATAACATTTGATCAAAGAACAGCCTATCTGGCAAACATTCTGAGTGCTCATACAATTGCTTTTCGCACACGGAAAACTTCTGTTCACCGGGATGTAGCGGCGGTTCGTCCTTTTACTATTGCAGCCGGCAGTATACCGCTGTATGTTTGTACAACAAATAATCAATAACTATCAAAAAATACATACAATGAAAAATTTAGTTTTCTCTGCTGCAGTAATCCTTTTACTCTCCTTTCATGCTACAGCTGCAACTGCAAAGCCGGTTAATGATAAAGCCCGGCAAACTTTTGACCTGCTTTTCAAAGATGCTGATAATGTAAAGTGGAGCGAAACCAACAGTTATTATGAAGCTTTTTTCGACAGCGATGGTATTAAAACACGTGTGGCTATTGATGCTAAAGGAAACCTGCTACAAACCATCCGTTATTATGGTGAAAATAATTTGCCGGCCAATGTGCTTTACCAAATAAAAAATGACTATAAAGGTAAAAATGTGTTTGGTGTAACAGAGGTAAGTAATAAGAACGGCGTTAACTACCGTATCGTATTAAAAGATGACAGGTACTATACCCATGTCAATGCCAATAACAGCGGCGATACACAATTGGTATCTGAATATAAAAGAGGCGATAAATAAGCCTCTTACATTTTTCTGATGTAAAACAAGGGAGGAGATTGCGGTCTGCTCCTTTTTCTATTTCAATTGCACAA
>JBQGCI010000218.1:0-3598 GCA_052038405.1 Acinetobacter pittii
TATTTGGAACTACCGGGTTGATAACAGATGCATTTCGTGTAGTTCTTTATAATAATCCTCATGCTTGTCTTGAAACATAAGAGACTAATGGCATAAATATCAGTCATTTAATCATAAAATTCCTGTAAATATTTGCAAAGATTTTGTTGTAAGCCGATTCAGTTTTAATTTTCCTGTTTTCGAACCGAATAGATAACAGATGAAATATAAAATTTTGATGTTCAGGTATTGCCTGCTTCTTGTAACTGCATTATGGGTGAACAGCCTGTCAGCGCAAAATGTGGTGAATCAACTGGAGACTTATGCCACTAAATTCAGTCCGGAGCGGGCCTATTTGCACTACGATAAATCGTCTTATTCGCCGGGAGAAACGATATGGTTTAAAGCTTATGTATTGAACGAGATCAGTCCGGCTACAGAGAGCAAGAACTTTTACATAGACTGGATAGATGAGAAAGGAAAGATCTTGCAGCATACTGTAGCGCCTCTTGTTGATGGCCTTACCAACGGACAGTTTGATATCCCTGCTGAATATGCGGGACGTTCTCTGTCGGTAAAAGCATACACCAGCTGGATGCTCAATTTTGATTCGTCATTTCTTTACCGGAAAACAATCCATATTCTCAATAAAGATTCTTTAAAAGCGCTACAAAAACCGGTGGTTAAACCGGTGCTGGATTTTTTCCCGGAGAGCGGCGATCTTTTAGCTGGTTTTCCCAATAAAATAGCCTTTAAAGCCATTGATCAATGGGGGCGCCCGGTTAAAATCAAAGGGGTGGTTACAGGCAGTGACGGAAAAGTTCTTGATAGTTTGCGTGTACAGCACGACGGAATGGGCTTTGTGCTGTTGAGCCCATCTGCCGGTTCGTCCTTCATTGCCCGGTGGAAGGACGAGCAGAACAAGGAGTATACAACACCGCTTCCCGAGGTTAAAAAAAGCGGCGCTCATTTGCAGGTAAAAGTTGCGCCGGGCAAGAGAGAATTCAAGGTGAACCTGTCACCGGATATTACAACGGCCTCAGACAGCGTTTATTTGGTTGGAACCATGTTTCAGCATCCGGTATTTACCATTGCTAAGTCTACAAAAGGTGATATCGTAGGCATTGTACCTACCGCTAATTTGCCCTATGGTGTTTTAACTATTACGGTACTGGATAAAAGCTGGAAGCCATTGGCTGAACGTATCACCTATATTGATAACAATGCGCCTTATATCTTTAGGCCGGAGATGGAAGTGGTTCGTTGGGGACTAAGTTACAGGGCCAGGGATGAAGTTAAAATAACGGTTCCCGAAAATATGGCAGCTTCCCTTTCAGTAGCTGTAACAGATCTCAATATTGATGCAGACACCACCGACAATATTTTATCAACCCTGATGCTGACCAGTGAGCTGAAGGGCAAAGTAAGTAATGCCGCCTATTATTTTACCAACCCTTCAGATGAGAAGCAACAGAAACTCGACCTGGTAATGCTCACTAACGGATGGCGCAGGATCAACTGGCAACAGATCGTCGCCGGAACGCTGCCTAAAATTAATTTTCCCAAAGACACTTCCTATCTTTCGTTGTCCGGAACGGTAACCGGCATCATGCCCGGATCTATCGGCGATGGAGCGGCGGCTATGATGATTGTGACGCAAAAAGATCAGCAAAATAAAATGTTACTCGTTCCGGTTGCGAGAAATGGTACCTTCAATGATCCTTCAGTGGTTTTATTCGACACTGCTCAGGTATATTACCAGTTCCAGGATAAAAACCTGAAGGGAGCGACTGCACAATTTTTGCCAAATAAGCTGAGAACACCGCCTGTTGGCCGTTTCAACAATAATTCGCTTTTTCCTGATACAACAGGCTTATGGAGGCACCTGCTGCTTTCTGCCGAACTGAGTGATAATATCCGTAAAAGCAAGTATAAAGAACTGGAGACTGTAACGATACAGGCGAAGACGAAACCGCTGATAGATCAGATGGATGAAAAATATGCATCCGGCCTTTTTAGTGGTGGCGACGCCATTCGCTTAGACCTGATCAATGATAAATTTGCGATGGTGGGCGATATTTTTACTTATTTGCAAGGTAAAGTAGCCGGTTTGCAGATCTCAGGACAAGGTGCAGGAGCTTCCCTGAGCTGGCGGGGTGGCAGCCCGCAATTATATGTGGATGAAATGCCCTCTGATATTAGCATGGTATCTTCTATTAACATCACCGATGTTGCGTTCATCAAGGCTTTTCGTCCGCCGTTCATGGGCGGGTTTAACGGCGGAAACGGTGCCATTGCCATTTATACCAGAAGAGGTAATGATGTAAAACGCGATCCGGGTGCGGGCATTCCCAGTGCGCGGGTAGAAGGGTATACCGGTATCCGTGAATTTTATTCACCAAAATATTTAACGACAGAGCCCGCGCCGGGAGCAGACAGAGATGTCAGAACGACACTGTACTGGAATCCTAACGTAACGATTGATCCACGTACCAGGCAGGCCGTGATCTCATTTCATAACAATGATGTAACGGATGCTTTCCGGGTAGTGATCCAGGGGATGACGGCCGATGGTAAAATTGCCCACCTGGAAGAAAGAATGGAATAAGAAATGATTGATATCAATAAAAATATACAAGTCCCGGCAACACTGGTTCGCCGGGACTTTTTATGTAAGGCATTTGATTATGGTAATAATTCAACGCCATCTAAAACAATAGATTCAGCATTGATGCCCAGGCTGATAGAACCGGCATAGTCGTAATTGTACGGCGAGTAAGATTCTGAAAGACTGGAGATCATTGCTTTTTTTAGCAAGGTTTCTTTTTTGGCTTCTTTGCCGTAATTGTCGGTCATGGTAATCAATATATCATAGCTGGCTTTTTTATTTTTTATTGCCATTAGTAAGTCCTTCTCCAACCTTACCGGTGTGGCCGAATAATAGATATACTTTTTAGGTGCATAGGCGCTGTCTTCTTCATAAGTTTCGCGGTTAATGCTATAGCTGGCAGATGCGAGTGCGGTTTTGATGGTTCTGCCATTGACGGTAAAACTCATATCAATCGAGTAACGTTTTTCATTCTGAGCCCATAAAGCGGGGCTCCACAGCATTGCTAAAATAAAAAGAGTAGGCAGGGTAAACTGTTTTTTCATTTGAGGATGTTTAATGAGGTGCGAAAATATATTTTTCCTTTTTAGCGTCAGCAATCTCACTAACTTTGGATATATTTTATTTTTATATGAAGAAACTGCTACTTTGCCTGGGCCTGGGCCTGCCGGTTGTAATAACTGCGCAAACAGGTACTGCCACCATCAGGGGTACTTTAAAAAATATTAAAGAAAACGTACCTTACCTGTTTTACTCTTACCGTAACGGAGACGATATAGTAAGGGATAGCGTGCCGGTTAGCAATGCGATGTACACTATATCAGCCGAGGCTGAGTTGCCTTTGATGGTGAACCTATCAATAATCAGTCCCAATCAAAGAGGTACCAGCAGCAGCGCCGCTGCTATATTCGTGGAAAAAGGGGTTAATACCGTAACTTCTTTAGATTCATTTTCAAATATCTCGGTAAAGGAATCCAAAGCGAACGCGGAGTTCTCTAAACTGAAAGCAGC
>JBQGCI010000219.1:0-4070 GCA_052038405.1 Acinetobacter pittii
TAATGTATGGTTCACATCATCATAGGCATATTTTATAGTAGCCGCATCACCGGCAAATTGATCCTTACAAAAAAGGCAGAAAGTAGCAAAAGTCATATATTCATCAAAAACCTTTGCAGGGCTGGGATAGTATTCGGTTCCACTTATCGTAGTATCCACCCATTTACTTCTATCCTGCAATGCGATATCAATAGATGCCTTGTTGTTTTGGGTGGGCAGGCTGATGTAATTATGGTCAATCTCAGTAAACATGATCCGGGTGTTCAAAACAATATTTTGTTTTTCTGTTTGCCCCGATGGCCTTTCAAGCGCCGGCAACACCATCATAATCTGCTTAAAACTATTGTCAGAATAACTGGTAGTGTAGTTCAATCCGCCAATTAATGGCGAACACATAATAGTATAGTTGTCTACACGGGTAGTGAAGTGCTGCTCCAGCCAGTTCCACTGTTCCTGAAGGTTCGCCCACTTTTCATACTCATCTTTTATTGTATTATAAAAAACCGATTGTTGCTTATAAAATCGTTTAAAATCTGCCTTTTTAGCAAATTGCTCTATTTCTTTTCTATATGCAGTGACAGGATTAACAGTAATAGTAGTATGGGCTGAAACACTTTGGGCGGGGAATAAGTAATTTTTATCCGCCACCAGTTTGTCCCCTTTAAAATTATAGCTCAGCGCATTACCCGTTAAGAAAATATAATTAAGCGGATTGGCCTTTAACAAAGAATCAAACCGGGTGATAACCGGCTCCCCTTTAAAAGGCCCGAAATGTTGTATCACATTTTTATAATAGGCACCTCTTTGCTCTACCATATCATCATTCGCCAGGCCCGACTCTGTTATCGCAATCATAATATGCAAAAGCTCCTTTACTTCATGAATTTTCACTTTCGCTTTTCCAAGGTTTTCCTTTTTAAAATTCCTGTCAAAATTTACTTTTTTAAATGTTTCCTGCCCGGTAACCATTGGGGAAATAAAGAGAACGAAAAGTAACACAACAATAGCTTTCATCATTATATGCTGGTTGATGGGGTTAATTAAAGGGCCAAATATCAATGCTTCTTTTGAAAACAACAAGTTGATTTACGATTCGCAAAACCATACTCCGAAGCAGGCGAACCCTGCGCTGGCCCATTCGGTATGGATTTTGAATTCCTCCTACCACTACTCCGGTCCAACGCGCCGGATGCATAACAATTTATTTATAAAAACAAGAGTAAACATGAAAAACAGATTAGCCCTTTTGACTATTATCGCAGCTGCCGCTTTATGCGGTTGCAACGGCATATCGGATGACAAAGATGGAACAGGTCAGCCGGAAAACACGCAGGGTGTGCCTGTAGACTCCGCAATGCAGGGGAGCGCCATACCCGCTACTTTAGAAGAACCGGAGACTAAATTTGCCATAGATGCGGCTAACGGCAGCATGGCCGAAATACAATTAGGCGAAATGGCGAGCAGTAAAAGTACTTCTCCGGAAATAAAAGAGTTCGGTCGCCTGATGATCGAAGACCACAGCAAGACTCACGAAGCACTAAAGATTATTGCGGCTGATAAAAACATCGAGCTTCCTGCTAAAGCCAGCGAAGACAAACAACAGGTTGCTATTCAGTTATCTTCTAAAAATGGCAACGATTTTGACAAAACCTATATTGAGCAAATGATCAAAGACCATCAAGCCTCCATTCAACTTTTTAAAGATGCCCAAGCAACGGTGAAGGATACAGCGCTAAAAGCTTTTATCGGCAATATGTTGCCTACGCTGCAAAAGCATTTGAAACATATAACCACGCTTAACAAAATGAAATAGGAAGGCTCATGGTTCTCAAACTATATGATATCACTATCCCGTAATAATTAAAAACAGGCGTATAATGCATATATTAATGGTTCTCACCTCGCATTCAGCGATGAACAACACGGAAAGCACCACCGGTGTATGGTTGGGCGAATTTACAGACCCTTATTATGAATTTATGGATGCAGGTTACCAGGTAACCATGGCCAGTCCTTCAGGAGGTAAGCCACCGGTGGACCCGCTTAGTTTGTTAACCGAAAATATAACAGCTTCCAACAGGCGCTTCAATAACGATATACAGGCGCAATCAGCGTTTGATACTACGCTGGTGCTGGATAATATCAATGCCGGTGATTTCGATGCTGTATTTTACCCGGGCGGACATGGCCCGCTTTGGGATCTTGCCGACAACGAATACAGTGGCCGGCTAATCGTAGAATTCATCAAATCGCGCAAGCCGGTGGGAGCGGTATGTCACGGCCCCGCAGCCCTGCTTAAAGCAGCTGAGTTGGCGCCCGGTCTTTTAATGGGAACCAAAATCACAGCTTTTACCAATACCGAGGAAACGCTTACCCTACGTGCGGATAATATTCCCTACCATTTGGAAACCCGTTTGAAAAAATTAGGAGCAGATTTCAAAAGTGCTGTGTTACCTTTTACCAGTCACGTAGAAACTGACGGCCTCTTTGTAACCGGGCAAAATCCTTTATCAGCCGGCCCCGCAGCGAAAGCGCTGATCGCTTTATTAAAGAAAGGAACCCTGTCAGATTAGCAATAGCAAGGCTGCGCCAAAAAGAGTATTTTTGAAGTAAACCCTGTACCTGTATGCCCCGGCAAATAGCATTTAGCTTACCTGAATTTTCTTACGGTTTTCATATTGTTACCGACCTGGTATTGGATCAATTAGGCGAACTGCCGCAAACAGGCATGTTACATCTGTTTATTAAGCACACATCAGCCGGCCTTACCATTAATGAAAACGCAGATCCGACAGTACTAAAAGATTTTAAAACCTTTTTTGCGGACTGGATTCCTGAACGTTATCCGAAGTTCATACATACCGATGAAGGTCCTGATGACATGCCTGCACATATCAAGGCTTCCGCTGTGGGGCACGCCGTTACCATTCCAATTACCAACCACCAGTTAAACCTCGGTGTCTGGCAGGGGATCTATTTATGTGAGTTCAGGTATCAGGGTGGCCGCAGAAAGCTGGTGGCCACTATCTGGGATTAACAACATGGCTCTCGGCACATAATAAGTGCCCGAATTGCCAATATCTGCCTCTCTGGTGTTCTTTACCGTCAAAAAGAACTTAGTGATATTGATCAGGCTTATCTTTAACGTTGCGAAAACCTCCAGATGGGCAGCGATAGCCTGTGGCCAAGGCAAACCGTTTAGCACAGCATCGCTTTACCCTATGAAGGTCTGAAAGCGCAGGAGACTGAAACGCACGAATCCAGGTGAAACTGAATCAACAAAGGAGCGGGCACTTTTGGCGAAATACTTAATCAGCCCTGATAACATTTCTCTACAATCCATTTTTCATGATCCTGCAGGCCAGACGAGGAGAAACCCTGTCGATTAGCTTGAGTAATTTTGTCTTGCCGATATAGCTTTCCAGCTTGTCGTTCCCGAAGTTGCACATAAACTCATCCACGAGTTTCTCTGGTTGTATTTTCGCCTTCCCGCTTCCCTGGGTCATGGGTGTATCTACCAGCGACGGAATGATTTCGAAGACCTTTACATTAGTATCCTCTAGCTGATAGCGCAGTGTTTTTGTAAAACTGTGGATAGCGGCCTTTGTGGCGCAGTACACGGCGGCTGATTTCTTAGGAGCTATAAACAGGCCACTGCTGACATTTACGATAGCAGCGTTTCCATTTTTTTTCAATAAGGGAAGTAGCATCACTGCCAGCTTCACGGGAGTGGCAAAGTTGGTCGCTATTTCCTGGTCGACCATCTGAATAAAATTCGGTTCTTCTGACAGCATATAGTTGTACTGCACGGCGGCATTATGAATAACGATATTCACCTTTGGATGATTTACGGTTATCAGTTCGCATAATCCGGCCAGGGACCGCTGATCTGATAAATCGCAGGCATAGCTGTCTACTTGAGGATTTTCCTGATGTACTTTTCTTAATTTCTGTGCGTCTCTTCCTACAATGATAACCTTATTGTTAAACTTTAAAAACCTTCTGGCCAACGCAAGCCCAATACCTGAGCTACCACCGGTTATGAGTACGGTATTATCAGTCACCCTCAT
>JBQGCI010000220.1:0-3302 GCA_052038405.1 Acinetobacter pittii
CTGCCCCCCTCCACATAATCCGCTTGTCCTCTTAATGTAGTATCACCCGGTGTGTACAGCAATTTGGCAATAGTTCCCGTATTTCCCGTGTAACTGGTTTGAAGTTTAACGTATTCATATGGATTCATCACTTCCATCCTCCTGAGCGTACGCTGGTAACCCATGGAACCGCTAAATGCTACAACGGGCGAGCCGGCTTTACCCGATTTCGTGGTAACTAATATCACCCCATTGGCGCCTCTCGAACCATAGATAGCGGTAGATGCTGCATCTTTTAAAATAGTGATCGACTCAATATCTTTCGGGTTGATCGCATTATTATCCGGATTTTCTACCGGGAACCCGTCTATCACCCATAAGGGCGAATTATCCTGTGTAATGGAGCTGTTTCCCCTGATAACAATGTTGGTACTTGCCAACGGTCCGCCTTCGCTGGAAGTAACCTGTACACCCGCAATACGTCCTGCCAGGGCCTCCTCAAAAGATTTCACAGGCGCCTTCTGAAGCTCTTCCACATTTACGGTTCCCATCGAACTGATCACATCTCTCCTCTTTTGAGTTCCATAACCTACTACCACCACATCATCCATGCTTCCTTCAGCCGGCGATAACGCTATCGCTATATTTTTGCTGTTTCCTACTAACACCTCTTTGTCTTTGTACCCCACGTAAGAGACTACTAAAATCGCCGTCTCATCTTTTACTTCTATAGCAAATGTGCCCTGCGCGCCGGTTACCGTTCCGTTAGAGGTACCTTTCTCAAGCACACTTACACCAGACAAAGCATTGCCGCTTTCATCAGTTACTTTACCACGGATAGCAACAACTAACGGCCTTTGAGGAACGATCAGAATAAGGTTATTGTCTTTCGTTGTGAAGCTTAACGCCGTATTGCGCAATACGTCATGGAGCACATTGCGTACCTGCTCACTTTTTACATTTACTGACACGCGACCAGGATTACGCATCACCTCCTCGCTATACACAAAACGATAGCTTGATTGAGCTTCGATGCTTTTGAATACGGTCTCCAATGGTACATTCTTCAGGCTCAGCGTAATTTTCTCCTGAGAATAACTGTTGATGGCCAATGTTTGAAGTGAAAATACAAGTAGACAGACTAATGTAAATTTCATTATAAGAAGACATTTTAAAATCAAATGCCCTGGCATGGGGGTGACAGGGCTATTCATTTTTTTCATAATTTTGCATTGTTTAAAAATGATAGGATTATTGCCGAGACGCAATCGTGTACTGTCGTTTTTTCGGCGGGGAATGCTGGTACCATTTCCCGCTTCTCATTTCAGATATAGATTTGGATTTTTCGTTTACATATGACTCCCTGATATTTAGTTTGAATAAATAAGTACACCAGGCACCGGCACCCGGATTTCGTTAACTATTTTTGCTTAATCGTTATTATATTTTTATTAACCTGGTAGGTGAAACCCACGGCGGATGTGAGTTTGAATGCATCCAGCACTTCTTCCAGGCTTTCGCTTGCAAAAGTTCCGTTGAACTTTGTCTGTTTTAGTTGATCCCCTTCAATTAATATCTTTACATCATACCATCGTTCCAGTTGTTGTGCAATTTTTTCAAGCTCCTGGTGGTCAAACGCCAGTTTATTTTTGACCCATAATGTTTCCATGGCGGCGGAATCTGCCGCTGACTTTTTAATGTGCGTAATGAGTATTTCAGGCGATGCCGCGACACCACTGGCCGCACCGGAATGCTCGCGGTCTGATATTTCCTTTCGAACAATGATCTTCTCATCGGGCCTCAGTTGGATCTTTTTATCGGCAGCCTCCTTCAGTTCAATTTCAACTGCACCCCTTATCAGCGAAGTTTGAGCGCTGCTTTCATCTGCATAGGAACGCACGTTAAATGCGGTGCCCAGTACTTTTACATCCATTGTTGTAGTATGTACAACAAATGGCACAGAAGGATTTTTTACCACATCAAAAAAAGCCTCTCCCTCCAGGTACACTTCTCTTAATTTTTCACCGAAGGACTTCCCATACGTGATTTTGGTATCGGCATTCAACCAAACCCGTGTACCATCGGGCAACACAAGATTGGACTTTGATCCTTTTTTGGTATAGAAAATGTTGTTCTCGGCTTGTTTTTGATGGGGAGACGGCCACCTGTCAAAGGTTAAAGCAGCTGTGATTACCACTGCGATCACCGAAGCGGCCACCAGCATTCTTTTCAGCGTAAATACGGGCCTGGACGGCAGAACGGTTGCCAACTCCGATTCTGAAGCTTTTATTTTAGATTCCAGTGACAACCAGCGCTTTTCCAAATAGTCGCCTGCGTTCTCATCCTCAGGCTCCACCGAGATGGCCATATTTCCCAATATATCAGATAAATTGGCGAAATGTTCGTTCTCTGCCAAAAGCCGGGCCAGCTCCTGTTGCTCCAGAAGTGTAATGGCTCCCGATTCTCTTTTCGCCCACAATTCTATAAATCTTGCTTTGCTCATGAACCCATACTACCTATAATAATAAGACAATGGCTAAAGAGCAAAACCCTATGGGCAATGGGATAATTTTTTTTAAAGAATGAAAATTACTTGGCGGAGCGCTTTTTGAGGGCAGGATGAGTGGCCATTTCAGGCCATATCTCTTCTATACTTTCGATGATACGGCTATAAGCCAGCGTCATATGCGCTTCAACGGTTTTAACTGAAACAGATAGTAATTCAGCAACCTCCTTATATTTTAGTTCTTCTTCTTTAACTAATCTGAAGATCTGCCTCGATCGTAAAGGAAGTGAGTTGATGGCAGCTTCTATCTGTTTGATATTTTCTTTTTGTATTACAAAAGATTCAGGTGTTTGTATACTCACCTGCTCGAGCTGGTCTTCGTCCACATTTATATGCTGGCGACTTCTACGCTTGATGTAATTGAGGGAAGTATGTTTGGTGGCAGTATATAGATAGTAGGAAAGATTTTGAATAGTGTGCAGTGTTTTCCTGCCCGTCCAGATCTTTAACCAAACGTCCTCAACTACCTCTTCAGATAACTGCACATCCCGCAGTAATGAATTAGCATAGGATTGTAAACCGGGCAAATAATAAAGATAAAGCTCCTTAAACGCCCGCTGATCGTCGTGCTCTGAGATAGCAAAAATTAATTGCGTTATATGTTTTTTTGGTACTTCCAGCAGATCGTTTTAAAATTAAAAATAGTCTATTTCATAGAATGTTGAAATCAAAATTATTTTACAGATACAGCAGTATCAGAACCAGGCCTTTGCAAACCAATACTGGTAAAACACCTGCCTGTTATGCGTTAGCTATT
>JBQGCI010000221.1:0-7614 GCA_052038405.1 Acinetobacter pittii
ATGGATGAAGAAGGCTCGGGCTACTACTACTCTTTTGATGTGGTGAATGGGCATATTGAAGTACGCGCCTGGGGCTTTAACGAAGCCGATATCCGGTCTAATTTTAATTTTAAAGTTTTGCAGGATAATAACTTTACGATCAATCCGCGCTATACCTACCACTTTAAGCTCATCAGGTTCGGAAATTATATAGAAGTAGCTATTGATGGCCTGGTAAAACTCACCCTTATAGATTATAGCTATAATAACCAATTCATTGGTTTGTATTCGGCATCTTCTATAGTATCGCTTAACAATAGTATTATAAAAAAACTGCCTCCGCTGGAAGATGAATACATCAGTAATACATAAAAAATACCGACGCGGCCCTAACGATTGGCAGAGTTATTGTTATAAAATATCATGACACGAAATCATTTCAGGAATGATTCCTAAAAAAATGTTAAACGGCAAAAGGGGGCAAAGGATTAGCAGTGATAAGTCGTCTGACACCTTATAAGCAAGAAAAGTTTTTCTCATAAGCAGTTAGTTTTGGTTTAAAACCCCACGTTTCCACGAGGGGTTTTTTTGTGCCCTTAAGGAGGGCATGAATTAAGATATTAGAACCGGGTAAGGATAAAAATTCAAACCATCCACCACTTCACAACCCCTTTGGATTGTACCCGGGCTTCCTATCATCTTCAGTGCCAACCCCCTAATCGTTTCCGGCATACTCAACTGTTTTAAAATGTTTTACCCATTTCATAAATTAGAATATTATCATACACATTAGGACTTTTCTAATCCCTGAAAAAGAGTATTACTATTAATTTTGATGGTATTAATAGCACCTGCATTGGCAGTCTTTTTTAAGAAATAAGTTCAGGTAATTGATATGAAGTTTCTATTGAAATTTAAACTGAATCAGCACTTATATGTCAAGGATCCCGGAAGCAGCGATCTGGGACAGAATATTGTAGAAAATGCAATCGGGCTAATTTACGAGCTGGGCTTTGAACAGTTTACCTTTAAAAAGCTCAGCACAAAAATCCATACCACGGAAGCCACCATTTACCGTTACTTCACCTCGAAGCATCGCCTGTTGATTTATATACTCAACTGGTACTGGTCTTATCTCGAATTTCTAACCGAGATGTTGATACCGGCGGAGATGCCTGCATGCGACAAGCTGAAAATGCTCCTCGCCATCATTACCCATTGTCAAAAGGATGAGCGCAAGCTGATGGATTATAATCTTGACCATTTACATAGCATCGTTATATCTGAAAGCAGCAAATCGTACCTGGTGAAAGAAGTGGATGCTATCAATAAAGAAATGGCCTTTAATCCGCTCAAAAGTCTTTGCAAACGAATGAGTTTGATCATCCTGGAGATTCAGCCCGGTTACCTCTACGCAAGGTCGCTGGCCAGCACTTTACTGGAGACGGCACATGACCAGCAGTTTTTCAGCGAGCACCTTCCTTCTCTAACCGACAACGTATCTAAACAGCAGCACAAAAAATATGTGCTGGACTATTTAACTCAACTGGCATTTTCGGCCATTAAATAAATACAAGGCATGGCAAAACAAACTGATACCAGGTTCAGCATCAGGAAGCTTTTTCAGTATATCACCAAAGAAAAGAAAGATGCCGCCAACATTTACTTCTATGCTGTACTGAATGGTTTGGTGCAGCTAAGTATTCCATTGGGTATACAGGCTATTGTAAGTTTTGTGATGGGGGCCACCATGGTCACATCCCTTTACCTGCTTATAGCTTTTGTAGTGGCGGGTACCTTTATGGCGGGTTACTTCCGCATCAGGGTGATGCAGATCATTGAAAAAATACAACAGAAAATATTTGTAGAATATTCTTTGGCTTTTGCAGAAAAGCTACCCAGGATCAATTTGAAAGTATCCAGGAAATATTATCTTCCTGAACTGCTGAACCGTTTCTTTGACGCACCGAACCTGCAAAAGGGCATGTCTAAGCTATTGCTCGAAATACCTACCGCGCTCATTCAAATCGTTTTCGGTATTATACTACTATCTTTTTACCATCCCTGGTTTTTGGTATTCGGGGCACTGGTACTCATTATTGTTATCGTCATATTCAGGCTAACCATGAGCTCCGGCATTCAATCGAGCTTAGATGAAAGCGACCGCAAGTATGAAGTAGCGTCGTGGCTGGAGGATATTGCAGGCTCGGTTAAAACATTTAAAATCAACTCAAAAGCCAATACCCATTTAAAAGGTACCGACGAGCGTGTTATACGCTATTTAACAGACCGGACGGCGCATTTTAAAGTGCTTCTTTTTCAATACTGGACGATCGTGGGATTTAAAGTGCTTATTACATTGGTGATGCTGGCTACCGGCACCTATCTGCTGGTAAACCAGGAGCTGAACATCGGCGCTTTCGTAGCCGCAGAAATTGTCGTGCTCACGATTTTAACCGCAGTAGAAAAATTAATTAAAAGCCTTGAAAGCTATTATGACGTAATTACCTCGTTAACCAAGCTCAGCAAGGTTACCGACCTGGAAGAAGAGCCCTCGGCAGACATTGAGCTTGACCGGATGGGGCAGGGAATGGAGATCAGCTTTAACGATGTATCCTTTCAATTTAAAGATCAGCAGCCGGTTCTTCAGCATCTGAACTTTCATATACCACCCAACAGCATCACCGTGATCAATGGTATGCTGGGCGCAGGGAAGTCACTGCTATTAAACATTATCATAGGCTTTTATGAACCCTCGGGCGGAACGATCCTGGTCGACCGGATTCCATTAAAGAATCTTGATAAGGAATCTTTCAGGGACGCATCGGGTATTTACCTGGAAGACATGGCGATCATTAAAGGCTCACTGCTGGATAATATCATTCTTGGCCGCGCAGATGTGGGCACTGATGATATTGTAGAACTAACCCGCCGGTGGGGCATCGAAGACCTGCCCAGCCAGTTCACGGAAGGGTTCCTCACCCAACTCAGCGAAACCGATACCGAGTTATCGTTCAGCGCCCGAAAAAAGATCCTGCTGCTGCGCGCTACCGTGGGCAAAAAGCGGCTACTGCTGTTAGAAGATCCCACAGCTGGCATGAATCATCAGTTTTCTACCAAAATGCTCGGGTACCTCCGTGAGATCAGGCAGCACACCACTATAATAATAGTATCGCAGAATGAAGAACTGATCCGAATGGCCGACCAGACATTGTTCCTCAACAAAGGCAGGATTTCGAAAGAAGATTAGGCGCCGCAGGTAAGTTATCAGCGATGCACCACCATAAATTAAACTATTAAGGATGAAATTGGAATCGTTTAATAAGATCTACCATTACCACCGCAGGTCAAGAGTCAAGCGCTGGTTTTATATTTTCCTGGCTTTGTGCGTGATCATTTTATTTCTTCCATGGACACAAAACATAAAGGTTAAAGGCAATGTAACTTCTCTGTTACAGGAGCAACGCCCGCAGCAGCTCAACTCGCCCATACCGGGCCGCATTGCCAAATGGCATGTAAAGAATGGCGACTTTGTTAAAAAGGGGGATACGATATTGCAATTAACAGAGATCAAAGAAGACTATATGGACCCCCTGTTAATAGACCGTACAGAAGAGCAGGTAAAAGCCAAGCAGGGCGTGCGGAATTATTACGAGGCCAAGGTGAATACTACCGATGCACAATTGAATGCACTGGCAACCGGGCGCGATTTGAAGCTGGAACAACTAAAAGTTAAACTGGGGCAGTTAAATAATAAACTCGCGGCTGAAGAAGCAGAACTCGAAGCCGCCAATAACGAGCTAGATCTCACCACCGACCAGTACCAGCGGCAGAAGAAAATGTACGATGACGGCCTGGTATCATTAACACAGCTGCAGCAACGAAGCATTGCTTATCAGAACGCGACGGCTAAAAAGACGGCGGCACAGAACAAACTGGCACAAACCCGGCAGGAAATTATCACTGTAAATCTTGAGCAAAGCGCTACAGTACAGGATTATGCAGAGAAACTCAATAAAACACAGGGGGAGCTTTTTCAAAGCAAGGGACTGATTGAAAGCAGTGAGGGAGACATTGCCAAACTGCAGAACCAGGTATCCAATTATAGAATACGCCGTGGCCTGTATGCGGTGATTGCAGCGCAGGATGGGCAGATCGTGCAATTGAATAAGGCAGGGATTGGAGAGATACTGAAGGATGGTGAAAGTATCGGGTCCATAGTACCCGGTAATGTTGACTATGCGGTGGAAATTTACATTAAGCCGGTTGACCTGCCCCTGGTTAAAGCCGGTCAATCGGTAATGTTTGTGTTTGATGGCTTCCCGGCTATCGTGTTCTCAGGCTGGCCTAACACCAGCTATGGCATCTTTAAAGGTAAAGTAATTGCCGTAGAGAGTAATATAGGTACCAATGGGCTGTTCAGAGCATTGGCCATAGAAGACAAAGGGAAAAAGCCCTGGCCACCCCAATTAAAAATGGGCGCCGGTGTGCAAGGCATTGCCATATTGAATGATGTACCGGTTTGGTATGAACTATGGCGAAACATTAACGGTTTCCCGCCAGACTACTACACAGTGAACAAACAAAAAACGGCGAGCAGTGATGAAAAAACTAAATAGGATCTATCTGTTGATCATGATGATTGGCGCGTCTGCCCTGAGTTCCGGGCAGGACACTTTACGTCTGTCACATGAGGAGTTTTTGGCAATCGTTAAAAACTATCATCCGATGGCATTTCGTTACCAGGTACAAAACCGCATTGCCGCCGATGAAATTCAGAAGGCAAGGGGCAATTTTGATCCACTGGTAAATGGGAAAAACGGTGCGAAGACCATCGACGGACTGAACTATTATAAAGAAACGAATATCGAACTCGGAATTCCTACCTGGTATGGAGTGCAGCTAAACGGAAGCTACAATTATATAGACGGACAAAAACTCAACAACAGCGCTACCAGAGGCGGGCTTTTCCAGTTTGGGATCACTTTACCATTGGCCCAAAACTTACTTTATGATAAAAGACGTGCGCTGTTAGATCAGGCACGCTTTGGCCTCCAGATGACAGCAGCGGAACAACAGGTTTTAACCAACCAACTGATGCTGGACGCAGAGACTAGTTACTGGGAATGGGTGAAGCAATATGAAGTATACCAGCTTCAGTTGCGAACAGTGGCGGTGAACCGCGATCGCCTCCGGCTTACTCAAAAAACGCTTGAATATGGCGAACGGGCAGCTATTGACACTACTGAGGCGTTATCGCAGCTGCAGAGCTTCGAATTGCAGTTGCAGGAAGCTTATGTTAAATTTGTGAAAGCTACACAAGAACTTTCTTTATTTATGTGGACAAAAAAAAGGCAGCCTTATGACCTGGATGTTTCTGTGGCGCCCGCTGACAATCTTATTGAGAATCGCTCTTATGACGATTACAGTTCACTATTAACAGCGCTTGAAAGCCGGGCACTGGACCAGCATGCGGCCGTTCAGTACTATATCCAGAAAAATCGAATATTGGAAAGTGAGCGCAGGTTGAAACAACAAAGCTTACTGCCTAAGCTCGACTTTACTTATAACTTCTTGAATAAAGAGCAATACAAGGCAGACTACTTCCCACTGTTTCAAAATAATTACCAATATGGTTTGAAGCTGGAAATGCCGCTTTTACTGAGAGAGGCCAGGGCCAGCTACCGCATCGCTCAATCGAAAATTGAGCAAAACCAACTGGATACCGACTACAAACAGCAGGAGCTTCTTACTAAAATAATGACCTATAAAAATGAGGTGATCAATTATCGTAACCAGATTGATATTGCCCGGCAAAATATTATCAACTACCGCCGTTTGCTAACGGCCGAAGAAACCCGTTTCGGTAACGGGGAAAGCTCCCTCTTTCTCATCAACTCCAGAGAAAACAAGTTGCTGGAGGCCGAGCAAAAGCTGATTGAATTACGATTGAAGTTCGTAAGCAGTTACAACCAGCTGAAATGGCTGAATGAGAATTTCGATAATCCAGTGACAAACGCCAGGTAAACACCTGGATGTGGAAACGGAGCCGGAAATAGGTGCCGGCTTTCAACCCAACCGGGTTCCCGGTTGTTGTGTTATCGACATTATGAGCCCAACCAGCAGTTCTTCACTATCTCATTAAGTAGTGTGCCATACCAATATTGTATCATGATAAAAGGTTGCACGAAGCGCATTGATTCGTTGAAGACCTGGCAACATCCATTCACTTCTATGAATGTGTTAGGCCTTACCCCCTGCTATTTTGGAGCCGAAAGGCGCATTGCGTCTTTCTGGGTGGCAAAGCCACAGGAAGCTATGCCGGAACTTGGGAAACCCAAATCACAGATATACCCCCAGCATGTTGCCTTCAGATGCGGAAAGGACTTTGTAATAAACAAGTCGGTTGATTTTTTAAAGGAGCGAAACCTGAGCCCGTATAATTTTCTGAAAGACGGCTCTCTCCAGCCTATGGTTTTTCCCGGATGCCTGCCATAGCCATTTATTTTAATGACCCGGATGGCCACCAGCTGGAGTTCATATCTGTTTGGAAGGAAAGGCAAAACCTGAATTGGGCGTTATTTCGTACGACGAGTGGATGAAAACAGGCAAGGATGAGTAATTACCGCATACAGAATCTGTCGCAACAGGATCTGTATTTGTCATATCTTACCGCTGCCCCAGCATGTTTAATAAACGATCTTTACGTTTCAATAAAACCCGATAAATATGCGAAAGATCATTGTTTTTTCTATGCTTACGCTGGATGGTGTTATTCAGGCACCAGGCGGCCCGACGGAAGATGAATCAGGTAGCTTCAAATACGGTGGCTGGACAGCACCTTATGGCGACGAAACGTATAGCAAAGTAGTTCAGGAAGAAACGAAACCTGCGTCCTATCTCCTGGGAAGAAAAACATTTGAAATATGGGAGCGGTACTGGCCACAACACAAAGATTACTGGCCAGGCATTAACGAGGGCCATAAATATATATTATCTGCAACCAGGAAGCAATCGGACTGGAAAAATACCCACTTTATTACTACGGTTTCTGAGATACCAGCACTCAAACAATCGGACGGACCAGAAATACATGTATGGGGCAGCAGCGAATTAGTTCATTTTTTATTAAGCAATGACCTCGTGGATGAACTCAGACTTAAAATCCACCCGGTATTACTTGGTGAAGGCAAGCGGCTTTTCGATACTGCCGCCGTTCCTGGGTCTTACACTTTAGATGAGCATATTGTAACTTCAACCGGTGTAATCATAGGGCGCTATGTGCGATCGGGAAAAGTTAAGACAGGGCAGGCATAGGCATACTATTACAGAAAAGGACACCTTAAAATCATTGCGCGATTAAGAGCTGGGTCGGGTAAACCCACTCTTTACCCATTTTTTTCTTTTAATTCAATCATTGTGCGATTAAGAGTGTCCGGCATCTTATCCCGCACGGCCTGCCGGATCATTTCAATTCGATCATTGTGCGATTAAGAGGGTCGAATGCAATGCCTACGTAGTTGATGCATTCTATTTCAATTCAATCATTGTGCGATTAAGAGGGTTGAATGCAATGCCTACGTAGTTGATGCATTCTATTTCAATTCAATCATTGTGCGATTAAGAGCGGTATAT
>JBQGCI010000222.1:0-3771 GCA_052038405.1 Acinetobacter pittii
TCTTTCTGAATTACCAACGGGACGATAATAAATGGCAGGTCACACGGTTAGCTTTTCGCGGAGGCGTGATTAATATAGCGAATATAGAAACGGAAAATGAAGTGAAAATGATGGAGCAGATTACTGGTACAAAGCGTGATAAAGAAAAAGGACTATCAGTAAATCCCAGTAATGAACAGCTTAAGAAATTTGTTGATCAAAATGGTTTTACGAAAGGAGATAATTATTTGAAAATAGATTCATTCGCTACTCCAATACTTTAATAACCACTTAATAAAAACTTTATGAAACGATTCATTTTTGCAATAGCCATATTGCCCTGGCTGGGTTATGCCTGTAATCAGTCCTATAAAAACAGAACTGCTGAAGTAGCTTTAGAAGAAATAGCTGACCAGATTGCTCCAATGGAACAAGCCAGGGACTTCAGCGGAGAAGGGTATGCACATATAACAGAAAATGGTTTTGCCACTGCCCTCGATCAGCCGCTATCTACTTTTTCAGTTGATGTGGATAAAGCCGCTTACAGTAATATAAGACGTTTTTTAAACAGTGGTCAGTTACCTCCGGCTGGTGCTGTACGCATAGAAGAGATGATCAATTATTTTGATTACGATTATCAACAACCTTCGGGCGATGGTCCTTTTAATGTGATAACCGAAGTAGCGGGTTGCCCATGGAACGAAAAACATCAATTGGTGCACATAGCGCTGAAGGGAAAAGAAATCAGGAAACAGGAATTACCACCCTCTAACCTGGTGTTTTTGATCGATGTTTCAGGCTCTATGCAGGACGAAGATAAGTTGCCATTACTGAAAAAATCGCTGTTACTTCTTACTAAGAACTTAAACGAAAATGATAATGTATCTATTGTTACTTACGCAGGTAGCGCCGGTTTAGCGCTGCCATCAACAAGTGGGGCTGACAGATCGGACATTGAAGATGCTATTGAAGACCTTGAAGCAGGAGGCTCTACTGCCGGTGGCGAGGGTATTCAATTAGCCTACAAAGTAGCCCGCAAACATTTTAAGAAGAATGGTAATAACCGGGTAATCATAGCAGCTGATGGTGATTTTAATGTAGGCATGAGTAGCGAGGATAAGTTGGTGCGCCTGATTGAAAAGGAAAGAGAAAGCGGTGTGTTTCTTTCGGTGCTGGGATTTGGTACCGGTAATTACCAGGACAGCAATATGCAACAGCTGGCAGATAAAGGAAATGGTAATCATTACTACATTGATGGATTGCAGGAGGCAAAGAAGGTTTTGGTAAATGAGATGAGTGGTACGCTATTCAATATTGCGAAGGATGTTAAAATACAGGTGGAGTTTAATCCTGCTAAAGTACAAGCCTACCGGTTGATCGGATACGAAAACCGTATGTTGAATAAAGAAGACTTTAACGATGATCAAAAAGATGCCGGCGAGATAGGAGCCGGGCATACTGTAACGGCTTTATATGAAGTAATTCCTGTGGATGTTAAAAGTGACTTTGTGAAAACGGTAGACCGGCTGAAATATCAGAAGGTCGCTAATATATCAGAAAATAACCCAGAAGATTTATTGACAGTGAAGCTACGCTATAAAAATCCTGACGGGGACGAGAGCCGCAAAATAACCATTGAGGTACCGGATGGCAATCAGCACTGGGAGCTAGCCAGCGACAATTTTCGCCTTGCTGCTGCCGTAGCCGAGTTTGGCATGATGCTCCGTAATTCAGAATTTAAAAGTAAAGCAAGCTATGAACAGGCCTTGTTGATCACTAAAACGGCTAAAGGAATTGACGAGAACGGGTATCGGACGGAGTTGGCAAATCTTATAAAAGCGGCAAAGAATCTCCGTGTTAGCTATGAAGATTAATTATAGTTTTTTTAGGGCCCGACTGCAACCTGCAAAAGATATGCAGCATTTTAAAATCTTAAAAGGAACCAATGAAATTAAGTCTTTACAAACTGCTTGCCTGCTCTCTTGTGTTTAATAGTTGTAGCAAGGCTCGCGATCAAAATGAGACATCGCCTTTGGCCAGTGTGGTTGCTGCAACAGCACTTCAGGATGTTGCTCTTCAGAAAAGCGCGTCAGGACAAATGGAAACGTTACTTAAAAATGAGCCTAAAGAAAAAGAGTTGTCGGCTCAGGAAGATGTGCCGGTATTGGTAAAGGCAAAACAGATCGTTAGAACCGCTCACCTGACACATGAGGTCAGGAGCAATAAAGAATACAATCAATATGTCCGAAACCTGCTGAATAGGTATAGCGCCTATATTTTCAAGGAAGACAATAGCGCAGTCAATAATAATGCTCATACTACAATGGTTATAAAGGTTCCGGTTGAATTGTTCGATAGTTTGATTGTTGGGCTGGTTACGAGGGATGTGAAGCAGCTCCAAAAAAATATCAGTACCGAAGATATCACAGCCGAAGTTATTGATACCCGAGCAAGACTCGAAACGCGGAAGGCTACCAGAGAAAAGTATCTCGAATTTTTAAGTAAAGCGGTTAAAATTGAAGACGTGCTGAAAATACAGCAGGAAATAAACAATATCCAGGAGGATATCGAATCAGCGGAAGCCCGGCTGTCGCAACTTTCCGGTAAGGCAAGTTATAGTACTATTAACCTCACTTATTTTGAACCAGATGGAGGATATAATGACTATGATCAGGATGCCGGGTTTTGGAGCCGTATTGGTAAGGCCATAAAAAATGGCGCTGCCATTTTAGCGGAGATATTTATTGCGCTTGTAACGGCCTGGCCATTTTGGGTCGTCGGTACGGTTTTAGGCCTGGCTATCAGAAAATATAGAAGACGAAACAGGAGCTTTTCCAGGAAAGATCAGTAGGATTTTTATTGGTTCGTGTATAATGCCGTTTGCTTAAGCAGCGGCATTATTTATTGAAATGTGTTAAGTTTACTTTATGAAGAAAAAACTGGTAGTGCTTACCGGGGCTGGCATCAGCGCCGAAAGCGGTATTCAAACATTCAGGGATGGTGATGGATTATGGGAGGGATATGATGTTACGGAAGTGGCTTCTCCTGAAGGGTGGCAAAGAAATCCTTCGCTGGTACTTGATTTTTATAATATGCGTCGTAAACAGGCGCTGGAAGCCTTACCCAATACGGCTCACAAGGGATTGGCTGAACTAGAGCAATGGTTTGACGTAGAGATCATTACCCAGAATATTGATGACTTACATGAACGGGGAGGCTCTTCTAATGTAACCCATTTACATGGAGAAATATTTAAAATGCGAAGCGTACAATCGCTGTCGCCTTCTTTTAAAATAAAAGGGGATATAAATATCGGCGACCTGGCACCTGATGGGGCCCAGTTAAGACCCGATATTGTTTGGTTTGGCGAAGCAGTACCCATGATAGAAAAGGCAGTTGCTATTACAAGGGAGGCAGATGTTTTTGTTGTAATAGGTACGTCATTGGTGGTTTATCCCGCCGCTGGGTTGATTGATATAGCGCCTTTTCACAGTAAGAAATTTGTGATTGATAAGAATATTCCCCCCATAAAACATGCATCTAATTTAACAGTCATAGAAAAGCCAGCAACTGAAGGGGTTCAACAACTGAGAGAAATGTTAAAAGGGTTGTTATAGCAATCCTGGTGAGCTGTTGAGAAGTAATCTTCATATCTGAAAACACTTTCATAGCATTCCGGTATTGATCCAAATCCTTTCTGCCCCGTTCGGTGTAAAAACAATAGAATTTAATAAAGCCGCGTCCGTTCTTTTAAAAAAAAGACGCTTTGAGATACTTATGTTTTTTGATTAT
>JBQGCI010000223.1:0-15399 GCA_052038405.1 Acinetobacter pittii
GCCCCTTTCCGTACATAAAGGGAATTGTAAATAGAAGGTAATCCGCCGTTAAACGACCGATAGCAGGTTGACAGAAGCCACTACGGAAACAGGCAACCGGAACTTTGAATGCCACGAAGAGTAGCACCGTCAGCTGTGACAAGTCATTAAACGTCATCTTTTAACAGCTGTAGCGAACCTGAAACGGTTTTACTTCACGTCGAAAAAAGTGCTTGCTACTCCGGGAGTGCCATCCGTTGATAACCCTTCGACGATAACCGCATAGCGGCCAGGCAAATCCGAGGTATAAAAGCTGGTTAACGCATACCCGCCTTTTGAGACGATGCCCGGAGACCACTGCAGTACATTTCTGAAATCGGGCAAATGACTCGAACGTTGCTCGGGCTGCTCATAAACCGGGCTATAAAATTCACGCTCCAATTGCAAACTTTGATAGTTCAGAACCAGTACCCCCGGATCAAACTTGAAATTATCAAGAGACGGCTTATAAGTCTTCCAATTCAAAACACCATCAAAAACAGAATTACCTAAAACATACTGTTGGGAAACCACATCCAAACTACGCATTTTAAAAGGATCTGATTCAAAGAACCGTGCAAAGTTGAATACCGGTACGCCATCTAGCAGGTTAAGGGGGGCATTAGGGAAGTACTCCTTTTTAAAAGTATTCACTACACGCAAATCAACTTCTTTATTCCTCGTACGCACGTCTACCAATGAAACGAACTCCCTGAGTGTTTCTTCAATGGTTGCAAACCGGGTGTATTTATCAAGATTATAATAAACGTCGGGCTTCTGATAGAACGCTGCTGTATCTGCGTGCCCCGGTAAACCGAGGTTTTGCAACATATCAGCATTATAGGTATTTTGAACTTCAGCACTAAGATGCTGCTGCAACACGGTGCTTGGGTGATTGGAGGGGTGTTTTAATTGAGGCCATAATGTTTGCGTAAACTTTTTGCTAAAAGGGTCATCGACCTCTATATCGTAATTGCCCGACGGCACCTGCACGATTAAACGATTGGCACCATAGTAATTTTGCAGATCGGCCCTAAAATTCCCTAAACTATCAGATACAGCAGTTTTGAAAACAGTAATAAGCGATGGCGCCGATACATACACTACCGCACCGCTCACTGGCTGGCCGTTTTCCCTGTTTTTGACGCGACCGGTTACGAGGTGGCCCTGTAGTTCCGGAACAACCGCGCCCGATTGGCTGCGGTTCAGGATATTTTTTGTATTGAGGCGGCGCCATCCCTGGGTAAGTAATAATAAATCTATTGCCGAGCGTGCTTTGTCATCGTTTTTTGACAGATATACAGACGGATTTTCAACCTTCCCTTTAAGCTCGGAAGCTAAGAGTAAATAAGATCGTATGTCCACGGGTGAAAGCGTCTGCAGCGAGTCAATTCTGAAAACAGACATGGAAAGCAAAAGGCTATCAGCCTGGGGCAAAGCAGCCGAAGCAATTTCAACTTCTACCTTTTCCCTGTTGCTAAAAACAGTTTTGGGTGTAGAAATCTTCAGGGAAATATCTTTAGTGGGATAACGGAACAAAAGCCGCTCACTAACCGGTGTTCCGTTTTCGTCAAAGATCGTTATAGCAGAAACGCCTTCATCCAGCGTTGCCTTATTTAAAACGAACCTCGCCGTGCCATTTTGAGACGGATGCATCTGACTGCTTTTAATAATACCTCTGGAGTGAATGACTGCATAGAACGCTTTATAGTCGTGACTGGAAGTTATACTAACATTATAACTGTTGTTCAAATCTGTCACCTGCATCGCAACACCTTTTTCCAAAGCTTCAGGCAGGTTACTGCTAAAAACGGCCCCTTCTGTAGTAACCATTATTGCTTTATATTGCCGGCCGCTTAAAGGATTTAATTTAAAAGAGCCCATAGTACTTTCAGAAGACTCAAATCGTTTCAGCGTATCGTTACCGCTAACCAGCACCCCCCTGAAGCGCGTCTGACTACCCTTTTTAGAAAATATTTTGAACGCTACATTATTTTCTATACCGTTTACCAGATGGCCACCCTCGGGGAAAAATGCAATCTCAAAATCACCTGCGGAAACAGACTGAACTGGCGACAACCCGGGTAATTTATTTAAATTTACAATAGTAATCTTTTTTTCGAAAAAACATTCCGGCTCCAGATTGGTCATGAGCCTTGTGTAAGCCCTTAATGTATAATTTCCGGAATTAAGCGATTTCGACAGGAATAAAGAACCGCTCCCGGTTGCATTATTCATCGCGATCTTCTCCTGAAAAACGGCCTTATTCACTGTGTCCAGCAATTCTACGTAACAGATTTTACTTAAAGCTAATGGCCTGTTGGTATTCCTGTGAACAATATATACTTTCATCCATAATATCTCTCCGCTCACGTAATAACTTTTGTCTGTGTGCACGTATACTTTTTCTGCCGTCGGGTGCTGCGCAGTATTTTCTAATAATGCTTTTATTGACGATGATTTGTCCTGGGCTGCCGCTGAGCTGAAGCAGGTAACGAATGCTACAGCAATCAAACCATTGAAAATAAATTGTTCAAATTGTTTCATCTTACATAAATAGGTTCGTTTATAATCTAAGGCCAAAAAGCAGGTTTTTGATTACTACCACCTGCGCTACGGCAATCAATACATCTCACCGGCGCTGTACTGAAAGTTATAATATTGCCTGCGTTATCTATGGTGCGCGGTGTTGTAGGCATACCTGTTGCCGGACGTGTTTGAAGTAATGTATCGCGATTATTCAGGAGTTCAGTCAACTGACAATCGTTGGGTACTGACCAGCCGCCAGGCATATCCGTATTTTTCAAAAAAAATCGTACCCGCTTCTCCTGTGCTACTTCAATAAAACCAACGACTGGTTCTTTGGCATCAGTTACGCATATGATATTACCTTTTACAAGTGATGGCTGCGGATCAAATATAGTACCCAGCTGTTCGGTATTTTTTTTCATTAATGCGAGATAATTATAGGCACGCTCACTTATTTTATATTGCTTTACAAGTAAACTGTACATGGAGGCCAGCTTTTCAGATCCTGGCGGTATCTGCAGCAGTGGCATTGATATAATATCTTTAGTAAGTTTCTCTGTTGATCCTATAAGCAAAATACTGGAGGTAACTGTTGTCCAGCATTGAGAGATTCCGGTAAGCGGACTACGATCAGCGTTACGAAACTTCACTCCTACAGCCAGTTGCCCCTCATATATATATTCTATTGTAGACATGAAGGGTGTATTGATCTCCCAGGTTTCTTCAAATCGCCATTGGTAGTATTTAGACAGATTATTCGCGTCGTGAGCGCTGGCCAAAAAAAGAACACCATCTGTGGACCTTTTCCAGGTGATGCTATCAATATCAGGCGTTTGCTGCACTTTACTATATTCTGATTGATACTGTTTGCCTTTTGCAGATATGAAAATACGATACTTCTTAGCGTTGTCAAGTACAAGCGATGCAGATCTGTAAATGCCTTCGCCTGTTTCTGTTAGCGGGTATTGGTCATTTTTATCACTCTGTATAATAACGGTTGCTCCCCCTTCCATTATTTCGCGTGGACTACTGGATAGATTAGAGGTACGGCCGAGCCTTATCTCCGTAGGATCAGAACCGTTGTTTATATAGCCGCTTACTACCAAGTACCCTGTTTCAGGTGTATAAAAATCGGCTACGAAGCGCTCCCTGCATGACAGCAGGCATACTGCTCCTAAAAAAAATGATATCAAATATATATGGCTTTTCAAAAATTTTTTTTTTAATCTTTTACATAAGATTGTTCTCCTTTATCATGGCCAAAAACCAGGCTTTTGATTAGTGTTATCCGAACGTCTGCAATCAATGCATGAAGCCGGAGCGGTTAGAAACGTGATAATATTATTTCCCGGCGGATCCATTACGTAGGATATAGTGGGCATGCCGGTAGGCTGCCTGGCCCGCAATGAATCCGGATTATTCGGAAATTCGCTTGTCATACAATTACCAGGTACAAACCAGCCTGGTACGTCTGAATTTCTCAAAAACAGCCTTTGTTGCTTTTCCTGCGCCACCTCAACAAAACCCACCACCGGTTCTTCAGGATCATTAACACAGATAATATTTCCTCTTACCATTGATGGCTGAGGATCGAAAACAGTACCCAATTGCTCCGTATTTTTTTTCATTAATGAAAAGTAATTGTATGCCTGCTCACTGATTTTATATTGTTTGATGAGAATACTATACATAACAGAGAGCCGCTCTGAACCCGGCGGGATGTATTGAACGGGTGCCTGAATGATATCTTTCGAAAGTTTCTCCGTCGACCCCAATAAAAGCTTGCTTGAAGTAAGTGTTGTCCAACACTGAGAAATATCAGCTAATGGACGGCGATCGGGATAGCGAAATTTAACGCCTGTGATCAACGCCCCCTCATACACATACTCAATGTTAGAAACAAACGGAGTGTTGATCTCCCAGGTCTCTTCATATTTCCATTGGTAATATTTAGATCGGTTGGTATCATCGTGGGCATTGGCGAAAAGCTGTACGCCACCGTCAGTTCTTTTCCAACTGACAGAGTCTATATCGGGAGTTTGCTGCACCGGTGAATAATCAGACTGGTATTGCTTTCCCTTTGCGTTAATGATAATCCGGTACTGCTTACTGCTATCTAAAAGTATGGATCCGGATCGGTAAATACCCTCAGATACCTCTGCTAAAAGATATTTATCACTATGATTACTTTCGATAAATACAGAAGCGCCCCGTTCCATCACTTCCCTGGGATTATCAGAAAGCGTAGTCGTTCGGCTCAAGCGGATTTCAGTTGGTGATAATCCGTTACTGATGTAACCAGCGACTACCAGGTAACCGGTTTCAGGCATATCGTAATTTGCAAAAAATCTTTCTTTGCATCCAAAAGTTCCCATGCCCAACAGGAGGATCAGCAATAGATATTTAATGATTTTCATCATACAACGATCCTTTTAAAAATTTTAGCAACGAAATTCGCACCTCGTTAAAATCGTATATTATAATTTATAAATGGGATAGCGCTTCCAAAAACAGACAATTTATATCCATTGATGGCTCTATCCTGGGTGACATAATAAACTGAAAAGGGGTTTCGCCGTCCCGTAACATTATATACTCCAATGGTCCAGGAGCTATGTGTTTTTTGATATACTTTATGATTTCCCTCAATGTTCATCGAGAAATCCATGCGAAAGTAGTCTGGTATCCTGTACGTATTTCTGTCCGCATAAAGTGTACGCATACCTCCGTCATAATAGAAGCGACCGATAGGTAACGTGATAGGTCTTCCGGTGCTATACGTAGTATTCCAAGATACGCTAAACCGATGAGATAGTTTATAATTGCTTATCAAGGTCAGGTCGTGTGGCTTATCGTAATTCGCAGGATAGTAATTCCCATCGTTAATAACCTCACCATTTAAAAGATCATCAGCTTTTAAAAGTATACGGCTGTAGGTGTAACTAATCCAGCCATTTAGTTTCCCGGTGGATTTTTTGATGAGTAATTCTGCGCCATAAGCCTTTCCCTTAGTTCTTAATACCTCGGTTTCAACATGAGGATTCAGGAGCAAAACTGCGCCGCTTTTGAAATCAAGGTAATCTTTTATGCGCTTATAATAACCTTCCAAAGACACTTCAATTGTGTTGGATTTAAAATTTTTATATAAGCCGAGGGAAAACTGATCGCCAAACTGCGGTCTTATATTAGGATCGCTTAACTTCCATGTATCAGTAGGCGCCATGGCCGCTGTATTGGACAGCATATGTATATATTGTCGCAGGCTGTTATAGCCTGCCTTAACTGAAAAAGTAGATGATATCATTTGCCTGAGTCCTATACGAACCTCCGGTCCCTGATAGGTATTGATTATTTTACTTTTCGCATAAGTAGTAGTACCTGATGTATTATCTTCTCTTAATGGAACTCCGGCAGGATAATTATTGACAGTGTACGGGCCCAGATAGGCATATCCTGAATAGCGCAGCCCAGCCTCCAAGGAAAGGTTCCCGGTGATCTTAAAATTATCACTTAGATATAATGCAGCTTCTGCTGCCTGCTCTGAGGGCATGACAACAGGAATAACGGCAGATTCTTCTCCTACAGGCAAATAGCTTCCCGGGTTAAGCTTATGTAAATTAACATTAACGCCAAACTCAAATGTATGTCTGTTGTTCAAAACATAATTGTAATGGTTACGGAAGTAGGTTTGGCCGATATTAAAAGACAATTTATAAGCCGTTAGTGGAATTCTGTCGCTCGAAATATTATACTCATAAAAATCATTTCCGCCTATAATCAGCGTATAAAATCGGGGGTTGAATGTGTGCTTCCATTTCACAGAAAAGTTTCGGTTTCTGTAATGAAAAAAAGTATCTGTATTCAGATTAAACCGATCCTGGCTCAAATACCCGGAAATATGTATAGCATTTTTTTCGTTAAATGTATGGTTAAGTATGGCGTTTAGATCGTAAAATGACGCTTTGCTATTGCTGTACTCCTGTGGCAATTGTTTTAATAACCAATCCGCATAGGTGGTACGTCCGCCAATGATAAAAGACGACTTATCTTTTACGATGGGACCTTCTAATTGAAGTCTGCTGGTAAGTAACCCGATACCAGCCGAACCTGCGAACTTTTTCTTGTTTCCTTCCCTTCCGTTAACATTGACTACAGACGACAGTCTGCCCCCGTATTTAGCCGGGATACTACCTTTGAATAGTTCAACATCTTTTACTACTTCCGGATTAAATGCCGAAAACATCCCAAAAAAATGTGCCGGGTTATATACATTAGACTCGTTAAATAAAATTAAATTCTGATCGGCGGCGCCTCCTCTGACATTCAAACCAGTACTGGCCTCCCCTACCGTTTTCACACCTGGCGTTGTAAGTAATACACGCATAATATCGGCTTCTCCAAACACGACAGGTACTTGTTTAATGGTTTTTATATCGAGTTGTTGAACACCTAACTGGGTACTGCGCAGGTTGTTCATTTTCTGGCCCGACACCACTACGTTTTTCAAAGTCATTACTGCAGTCTCCATACTCACATTCACCTGCCCACTTCCCAGTACCAAGAGCTTCAAATTCACATCCTCCATACCAATGCTTTGAACATTGAGTAGGCAAGTATCCGGGGGCACAATTAAAGTATAATAACCAAACCTATCGGTAACGCTACCTGTGTTTTTTCCATCAACCTGTACTGTAGCACCAACTATGGGCTCCCCATTTTTCTGATCTCTTACGTAGCCTCGTAAAGTAACATTATTCTGTGATGTACGCGGCTGCTCAGCTCCTACAACAAGCAATTTTTGAACGGATCCATTTTCTTGAATTGCCGAATACGTTCCCCCCGGGCCTGTATCCCGCATCCCTTTATGCTGTTGATCACTGTAGAGCCACGCAGGAAGCTCTGTTTGAATGGAGGTGTGCCTGGAAATAAAAACCCATTTCTCAGGGCTTATTGCATATTTAAGCGAAGTACCCTGTAACCCTTTTTGTAATGCATCGGTTAGAGGCATACCAGACGCACTAAAGTTAACCAGTGTCGCGTCCAATGTCGATTTGTCGTAAAAAAAACGATAACCCGTTTGCCTTTCCAAAACGTCTAAAAAATCGCTAAGGGGTATTGATTGAAAATCAGCAGTGATCAGCGGAGCCGGACGTTGCGCCTGAAGCCGGAAAAAAACGCCAACCGCTATGATGAGCAGCAGTATCTTTCTTGATTGGTTTTTCAAAGTATAAAATTTGACATAATAGGGGCTATAACTGGTCGTAATATGCAGCCACATGAACAAGGAGTTCCCTGGCATCATCCTTCATACTGAGCTTCCGTCCCTCCATAAATTTCCGAATACTTCCCTCTTTATCGCCCAGTATCTTCAACATGGAACGGGTATTATCCACTTTAACATATGTATCTCCCTTTTTTATATAAAACTTCTTGTAAGCAGTAAACGAAAATTGAGTGGTATAGCCGGTTATATTCTCATCCAGCTCTTTAGTATGCTTCAATAGTACTTCTATTTTGGCACCCGAGTATACGACCTCATAAATCCCCGGTTGAATTCCTTCACGTGAATGGTGTACCATTGTAAACCGGGTGCCGGATAATTCGAAATAGTTTAACCGGGGCTTGAGCGCCATGAAGATTTTCTGATTTGATGGATTTTGTATGACCAGCTCATCTTTAAATACATCATAATTAAGTAAAATATCTTCATACAAAATACCGTCATATTTTACAGATCCCGACTGCAATTCTGCTGTTTTAATGAACGGCAGACTATTGGATATATTATGCCGGTAATCATTGTAAACGGGACCATTAAATAAAGGCGCTTCAAAATTCAGATATTGACGGTATGATTTATCAACATCCCGCCGGCTTGAGGCAGTGTCGGGTGCAGGCAGCTGCGCATGAGTGTCTGAAAGTAAAAAAAACAAACCATAAAGTAGTAAACGGCGCCTGGTCATAAGCAAAATTTATCAATACAGAGAACCTATTACCGGCAGCACCTTGTAACCTGCAAGTAATATTAAATAACCTGACTAAAACAAAAGAGGTAGCATATTAAATATCTACCTCTCTGCAAACCAGAACTTAGTTGACTCTTATATTAGAATCAAAATATTCCGGCTTAACGGCCCTATCTCTTAATACCAACGTATCTGTACTCGTAACATTGGAGATTACTGAAGATGTTGTGGACGGATTCGATACCTGATAGCTTAGGTATAAAGCGTCCCTATCAACATTACCCCAATGATTTTTGGCACCGCCACTTATAAAAGAGCCTGTACCGCTGGCAGTATAGCCGGCCGTTCCTGAAGAAATGGTGCATTTTCCGTCATTACCAAATTTGAGAATCAGACTAATATTTACATTACTGTTCGTACTATTAACCAAGGTAACAGGATAAGTAATTTCAGAAAGAGAGCGCGTTGTCAACACACTTCTGGGCGCAGTAGCATAGTTAATCCCATAACTTCTTGCCACATTCCTTGTGGCGGCATCAGGATAAACATAGCTGTCTTTACCACTACGTAAATATTCGCCATGCCAGGGGTTCACAAATTTCAGGGCATAAATTACATAATCTTTGGTACTCAAAATTGAATCCGCATTTTGAACACCTGTCATTTTTAAAGGCAATGCGTAGGTGTTGGTTATCGCTAAAGGATCATTAAAAAATGCATCGGTTAACTGTACCTGTACCCCACCCATTATATTACCCGGTGAAATGGTAATTTTATCGGAGGCTAGGGTGTAATAATTAGATGGCAACGGCATAATTTTAGCATTACCGTAATTCGCAGCAAAGTACCTATTTGTCAACAGGGAAGGCTCTACATCATAACTGATCACAACATTATTCTTATTTTCCCTTGTGCCGCCTAAAGTAGCTTTAATCTCCACTTTACGCTGTTTATCAAGTGTATTATCAATATTCCTGTCTTCCCCCAACACCACCGTTCTTATGGGATTTTGGCTGGCAAAGTACACCGTTTGGTAAATATAATCCGGATGTGTTATATCGGCATTCTTCAAACACCCCGATAAGGTGGTCAAAGCGATCAAAGCTCCAGTTATTAGTTTATTTGTTTTCATGCTACTATATTATTTTAGGTTTTAACGGGTAGGTTACCAACCTGCATTTTGTTTCAGGTTACTGTACTTTAATATTTCGGAAAAAGGAACAGGGCCATAATTCATATGGGGCTGGAAAGACCTGTTTTCAACGTTCAGCGGGGTATACACGGAACCATTCACGTCCATGCCCCTTGCCACTTCGTTAAGGTTAACCTTCCATCTGCGAAGATCCCAAAACCGGAAGCTTTCAAAACAGAGTTCTAACCTGCGCTCGTTACGAATTAATTCCCTCATTTTGTCTTTATCAGCTTTACATTCTTCCAGGTATGCATGGCCATTACTGGTACCTACCCCTGCCCTGGTTCGAATTGCTTTTATAATATCGTAAGCGGAAAAGCCATTATTGCCTGCTCCGGTAGGTCCCCACGCTTCATTTGCAGCTTCAGCATAAGCCAGGTAAAGTTCTGTATACCGTATTCTTGGATTTATATGATTTTTTCCGAGCAGTGATGCGGGTGTACGGTTCACATCCATACGCAGCCGCTTCCTCATATAATAGCCGGTACGGGTAGAAGTTTCCCGTACCCCGATGCCATTGTCAGTACCAGAAGCGCTTCCGGTAAGTATTACCTGGTTGCCAACACCAGCAGTTGCTCCATTTACAATAATGTAACGTGTTAAACGGGGATCTCTGTTTGCATAAGGGTTCGCCGCATTGTAGTCGCTGGCGGTATTTGCTATCGGATACCCGTTGGCCATTGGAAATGCATCTACAAGATTTTGAGTGGGGTTGGTTAAACCGCTGCCAAACAAAGTCGGGGGAAAATTCGAAGCCTCCAGATCGCCGTTATTAGTAATTACATTCTCTCTCCATATAATTTCAGGAGGGTTAATGCCATTGTTTAAATTATCCAGTTCGCTGTTATTGGCGTAATAAGTGCCTCCGTTTGAAGGCAGGGCATTAGCGCCTCCTTTATAAACAACTATTGCAGCTGCATAATTGGCGGCATCAGCCCATGTAGCTGTATTGGATGCATGCTGGTAAGCCGGACTTGCGGCCAGAAGCGCTGCCTTCGCTTTGAAAGATCTTACGATTAAACCATTTACCAGTTGGCGACTATATTCTCCCATTACGCGATTATAGTTGGAGGGTAGCTGGCTGATTGACCTGAATCGTTCAGGAATCTGGTTAACATTGGAAACATTATTATACTCCAGCGGAAGATAATAGTCGGCACTATCCAGATCGGCGTATATCTGTTTCAAACAATCACTAAAACTTGCTCTAGGTTGGTTAAAATCAGCCGTGCTGGGTTGAAAAGCTGTTATTAGCGGAACACCCAATAGCTCTCCATCGGCGCTAAAACCTGCGTGATTCTGTAGCAGGTGATAATAATAGATACCGCGTAGCCCCAAAGCCTCACCCCGTTGCCTGATATCAAACAACTTTTGTATCTCGGGGTCCGTAGACCACTTCACCTGCGGGCCGTTTTCTAAAAACAGATTCAGATAGAGTATGGCACTATAGGCCTGATCCCAAAGATTTAGGGGATTACTTTGCGGGGTCCATGATCCGGTTGCCATAGATAAGAAGGCGTTGCTGCGTTGATTAGTCACCGCATCATCCGTGGCAAAGTCGCTTTGACTGTAGTAAGCGGGCAGATTTGTGTAACCGGTCACCAGGAAACCTCTTGCATAGTTCCCGTCGATATACATCTGTTCAACCGAGCGCATATTTTCCGGATCCGGGTCCAGCCATTTTTTACATCCGGTGAATACCAAGATAGTCATCCCAACCATTAATAATTTAAGTTTCATATCGTAATGCGTTTATATTCGTTTAAAAAGAAGCTCTCACACCCAGGTTATAAAATCGGGTTTGCGGGGCGCTGCCAAAGTTCGTTTCCATCATCTGTCTTTCCTTGGAAATCACCAGCAGGTTATCTCCGTTTACATATACGCTCATGCCATGTACAAAAGATGATTTCTTAAAAAGTTCATTGTTGAAGTCGTAGGTTAATTGAACCCTGTTCAGATTAAAGCGATTATTTTTAAACATCCAGTACGTAGAATTCTGAACATTATTGTTTAAACCTGTTGTGGTTAAGCGTGGATAAGTAGCAGTTGCTGCTGTTTCCGGTGTCCAACGATCCCAAACCGCATCAGAGTATTTATTCAGGCCCCTAACCCAATAATAGGAATTATTTTTAAAGCCGATAGCGCCTGATTGACCCGATCCTACAGCAAACAGGGTTACGCTTTTCCATTTGAGCGTAAGGTTTACACCATAGTTGAACGGATTGGCTGCCCAGCCGTTACGGCCCAGGTCCACCTGATCACGGGTATCCACGATTCCGTCGCCGTTGATGTCTCTGTACTTGATATCGCCAGGCTTAATAGTTCCGCCTCCGAAAGTTTGTCTGGCATGCCCGTCAATTTCTGCCTGATCCTGAAAGAGTCCTTCCGCTATATATCCCCAGAAAGCATCCAGGGGTTTACCTACCCTGTATAAATGATTGTCGGCAAATACCTCATCCCTGCGTGTTGCTTTGGAATTGTAAACCATGCCTACAAATCCAAGCGAATATTGCAGCTGGCCTATGTTATTGTTTACATTTACGGCAAAGTCTACCCCCGTACGCATGTCATTATTAAAATTTATAAAGGGCAAAAAGCTTCCCATATTTGGCGCAGCATAATAAGAAGGATATACAGTTGCTGAACCACGCGCCAGCAAACCATTTGTATTTTGCTTAAAATAGTTCGCATTCACGGTGATCAACCTTTGAAAGAGGGATGCATCCAGTCCGACTCTTACTTCTTTACGTTCTACAAAATTGAGATTTGGATTGCTACCTCTGCCCGACAGTACCGTCCATCCACCGGCTACACCGTCCCGCCACTGATACCATCTGCCCAGCGTACTGTTGTTACTGTAGTAGCCCTCGTATAAATAATAATCGGTAGTGCTTGTGATATCCAAATCCTGTTTTAGGGAGGCGAATGATGCGGTAAACTTCAAATCATCAACAAACGATACGTTGTCTTTGAAAAAGCGCTCCTCGCTTAAGCGCCATCCCACTGTCGCCGTTGGCGAAAAGGCCCTTCGGTGATTTACAGGCAATTTACCCGAATGAATAACTGCGCCGGAAAAATCGAAGTAATATTTGTACCTGTAATTGTAACCGGCCTGAACACCCAGGTTAGTGTTTCTGATGGGGTGATAATCGCTGCCCCCGTCTGTATCGGGATCACTGGATATCTGAGTCATATAGCCCCAGCCTATCAAAGCAGCCGTTACGTTGTGCTTTTGATCAAAGCTACGGTTGTAATTCAACTGAGAGGTAAAGGATACAGTCTGATTATATAATGAGGTTCCAATAGACTCGCTGGTGCTTCTCTGGTCTACTCCGTACTGCCTGAGAGAATCTATGATATCCCGGCCATTTTCCTGTCTCCATCTTAACGGCTCATATGTTGCATAGGGCTCGTTAAATGCTTCAGTGTATCTGGTAGTATAATCCATGCTGTACCGTGCAGAAAAGGAAAGACCTTTGGTAATGCCAGCCAGGTCAGCTTCGGCACCCACATTGAACATGAAGGCACGGCTTCTGTTTTTTATATAACCCGATGCCAGCATTTGTGAAAGCTGTGTAGTTTGCATGTTCGTTAAACCGCCTAATAAATACTGCCCATCTATAATATTATTGCTGTTCTTTACTATTTGCTGAAAATCTGGCCTCGACATATCCAACCTATCGATAGGTATAAGGGGTAAATACCCGTCGTTATTAGGTCTTAATGTTGCGGTCGTGCCCCAGAAGTCGCCGCGGGCAGCGTAATTATTATTGATAACTGCCACCGCGTCCGTCGAAGCCTTAAGCCATTTGGTCAGTGTCATGTCCACGTTTGTCCTTATATTCAAATTCAGATCATTATTATTAGCTGCATCGCCCCATTTTAAAATATTATTATTGTAAGACATGCCAATGTTAGAGTAATAACGGGCTCTTTCACTACCACCGGAAATTTCGGTTGTCAGGTCTGACCGGAAGGAAGCCTTACGAAGGTAGTCTGAGGAAAAAAGGTTTAAATCAGGATACTTGTAAGAATAGATCCCGGCACGGGTGCTGTCAATTTCGCCCTGTCTGAAGCGACGCCCGGTAGCAAGACTACCATCGTTGGTTAGTGCCTCATTAAAAAGCGTCATATAATCTGCAGCCCCTAAATACCCTGGGTAGCGTTTGGGAACGAAAACGCCCGTATTGGCCCTTGCATCGATCGTTAAGGGCTTAATAGAACCCCGGCGTGTCTGAATCAAAATGGCGCCTTTGGAGCCACCACCGCCCAGCAACGCAACACTACTTGCATCTTTTAGCACAGTAATAGATGCTACCTCCACCATCCGAACGTCCTGTATCCGGCGGGGAATACCATCAATTAGTATTTGTGGCGCCTGGCCCCATATGTTACCGGTATAACCGCCTACAAAACTTTGCAGGTTATCCAGAGCGTTAGTTCCGTAGCTTTTGTTCATAAGATCCGCTACGTTAACAGCTGTTACAGCCCCCAAAACGTCTCTTTTCGCTACCTGGCCAAAAGCTACATTTATAACGCTGTCTTTACGCACCTCTGGCAAGGTATCAGTTATAATCTTTTGAGCCTGCACTCCCATTGCCTTCAAAGAGATCGCCAGAAGAATACAACAAGCTTTTATATTTTTTTTCATCATTTTACCGTTAATTTTTTTAATTACCAACCTGGATTCTGTGGAAACTCTTTGTAAATATTAACATCGCCTAATATGAAAGGAAACCAATAATGCCTGGCAGTGAACTTTCTTTCAAAAAGAGTTGTCATTCTGAAGTTGCGTACCCTGGCATTTTTAGGATCAGCGTACACCTGAGCATCTGGTATTGCCCGATCAAACTCAATACCCATTTTATAGGTGTATGGCCGTTCGATCAACTGCAGCCAGCGGCGCAAATCAGTGAAGCGATGACCTTCAAAAGCCAATTCAACCGCCCTTTCCCGACGGTACTCAGGCCTGAAAGCTTCCTGTGATGTCAGGAATTTAGCTGCTACATGCCCCACGCCTAATCCCGGACGGTCTCTCACAAAATTCACGGCATCTACCGCAGTTTTACCATATCCCGGCGCCTTGCCCATGGGCGAGTTATAGCCTTCTGAAGCAGCCTCAGCATACATCAGATAAAGATCAGACAGGCGAAGAAAACTCAGTACCAAAGAATTGTTTTCTCTGAAACCATCATAATCATTCATCAACTTGGAAGTAAACTTAGAAAGCATATAGCCGGTAAACACATACTTTGTTGGGTTATCGGTTCGATATAAACCACCCGTGAACAGGCTGGCATATATGCGTTGCTGGTTGTTGCCCACAGCACCTGTGTTATTGACAGCTCTTTCACCATCAAACATAATGTCGTGATAAAAGCGGGGGTCGCGGCCTCTCCAGGGATATTCGGGATCATATCCCGACTCAGGATCGGCCTGTACCGGATTGGCAATTGGTAAACCATTGGCCATTCCATAAAAATTTACATAATTAGCTGTAGGATAACATTTGATGCCGGATGGATTAATAGTCATAGGACGGTAATCGTTGACCTGGTTCCAACGCCAGCCAAATGGGTCTACTGTACTTTCTAAAAATATAGCTTCCTTCAAACCGGGTATCGGGTCTGCATTATTAGCATACTTGTAAAAAATCTGGCTATAGCTGGAAAATGGAGCTAACTCGTATCTTCC
>JBQGCI010000224.1:0-3826 GCA_052038405.1 Acinetobacter pittii
TTCCATTACAATCTCCAGTGTTTTAGGCCGCCGGCCGCCCCGGTGCGCGCTGGCTTTCTCTCCTTTAACTGATTTATCAAGCACCAGGCTGAGGTATTTCCGGAAGGGGGTTTCGTGCTTTTGTATGAGATTGTTGAAATAGTCCTGCACATAAAAAAGAGATTGCGCCAGGTCCATATCCTTTACATAATCAGAAAAGTCTTCCGGGTCTTTATTGGTCATGGCAATCGCTACATCTAAGCAAAGAATATCGATATTGGGATAATACCTGTAAATGGTAGCCCTGGAGATCTGCATTTTTGCAGCCACATCTTCCAGCGAAAAATCTTTCTTGGAAAGCAGCATCTTTTTAGCTGTTTCCAATATGCGCTGCTGCGTTTTCAGTTTCTGGTTAATGCGGCCGCCCGATATGTTATCGTTACTCATGAGACAAATATCTTATAAAAATTTGTGAATACGAAAACTTAGTTTTACTTTCATGAGACAATTGTCTAATAAACTAAACAAAAATGAAATCGAACAAAGAGCTGGTATGCATGGGCCACAAAATTATTTTACACGAAACATCTGGTGATTACGATTTAATGGAGGGCATCAGTGCGCCGGGTGTACCGGGTCCGCCACCGCATTACCACGAGGGGTATCACGAGCTGTTTATGGTAATAGAAGGTGAAATGGAATTTTTGATCGGCGATCAGACCGTTACCGTCAAAGCCGGATCAAGCATCGATATACCAGCCAACACACTCCATACTTTTAAGAATGCAGGCAGCGAAAATTGCCGCTTTATGAATGTGCATAGTCCCAAGGGCTTTATGTCGCTTTTTGAAACTTTTGGGATAGACGCAAAGGAAGAGAATGCATTTGAAAAATCGGTGGCGCCACCGCTCCTGGGGAATCTGGCACAGCAGTCGGCCAGCTACGATATGCATATTGTGATGGGGTAAACCCTTTATTTACTACATTAAACTAACTGCTTTACCTTAAACAGGATGCTCAATAATAGCCTGTTTAAGGTTTTTCCTTTTCTCACAGGTATTTTTGCGAGGAAGCTTACGCTCTTAATATCTTTTCCATTTTCTTTCCCTTGGCGAGCTCGTCAATTAATTTATCCAGGTAACGCGTTTTTTGAACGACCGGATCTTCCAGCTCTTCTACCCGGTAGCCACAAATGACACCGGTTATTTTGGAAGCATTGGGATTGATCCGCGGCGCTTCATTAAAAAAGGTTTCAAAGGTTGATTTTTTATCGATTTGTTGCTGCAGGGATTTGGCGTTGTAGCCGGTAAGCCAGAAAATAATTTCATCTACTTCTTCTTTGGTACGCCCTTTCCTTTCTGCCTTTTGAAGATACATGGGATAAACCCCGGCAAATACCATTTTGTATATTTTTTCTGCGTGATTCATCGACGTATTGTTAGGGTTAAGCTTATTTAAAAAAATCTTTAAACTGCCTGTAACTGTTGTTTTACTGATTCGTGAAGCCACGAATCAATGCCGTAGGAAAACGAATCAGTGCTGTGTAAGCCGGCCTGTGGTTTTCATTTCCCGATTAAACAAAGAAAAATTACATTAAAGATTATTCCTGGCCAAAAAATATGCAGATGTGCTAAGCTTTTGAGATTGGTATTGCTGATTCGTGAAGACACGAATCGGGGCTGGAAGGACACGCAGGAATCAATGCTCCCTCTACCCGCCAATGTCGCTATAAGTTAGACGCCAGCTTGCCTAGCTGCTGTAGTTTGGTACCCAGGCTATCCGTCCAGGGCAGGCCTACACAAAGCCGGATGCAATTTTGAAACTGGTCCTGCAAGGTAAATATTCTTCCCGGCGCAATGCTGATGCGCTTTTTTAAGGCATCATTGTATAGTTCAGCTGTATCAATATGCTTCGGAAACTCCACCCATAAAGAAAGGCCGCCCTGCGGCTGGCTAACCTTAGTGCCTTGCGGAAAATGATTCGCGATAACATGGGCATACCGATTGTAGTTTTCCTGTAAGGTTTTACGCAGCTGACGAAGATGATTGTCGTACCTGCCGGTAAGCAAAAAATTACCAACCGCCTCATGAATAATAGTAGTAGCAGATAAAGATTGAATAAACTTCATCCTCAATATCTGCTCTTTATATTTTCCCGGAGCCACCCAGCCCACCCGGTAGCCCGGCGCCAGTGTTTTAGATACCGCGCCGCACCATAATACATTACCTTCTTTATCAAAAGATTTACAGCATTTAGGTCGCTCCGCACCGAAATGCAGATCGCCGTAGGTATCGTCCTCAATCAATGGAACATTGTGTTGTGCTAAAACGGATACCACTTCTTTCTTATGCTCATCGGGCATGCAGTACCCCAGTGGTGTATTAAAATTGGGAACCAGGAGACATATATCTATTTTCGGTAGCAACTTTTTTAAAGCATCCATATTGATTCCAGTAACCGGATGTGTAGGTAGCTCCAGAACCTTTAAACCAAAGCTAACTGCCAGTTGCAAAATGCCGGGATAACAAGGACTTTCCAATGCCAGGGTATCGCCGGGTTTAGCTACAGCCATGAGGCATAGTGCCAGCGCATTCATACAGCCATTGGTGGTGATGATGTCGGCTTCTTTTAAACGACCACCCCAGTTCAACGAGCGGGCGGCTACCATTCTTCTTAGCTTTTCGTTGCCCTGCAAAGGCTCGTACTCGGTGCCCCCATCTTTAAGCTCGCGGGTGGCTGCTACAATTTCCTTTTTTAACTTGGCCAGTGGCAACAGGTCGCCCGAGGGTACACCAATAGAAAAAAGCGTGAGCTCTTTATGAGCTATATTAGAATAAACACTATTGATGAGCTGATCGGGTTCTGCGCTTTTGGCAATAGCCAAAGGCCTGCTGGCTTCGGGCAAAGGCAGCTTCATATAACCCGGCATGCTTACAAAATACCCCGACTTTGGTTTAGACTCTATCAGTGATTGTGCTTCCAGCTCGAGGAAAATTCTTTTGGCTGTATTAACGCCTATTCCGTGTTGCATACTTAACATTCTCACCGAAGGCAGGCGGTCGCCCGTTTTTAGAACGCCGTTCCTTATTTGATGCGCTATGTTGCCTGCTATTTCGTTGTATAAAAATTCTTTCTTCACATTGCAAAGCTAACTGTGTCCATCAATATATCAAAAACTGTGGCTGTGTTTATCTGTATCCTTTAGCGAGCTTTGTTTTTTTAAATCAATACCATGAATGATATAAGCATTGTACCGGCAAAACAATTAAATGCCAATGGTTGGCTGAATGGTTTTATAGGCGTTTTGTTGTTTAGCGGATCACTGCCTGCTACCAAGCTGGCGATACTGGGTTTTAGTCCTTTGTTTCTTACGTTTGCACGTGCCACTATTGCCGGACTACTGGCTCTTGCGGCATTAACCATTTTTAAACAAAAGCGTCCCAACAGGAATCAGATAGTTCCATTGATCATTGTTGCGTTGGGTGTGGTGTTGGGATATCCTTTATTGAGTGCGTTGGCTTTACAGCATATTACATCAGCTCATTCCATTGTATTTGTAGGACTGCTGCCGCTTGCCACTGCCCTGTTTGGCGTATGGCGAGGCGGCGAACGCCCCAGGCCATTGTTCTGGCTGTTTTCCATTGCCGGCAGTTTATTGGTGATCGGTTATGCGGTGGCACAGGGCCTTACCGCTTCACCCGTTGGCGACCTGCTGATGCTGGCGGCTATTATTATGTGCGGGCTGGGTTATGCCGAAGGCGCTAAGCTCTCCAAAACCCTGGGCGGCTGGCAGGTGATTTCCTGGGCGTTGTTGCTTTCTTTGCCGGTAATGTTACCGTTATCTTTT
>JBQGCI010000225.1:0-2223 GCA_052038405.1 Acinetobacter pittii
GCAATGGGCACATTGGCCACATTCATCTCGATCTTCTGGTTCAACCCCGGCAAATCCAAAGCCAGGTTGGTTAAACGGTAACGGATATTCGTCAACCTGTCCGTATTCTGAGCATATACATCAACAATAAGAAGGCATGACAATAGTACTACTAAGGTCAGCGTTTTTTTCCATAAGGTTTTGGTTCTAAGTGCTGTCATTTTTCTTTTAACCAGTTAATTCTGTTGCAGCCACACAATTACAAGAGGTGATAAGTAATGCCACTGTATAAAGATAGCAGAAAAATATCTGATTCAGTTGATGATCTGAGCTAAAATTTTTAAACTTTGTGCTGCCGCCATTCCAAGCTTATACAGCCGAAATATTATCAATATATTAGCTATGAACAGGACCGGGCGCTTATTACAAAAAAAATGGCAACCTTGGTGTCGGCAATACTGGTACCGTGGCCACTTTGCATGTGGGAAAGTAGTAAAGTAGTACACTTAGCGCAGAAGCCAGTATTGACAGAATAGCGATACAACCTTATTACCACACAGGCGGGCCCCATTTAACAGTGACATAGATAACCATTCTAAAGGTTATTTAAATATTAGATATGGAACCAACAAAATCCTAATAATGAATCAATCCAAAATATTAGTATCGCGGCTGTTAATTTAGCTAAAAATTATACGTTATTGGCAGGATCAGAACTAAAGAAATACAAGTTGAAAATGCAGCTGGCCGTGTTATGCTTTCAAAAAGGAATGTTAGCTGTCCGGGTTTTGCTGAGGTTGAAAAACATCTTTAAGGGAAAGGATATTTGCATGAAGTGCCGTCAGATAATGAAGTTGAAAAATAGGGTATATCTTTAGGAGCTAACCATGCGGTGTTTTCAATAAAGATTGAAGAATTCACTTTGTATATGATTAACCTTTCAAGCGCTGGACCGGAAGTATCAGGGCGGAAAGCCAAATCCTAAAAAAACAGTGGGAAAAGCCTGAGATCAAAATAAACAACTGTATTTTTGTTTAATAACCTACTCCATATTGCTAAAAAGATCTGTCATAAAAAGAACATTTAGAACCAGGCTGGCCGGGTTTACACTAACCGAAGTATTGGTGGTGCTGATCATTATAGGCATATTGGTTTTGCTAGCGCTGCCCAGTTTAATGCCCCTGATCTCCAAAGCCAAAAGTACCGAAGCTAAGTTGCAATTACAGCACGTTTATACATTAGAGCGTTCGTATTTTTTCGAGAACTCTACTTACACCAACGAGTTGCCGACTATCTCCTTCGAACAGCAATTGCTCACCAGTCAAGGTGGACAGGCTAACTATAAAATAGAAATTATCGAGGCTTCTCCAAAAGGTTTCCGTGCCCGTGCCACTGCGGTAACTGATTTTGATGGAGATGGGATCTTTAATCAATGGGAAATTGATCAGAATAAAAAGCTAACGGACACGGTACCCGATTAAATGGGGAAAAGGATATCAACCCGGGTCGGACGAAGTGGTATGATAGCAGAAAGCCAGGGGCAAGCTCATGAAAATGAAGTTCAGATACAGATGGCGAATTGAAGTCTCTTTTATATTTAAAAAGCGTTGTCGGGCAGAGCCTGACGAAGCCCTGAGCGATGGGTGGTTGTAACCTGTTCATTTATATTTACCAAACAAGCCGCTAATTTGATAACCACAATAATCTCAATACTGTTATTGGCCATCGTTTATACCGATTTTAAAGATCGCACCGTACCAGTATACCTGTTACTGGCGCTATGGTTGGCCTGCTTAGCAAATACTGCCGTTGAAGTTGATATCACTACGGCTCTATGGCAACTGTTTACTAATGCGGCATTGCTAGTACTTTTACTGGGTAGTTTGCTGATCTATTACCGGCTTAAACAGGGAAGTTTTAAGGGTGTAGTTAATCAAAAACTGGGACTGGGGGATATCGTTTTTTGGTTAGCCATTACACCATTGTTTTCATTGGTTAATTTCATCCTTTTTTTTACAGGTTCCCTATTGGCTGTGTTGTTGATCATGATTGTTGGAATAACTTCCGGTAAACGGATAACCTTGGTACCGCTGGCGGGCTACCAGGCAGGGATGTTGGTGGTAATAATTATGGTGAACATGCTTTTTTTCGATCATCCATTTTCCATAGATTTACTTTCGTTTTACCCCAACCCTTAAACTGCCGGGCGCAATAATCTTATGCATATAGAATCTACGCATCATC
>JBQGCI010000226.1:0-3307 GCA_052038405.1 Acinetobacter pittii
GCGCCTCCAGTTGCTGTAACAATTGATCCATGCCGCGAAGATAAGAAGGAAGCTGTTAATACAGATCGTCCAGCTTCATCTTGAGGTATTTGGTTACGCTTCGATGCGTACTGAAGAAAGTTATGGTGATGCCAATAGCAATAATGCAGGTTTCCAGCGAAAAGGGGGTAGCCACATATACAATTTTTCCTACGGCGTAAAGTATGGCAGCAGTACTCACCAGGCTATATAAAAGAACCATATAGCTGAAGTATTGCTTAGCTGATTTGCCATAACGTTTACCGAGGTATTCGGCGGCTGTGGTGGTCCCGGTCTTTTTCCACCGGCCTGCACTCCATATGGCGGTTACTATCCCGCTCAGGCACATGGTGAACTGTATGGTATTGGCCACCAGGCCGTGTTTATAGGCAATGGATCCCCATACTACAAAAGTTGCAGCCGAGAAGTAGGAGATGAAGAGGGAAAGGCCATTGATCCACCAGGGAGTGCTGCCACCTGCCTCGAAAAAGGATTTGGAACTTTTACTACTTTGGGCGGTAAAAACCAGCCCAATAATCACCATTAATACGGCGAAAACGCAAATTACTACGAAGTCAAGTTTACTCATAATGGGCTTAATAGCATCTGATTTCAAAAATAGCGGCCGGAACATTTTCGTCAGGGTGTTCCGCTTCAATAACCAGCGAATCGGTCACTAAAGGCGCTTCCAATTTAATGATATTTCTTGTCTGGTAATTACCGGTAACTTCCTGTACCAGGCTCCCTTTGCCGTCCCGTATTTTATAATTACGGACACAGAAAGGCATCACGGTTTCCGGGTGTTGCATTAATACCGACTCCATCGGATGATCGAAGTCGGTATCAAAGCTGAGCTGAATAGTATGAATGGTCACTATTTCTTCCCATTGCAATTTAATATGAGGTGTGGCATCTTCTTTTTTTGCCACCCATGCATTAGGTCTTATAAAAGGTCTTGCATAACCATTCTTTATGTTTTCTGCTTTGAATAAATAAACCGGATCGCTGAATGCAAAAGCCATATTGAAGCCGGCAGGTCTTCTTTGCGGCGTCCAGAATTCAAAGCTATCCATCCCAATATCCGTTGGAGGTGTTTGCACACCGCTATTGGACACGGCTTTGTTCTCTGCCTGGAACAGTGATAATATGCCGGTTAGCCGGTCAGTGGATAACACTATTTTGATATGAGGATTTTTTCTGAAGATCAGGAAAATATATCCCTCTTTTGCGATACTTGTCTCAAACTTCAGGCTTAAATTACTGCTACCCTCAATTACTGCTATTGTTTTTTCTTCGAGTATAGTATCGGGTGTGAAATTACCTTCACGCGATGATACCGCCCATTGCACCGTAAGGTTGGTAGCTTCCGTTGCTGTAAGCGATATTGCTATTGCCGGAAGCAAGCCGGCCGCAACGGGTACCATTTGTGCCAAGCCTATTTCCAGGTGATGTAATTGTTCACTTTGTGGTAGTGTTCTCAATTCGTATTCACTGCTGGCAGTAATGCTGGCCGACTGCACCAGGTTTTGCGCATCATTTGCGGGTACGCCGGGTATAAACTGGCCGGCTTTGATCAGGCTTTGCTGTAACTCGGACATATGATCGTTAACCTGCCGTGCGGACAGGCGATGTTTGACCGCAAGCGCAGCAGCCATAGCCACAGCCTGAGCACTATTGGCCGAAGTAGCCATTACCCTGGTAGAGCCAAAAGCGACATGTGATGCACTGATGATGCGTCCGGCAAGAAAAAGATTGTTGACACTGCTGCTGTACAAACTGCGATAAGGGATCTGGTAAACACCTTTGCTGTGCCACTGATTGCAACCCGGCAGTTCACTAAATACACCGTCTGCGGGGTGCAGGTCAATCGACCATCCTCCGTAAGATACCGCATCTTCATGTTGGCGTTGTTCTACTATGTCCTGCTGTATCAGCATATAATCGCCATCAAAACGCCGGCTTTCTCTTTTGCCTGGGATAGTACCCACCCATTCCAATGTATAGGTAGCTGCTTCCGGAAAATTTCCGGAATTTTTGATATAATTCCATACGCCGTATACCACTTCCCACAGCTGCCATTTAATCGCTTCTGTTTCATGTACCGTATCTAATCTTCCCCCGTATTCAATCCACCATAGCCTGCATCCCTGGTCGTTTAAATTAAACATTTTATAGCGCGGAATGCAACCCATATCTGCAATAGCAAAGGAGGGTGGTACAAAGCGTACAGGCTTCCCGGTATCCTTGGAATAGAAATAAATACTATGTCCCAGCAGTTCACCGTACTGTTGAGAGGGGGCAAATTTTTCGCCAAACTCCTCTCTCGATTCCGCACCCATTCTAAACGGGGCTCCTGCTAAAAAAGCCACTACTCCGTCACCCGAAGCGTCGCAGAAACAGGGAGCTGCAAATGTATAAGTGGTCTGGTTCTGACTGCAAAATCCTTTTACCGTTTGTATGGTATCGCCATGGTCTTTTTGCACTTCGTGGACAGCGGTGTTTAGAAAGAGACGGATGTTTTGCTCCTGCACCACTTTTTCTAACAGGATGGTGTCGAAGATCACGGGATTGCCCTCCGGATTCCGGTAGGTGTTTTCAACCAATAATTCATCCATAACACCGCCTTCCCGGGACCACCTGTTGTTATTACCCATATGCGAGGTAGCACCCAGTATCCAGAGCCTTACTTCACTGGAAGCATTGCCGCCTAATACCGGCCGATCCTGTACCAGTGCCACCTGTATCCCTTCACGGGCTGCGGTAATAGCACAGCATACGCCACTGATGCCACCGCCAATAATCACTAAGTCAGCTTTAACGGTATGGCTGCGAAAATTTCTGGCACTACGGCCTTTGTCTTCTATCATAAAAAAAGTATATCTGGCAAATTTTTAAATATAACTTATCTCCAATCAGGATTTTGTTCCAGCTTGGGGTTGGCATTGATTTCTACCTGGGGTATCGGGAAATATTTGTTCTTCGCGGCTACCGTTCTTACAGGATAGTCTGCGTTTACAGCGTAAGGTATCGTTGTGAGGAACTTGCCGGTACGCGTAAGGTCATACCAGCGGTCGCCCTCTCCATAAAACTCTTTGGATCTTTCAACTAAAACCGAATCAATAAAAGCATCTTTACCCAATCCGGTGGTAAGATCAGGCAGTCCGGCTCTTGTTCTGATGGCATTTACATGGGTATAGGCGCTGGTGGAGGGGCCGCTCAAACGGGCTTCGGCTTCGGCAGCAATCAGATAGGCGTCGGCCAATCTTAAAAGATAGAGGTTATTGCTGGC